>NZ_JBFIGP010000077.1:0-14074 GCF_041602235.1 Paraconexibacter sp.
AACAGGACCTGCCACACGAGCACGGGGAACGGACCCTCGGACTGGGTCGGGAGCACGTCGACGTCGAGCGCGCGGCCCAGCAGGTAGAGCGCCGCGCTCAGGACCAGCAGGCCGGCCCACCAGCCACGGTGAAGCGCCCAGAGCAGCGCGGGAGCGATGAGGAGCGTCACGACGAAGAGGCCCAGCACGTTGATCTGCCAGGGCCCAGCCTCGAGCGTCAGGACAGCGAGGACCGTCCGCAGCGCGCCGTCGAAGGCGTACAGCTCCCGGCCCCCGTTGGACACCGACGCCGCGTCGACCGCGAGCACCGGCAGGAAGGTGGCGAGTCCGACGAGCGCCCCGACGGTCACCGAGGCGAAGTACAGGGTGCGGGCCCGGCGCCAGAGCTGCAGCGTGGTGGCCCGCGCGCCGTTGACCACCCAGCGACGCCCGAACACCATGCCGACTGCGACACCGGAGACGGGGACGAGCACCTCGGCCGCAGATACCAGGGTGCTGGTGGCGACGCCCAGCCACGAGGACAGCTGCGCGTGGTTGACGACGAGGACGATCATCGCCAGGCCGCGCAGGAGATCGAGGGCCACGTCGCGGCCCGCCGGACGGGGCGGGCACGGCAGCACCGGCCACTGCTCGAGCTCGGCGACACCTGGCGTTCTCGCCGTGGCCGGAACCCTTCCCCGGTCGCTCAGGACCCCCGCGTCGCGTTGCATAGTTCGGCCACCCTAACAAAGACCGACTCATGGAGTCGGGTATGAACACGCGCCATCATGGACGCATGGCCCTGCGCCCCTGGCCGCCCCTGCGCCGGACGCCGACGATCGCGGCGATCGTCCTCGGCGGTGCCTGCCTGCTGACCCCCGCGGCCGGCGCGGCCCGCACCGTCGTCCCGCCCCCGGCAGACGCGCAGTTCGAGTACCAACTGGGCGGCGCGTATCCCCCCGCCCCCGCTACGCGCATCGTCGTCCGTGACCGCACCGAACGCCCCGCCCGGGGCCGCTACAACGTCTGCTACGTCAACGCCTTCCAGACGCAGCCGCAGCAGAACCGCTGGTGGCGTGCCCACCACCCGACGCTGCTGCTGCGCAGGCGCGGTCGCGCCGTCCAGGACCCGGACTGGCCGGGAGAGGTGCTGCTGGACACGCGCACGACCACCCGCCGGAGAGCGATCGCGCGCATCGTCGGCCGCTGGCTGCGCGGCTGCGCCGAGGACGGGTTCCGGGCCGTGGACCTGGACAACCTCGACTCGTGGACGCGCTCGGGGGGACTGCTGCGGCGTTCCGCCAACGCAGCCCTGGCCCGATCACTGGTGGCGCGGGCCCACCGGCTCGGCCTCGCGGTCGCCCAGAAGAACACGGTCGAACTGCTCCCGCAGGCCCGGCGCCTGCGCTTCGACTTCGCGATCGCCGAGGACTGCCAGCGCTACGCCGAGTGCGACGCCTTCACCGCGGTGTACGGGCGTCGGGTCTACGAGATCGAGTACGCGATGAGCGCCTTCCGCGCGGCGTGCGCGGCCCGTGGCGCCGCGATCGCCATCACCTACCGCGACCGCGACCTGCGCCCGGCGGGCCGTCCCGGCCACCGGTCGGCCCACTGCTGAGCGGCAACCTCCGCCTACCGGCGCGTGCGGATCGTGATGCGCTTGCTCACGGTCCGGACCCGCCCGATCGAGTCGACGCCACGCAACCGCGCGGTCACGCGGACGCCGCCGGGGCGGCGCTTCAGGAGGGCCTTCCCGGTCCTGGTGAGGTTCACGTCGACCTTGAAGGAGCGCCGACCCGACACGGTGCGGGTGCCGCGCGCGATGGTCGAGACCTTCTTCGCGCCGCGCACGCGCGCCCGCAGGTCCACGCGGCAGGACGCGAGACGCAGCTTCTGCGCCTTCGCCGCACGGCAGCCGAAGTTCTCGTCGCCTCCGCGGAAGCTCACCGGCTGACGGGACGTGAACATCTCGAGGTCGAACGCCTCGCCGTACTTGCCCTGCGGGTAGTCCGCGACCCGGACCACGCCGTTGCGAACCCGCTGCGGATGCCGGCCGACCGGGATGCGGTGGACGATCTTCTCCGTCTTGTAGTCGATCACGGAGACCCAGTCGTTCTGGCTGGCCGACACGTAGCAGGACTCACCGTCGGCGCTGTTGGTCGACCAGTAGGGCTTCTTGCCGACGTCGAGGATCCGCGCGGCGAAGGTCTCGCGGTCGACGATCGCGCCGTAGTCCGACATGGTGCCCGCGACGCAGAGCTTCTCGCCCTTCTTGTCTAGCGCGATGCCGTGATGGGCGGAGTCCAGGAGGTACTGCTCCGGCATGAGCTTGGCCGCCTCCTCCGAGATCGGCAGGCGGGCGACCCGGGTGACCTTGTCGGTCGTGAGGTCGTACTCGATGAACCCGTGGAAGAACGAGACCTGGAAGTAGACGTACTTCTCGTCGGGCGAGAGCGTCATCGGGCGGACCGCGGAGGACAGCCCGGGGTACCCGGCCTCCGCGAGCTTCTCGCCCATGTCGATCCGCTTGAGGATCTCGTTGGTCTTCGCGTCGACGACCTGGAAGTACTGCCCGCCCTTGCTGGCCGAGTCGATCACGGACGGCCGGTCGGTCGGGAGGTACACGCGTCCGATGCTCGCGTGGTAGACCTTCGACCCGTCCTTGGAGTAGGTGTTCTCGTGCGGCGAGTCGCCCGAGGGGAAGCCGCCGACACGTGCCCCCGTCGCGGTGTCGAGCTCGTGGACGATGTTGCCGGTCGACGCGGACACCAGGAGGCGGGTGCCCTGGGCGTTGATCGCCATGTGGTCGGAGCGGTACCCGTCCACGGGGGCGCGCCACACGATGTTCTTGCTCGCGAGGTCGATGGCCACGACGTCCGCGAAGCTGGGACGCGAGACGTAGATCGTCCTGCCGTCGTTCGACGAGAAGACGTCGTCGTTGAACTGGTCGTTGCCCTCGCCGATCAGCTCCCGCACGCCGATGAAGAAGCCCTGCTTGACCGGGTCGAACATGATCTCCGCGAGACGTTCGCTCTTGTCGGGGACCACGTTGACGCGGTCGAGCCGCTCGTACGTCTCGGGGTCGACGATGTCGGTCGTCCCGTCCCAGTTGTTGCCCACCAGGATCGCGGGCCGGGTGACCCCCGGGGTCGGCTCGGGACCGAGGATCGTCGCGGCGTGCGCCGCCGGGGCGGCCGCGAGGCCGATCCCCGCCGCGAGCGCCGCCCGCAGGATGGTCGACGTACGGAGACGGAAGGCGAGCATGGGGAAGATGGTAGTCACGATCGTGAACGTGGGCGTTCAGTTCATCGGCAGGTCCGGTACCGGCGCACGAGCTTGACGTCGCGGCCTCGGCGGTCCTTCCCGCGCACGACGACGTGGACCGTCTGCCTGCGCCGCTTGCGCAGGTCCACGGTGCCACGGAGCCGCTTGTCCTTCAACCTCCGCAGCCGCAGCGGCTTGCCCGCCAGGGTGGCCCGCACCCCGGGCCGCAGGGCGCGGAACGTCACGGCGAAGCGCCGCCGGGACTGGCAGTACGGCTTGACGAGCCGGGCCGGCACGATGCCCGTGGTGCCCACGCCGCTCCCGGCCGGACCGCACGAGGCGGTCGTGTAGCAGGCGAGTCGCGGCTCGGCGGGCACGGTGCGGGCCTCGTAGGACGCGAACGACGCGGCGGCCGCCGCGCCGTCGACCGGCGCGGTCACCGGGTTGATCCCGGGGTGGAACGCCTGGGCACACACCCCGCGGTCGATCCGCGCGGGGTCCGCCGGCCCCGGATGGGTGAGCGCGTCGACCGCGAGCGCGTAGGCCACCGGGTCGATCAGGCCGATCAGCAGGTGCTCGTAGGTCGCGGCCGGGCAGATGTCCTGCGTCGCCACGTTGGTGCGCAGACCGTCCCCCGTCCGCAGCGACGACGACCCGGTCTCCGCGTCCTGATTGGGCTTCACCGTCTCGTCGGTCCGCGTGTAGATGCTGGTGTAGGAGATCGGAGCGAAGGTCTCCTGCCGCGAGTTCAGCGCGCGGATGAAGTCCGACTCGTCGCGCTGCTGCCAGCCGGCGGGCGAGCACGGGCTCTCGGTGCTGCACGTCGCCTCGGTCGTGCCGTGGTTCGAGGGGGCGAAGCCGATCAGGTCGTCGACCAGCCCGCGGGTGGCGGGCCACCAGCGCAGCGCCCAGCGACCGACCATGCCGCCCTGGGAGTGCCCGATGATCGACACCTTGCGCTTGGCGCGCGCGCTCATGTTCCACAGCGCGTGGACGACGTACTCGCCGGCCTGCTGGATGTCGGCGCTCGCCTGCTCCGGGAGGTCCAGCGCGCACCAGGGCACGCCGAGCTTGTCGAGGGCCGGCTGGTAGGTCCACGACCAGTTGTCCTTGGCGGTCGCGCCGGTGCCCTGGAGCAGCAGCACCGGTGTCCGGGCCGCCCCGTCGACCCCGGCCGAGCAGAGCATCGCCTTCTCCACCGCGGCTGCGTCGACGCTCAGCCCGGGGTCGGGCGCGTCGACCGGCGCGAAGCGCTCGGCAGCACCGGCGCTCCCCGGGAGGACTCCGATCACGGCGAGCAGCGACAGCACCAGGGCCCCACGGCGAGTCATCGCTCCCATGCTCCCAGACCGCGGCGGACGAGGAGACGCTCCCGCCGCCGGATGCCACCCGTGGCGCCGGGTAGGGTCCGTCGGGCGTGCCTCTTCCGGACGACGCCCCCACCTTCGACCTCCAGTCGCACTCGACCCGCTCCGACGGGGCGCTGCCTCCCCGCGAGGTGGTGGCCCGCGCGGCCGCCGCCGGGACCCGGATCCTCGCGCTCAGCGACCACGACACCGTCGAGGGCGTGGCCGAGGCGCTCGAAGCAGGGCGGGAGCACGGGATCACGGTGGTGCCCGCCGTCGAGATCAGCGTCCTGGACGGCGTCTACGAGGACCTGCACCTCCTGGGCTACAACGTGGACCACCGCTCGGCACGCCTCACCGAGGTGCTCGAGCTGTGCCGTGCCGACCGCGGGACACGGGCCTCCCGCATGGCGGACGCCCTGGAGGAGGTGGGCTGGAAGGTCGACCGCAGCGAACTGGCCGCCCAGCGAGCGGCGGGTGGCGCCGTCGGCCGCCCCCACCTCGCCCGCGCCGTCGCCTCGCACCCCGACAACGCGCGCCGGCTCGCCGACGAGGAGCTCGCCCATCCCGGGGCCACGCTCGGCCAGATCGCGGACGCCGTGCTCGTCGCCTACCTGATCCCCGGTCGCCCCGCGTTCCGTCCGCGTGCCGCGCCGACCGTCGAGGGGGCGATCGAGATCATCCACGAGGCAGGGGGACTCGCCGTCTGGGCCCACCCCTTCTGGGATCTCGACGAGGACGCCGAGGTGCTGGGCGCGATCGATCGGTTCGCCGCCGCCGGTCTCGACGGGGTCGAGGCGTTCTACATCACGCACACCGCACACCAGACCCGCCTGATCGTCGAGCACTGCACGAAGCTCGGGCTGCTGACCACGGGCTCGGCGGACTTCCATGGGCCCGAGCACGCGCGCTTCCACACCTTCCGGGCCTTCTCGCTCCACGGGCTGACGCCGAACCTCGGCCCGATCGGCGCGCCCGCCTCCCCCTAACACGGCTGCGAACGCGACGTCGCGGTGACGGCCGTCGCAGCTGCGCGCAGGTCGTGGTCGGATACGAGTCCGTACCCTGTTGCGTCGAATGGACGCCCTTCACGCGATCGTCCTCGGCATCGTGCAGGGCGCGACCGAGCTCCTCCCAGTCTCGTCGACCGGCCATGTGCGGATCGTTCCTGCCTTCCTCGGCTGGGAGGATCCGGGCGCCGCCTTCACCGCCGTCACCCAGCTCGGCACGATGTCCGCGATCCTCCTGTACTTCCGCCAGGACCTGTGGAACATCGCGAGCGCCTGGCTGCGGTCCCTGCGGGACCCGTCGCTGCGCGGCACGCTCGACGTGCGCCTGGGCTGGTTCATCATCGTCGGCACCATCCCCGTCAGCGTGTTCGGCCTGGCCTTCTCGACGACCATCGAGGACGGGGCTCGCAACCTCTACCTCATCGCCACCGTCCTCATCGTCCTCGGTCTCGTCCTGCTGCTGGCCGAGCGCGTCGGCAAGCGGGAGCGCAGCCTCGAGGACCTCACCCTCCGCGACGGCATCCTGATCGGCTTCGCGCAGGCGCTGGCCCTGATCCCGGGCGTCTCGCGCTCCGGCGCGACGATCACGATGGGCCTGTTCCTGAACCTCGATCGCCCGACCGCCGCGCGCTACTCGTTCCTGCTCAGCGTTCCGGCCGTCGTCCTCTCCGGCCTGTTCGAGATGCGCCACATCAGCGACGGGGACGGCGCCGGCTTCGGGCCGACGCTCCTGGCGACGGTGCTGGCGTTCGCCGTCGGCTACGCGACGATCGGGTTCCTGCTGCGCTGGATCTCGACCCACTCGTTCGGCATCTTCGTCGCCTACCGGGTCGCCATCGGCTCCCTGGTGCTCGTGCTCGTCAGCGCCGGCGCCATCAGCTGAGGCGGGCGCCGCGGCTCAGCGCCGCGTGACCTTCTCGCAGCCGCGGACCGTGTCCCGCCGGTCGACGATCGCCGTGTCGCGCCCGGGACCGCAGTCCACGAAGTCCTTCCCGCCACCACGCGAGATGAGCCGGTCCGCGCCAGGCCCGCCGTAGAGCCGATCCGGGTCGTAGCCGCCGTTGAGCTGATCGTTCCCGGCGCCGCCGTAGAGGTCGTCCTCACCCCGACCGCCCTCGAGCTCGTCGTCCCCGGCCCCGCCGTACAGGCGGTCGTCGCCGAAGCGGCCGAAGATCCGGTCGTTGCCCGCGTCGCCGTACAGCAGGTCGTTCCCGCCCGCTCCCTCGACGTCGTCGTCACCGCCACCAGCACGGCAGACGTCGGCGCCCGCCGTCCCGAGCAGCGTCTCGCGACCGTCGGTCCCCCCTGCCGAGCACGGGACGGAGATCTCGTCGTCCTCCTCGAGCACCGTCTCGCAGCCCTTGAGCTTGCTGCGTTCGCTGTTGAGGTTGACGAACGCGATGTCCTCGCCGGGACCGCAGTCGATCGTGTCCGGGGCCGACCCACCGAAGATGATGTCGTCGCCGGGACCCCCGGAGATGGTGTCGATGCCACGCCCCCCGACGATGAAGTCGTCGCCGTCACCGCCGGCGATCCGATCGTCGCCGAAGCGCGTCTCGATGATCACGTCGTCGCCCGGGCCACCGTCGATGTCGTCGTCCCCGTCGTCCCCGTCGATCTCGTCGTTCCCGGCACCACCGCGGAGGCGGTCGTTGCCGGTCCCTCCCGAGAGGCGGTCGTCCCCGCCGAGCCCGTTCACGGTGTCGTTGCCGGAGTCGCCGTACAGCTCGTCGTTGCGGCCGGTGCCGGAGATGCGGTTGGCCGCGAACCCGCCACGCCGCAGCCGCCCGGTCCTCCGGAACCGCGAGAGCGGACGCACCACGAGCAACACGGCGCGCTCCGCCGAGGCCGAGGCGTAGCCGCTCTCGACGAGTCGGACGGCGACGGTCACCGGCACGCGGCCCTCGCGACCCAGCGCGCGGAGGTCGGTGCCCGCGATGTCGACCGCGAGCTTCTGACCGGAGCGCGAGGCGCTGAGGGTCCGCGACACGCTGCCCAGCGCGCCCGACGTGGGACCGAGCACCTCGACCGTGACCGTGCCGGCCAGACGCGCGCGGACCGTGACGATGAGCCGACCCTCACCCTGCCCCACGGCCAGGATCTCCACGGCGCCCGCCGGGGCGGGCGCCGGCGCTGCCGGGACGGGCGCGGGGTCGGACGGGACGGGCGCGGGGTCGGCCGGGGCGGGCGGCGGGCCCTGGCCCCCCGGATCGGAGGCGGGCGGCCCCGGAGCCGGGGGCTCGGGCGCCGGCGGCGGAGAGGGCGGCGGCGGTCGGTCCACGTACTCGCAGTCGGCTGCCACGTCGTCCTCGCGATCCGCGATCACCGGCGGGTCGGCGCCGTCCCCGCAGGACACCACGTCGACCGTGCCGTCCCGGGCCGTGATGGTGTCCGTGCCGGGGCCCCCACGGACCGTGTCCGCGCCATCCAGCGGATCCAGCGTGTCGTCGCCGTCACCGCCCTCGAGCGTGTCGTCGCCTGCGCCCCCACCCAGCGCATCGTCCCCGGCGCCGCCGAGCAGCCGGTCGCTCCCGATCCCTCCGGCGAAGGCCACCTTCAGGTTCACGCGCGAGGTCGCGACGAAGGCGTCATCACCTTCCGCGCCCGCGGCCACGATGTGGGTCACGCCCGCCAGCGGACAGGTGAAGTCGTCGGTCGCGGGCGTGCGCTTCACCTCGACGCACCCGTCCGATGCCTGCACGCCGGCCCGCGACGACGTGGTCGCCGTGACCAGCACGTCGGTGGCGTCGACGTCGAAGGTCACGGTGTCGTCCCCGGTGTCCCCGGCGTACTGGACCGCAGTCCCGTCGAGCTTCAGCGTGCTCGCCTGCGCCACTCCCGAGAGCGCAAGCATCAGCAGCACCGTAGCCAAGCCCCCCGCCCGCTTCATCCCGTGCAGTCTAGGGGCCAGGCGCGTCAGGTGACGCACCTCCGCGCCTCTTCGTCACGCCTGCGCGCCAACTTCCGCTCGCGCCGCCGACAGCCGTCGCTCCAGCCGGGAGGCGAGCGCCTCCAGCGCCAGCTCCTCGGTCACGTTCAGCGCGAAGCGCGACCGGGTGTCGTCGACGAGGACGACGGCGTCGCGAAGGGCCGCAGCATCCGGGATCCGGGCCGCGTCCTGCGCCACCTGCGGGGACCGGTCGCTGTGGTGCACCAGGTCGCCCACGCCGTCGACCACGCACGCCACGTCGCGCAGCCACAGGCCCGTGAGCTGCAGTCCGTGGTCCAGTGCCTCGGCCGTCGCCCGGCGCATCTGGCGCTTGGCCGTCACCTCCCCGGCCTTGCGTGCCTTGTTCTGCTCCTTCTTCGGCAGCATCTCGACGGCCCGCTCGGTCCGCTCCATCTCCGCCTCGAACCGCGCCTGGGCGCGCTCACCCACGACCTTGAGGATGTCCGCCCAGGGCTCGGAGGCCAGGTCCCCGGCGATCACCGCGCGCGCGAACCGCTCCGCGCCGGCGCGGAGCGCCGGTCCGTCGCCGAGCGCCAGACGACGCGCCCGTCCCGCGTCGCCGAGCCCGAGCCGCGCGCACGCGTCGGCCTGCTCCGGTCCCGCCCCGGCGCGACCCAGCGCGTCCCGCAGCTGGACGGGCGTCGGCGCCTCGAACCGCACCGGCTGGCAGCGGGACAGGATCGTCGGCAGGACATCGGCCAACCGGTCGGTGACCAGGATGAGGTGCACGAAGTCCGGGGGTTCCTCGAGCGTCTTGAGGAGCTTGTTGGCGACCACGTCGCTCATCGCGTCGGCCTGCTCGAGGACGAAGACGCGGCGGCTCGCCTCGAACGGCGTGCGCGTCGCCCCCAGCACCACCGGCTCCTCGATGTCGGCCACGAGCATCTCGCTCGCCCCGCTGGGGACCACGTGGGTGAAGTCCGGGTGCACGCCCTCCTTGACGCGCCGCGCCGCGCCCGCCGGGTCGGGCGAGCCCTCCGAGAGCAGGGCCGCCGCCAGCGCGACGGCGGCGGCGCGCTTCCCGGCCCCGGGAGGCCCGTGGAACAGGTACGCGTGCGAGGCACGCCCTCCGGGTCCGACCGCGGCTCCGAGCACCGCGCGCGCGTGAGGATGGTGGTCGAGGCCGGCGAGCACGAGGCAGCGAGGGTAGCCCACGCGGACGATGAGACGGACGTGCGACACGACCGCCGCGGCGCGGCGGTAGGTTCTGCACCGGAGATGCCCGGGCGCCTCATCACGATCGAGGGGATCGACGGCGCGGGGAAGAGCACCCTGGCCGTGGCGCTGCACGACGCGCTGCGTCGTGAGGGGGCGCCGGTCCTGCTCCTGCGGGAGCCGGGCGGGGTCGCCCTCAGCGAGCGCCTCCGCGCCGTCGTCAAGGACCCCGCCCTGCGCGTCGATGCCGCCGCCGAGGCCCTCATCTACGCCGCGGCCCGCGCCCAGCTGGTCGTCGAGCGGCTGCGCCCCGCCCTCGACGCCGGTGAGTGGGTGCTGCTCGACCGCTTCGTCGACTCGTCGCTGGCCTACCAGGGCGCGGGTCGCGGGCTCGGCATCGCGACCGTCCGAGCCGTCAACGACCTGGCGACCGGCGGCCTCGAGCCCGACCGGACGCTCCTGCTGCGCATCGACCCCACCACCGGACGCGCGCGGCAGGGCGTTCGCGGCGAGTCGGCGGACCGGCTCGAGCAGGAGCCGGACGCGTTCTTCGCCACGATCGCGCACGCCTACGACGAGCTCGCGGCCGCGGAGCCCGACCGGTTCCGGGTGCTCGACGCATCGCGAGGACCCCACGAGGTGCTCCAGGCGGCGCTCGGCGCCCTCGCCGACCTCCCCCGGACGTGACCGCGCCGACGCCTAGACTCTGCCGTTCGTCCCCCTCCCCGGGGACCGTCCCATGAGTCCGCGTCATCCCGACTTCGAGGCCGAGGCGTTCGAACGCGTCGACGCCGGTCCCACCACCGTGCTGCTGCGCATCGCCGGTCGCTGGCGCGCGGACGGACGGGAGCGGCTCTCCGCTCCGGTGCTGGTGATCGACGACGGTCGCCGCAGCCACCGCTTCACCCCGTTGCCCGGCCCGGACGACGCGACACCGCTCGCGGGCCCCGACGCGCCCGCCTGGCGCGCCGCCTACTCGGCCCCGGCCACGCTCCTGGAGGGACGTCGCCTCGCCTACGCCCTCGACGCCGGTCGCGGCATCATGGTCGACCTGCCGCGCCCGCAGGCCCGCGGTGCCGCGGGGCCGCCGCCGGTGCGGCAGGAAGGCGGCCTGCGCGCCGAGCTCGCCGAGGAGCGCCAGCGCCGCGAGGAGGCCGAGCGCGCGGCGGAGACACGCCGCCAGGCCCTCCGTGAGGCCCGCGAGCAGCTCGAGGACGAGCGTGCCGCCCGGGAGGTCGCGCAGCGCGCCGCCGAGGAGGAGCGCGACGCGCGCCGGCGGTTCGAGGAGGCCGCGGCTCGTGTCGCACGGGAAGCTCAGGCCGCCGAGACGTCACGCGAGGCCGAGGTCGCACGCCTGCGGGAGGCCGGGAAGGCCGAGGTGAGCTCGCTCGTCGCCCGCGCCGCCGCCGAGGTCGAGGCCGTGCGCGCCGCCGAACGAGAGCGGGCCGACCACGAGCTCGAGGCCGCGCGCGAGGAGCTCGCCCGCGCCCGCGCCCTCACGGAGCAGCGTGGGGCCGAGCTCGACGAGGTACGCGCCGAGGCCCGCGAGGCTGTCGAGCGCCTGGGCGACGACCGCGGAGCGGCGCTGGCGGAGCGCGAGCGGCTGACGTCGGAGCTCGCCGCGCGCGAGGCCGAGGCAGCCGCGTCCCTGGCCGCCCTGACCGCGGCCAACGAGAAGCTCGAGCGTGAGCGAGCCGCGGCCTTCGAGGTGCTGGAGCGTGAGCGCGCCGCCGCCCGCGAGGTGCTGGCGCGCGAGCGAGAAGCGGCCGAGCAGGCCCGCGCCGCCGCCGAGCAGGCGCGCGCCGAGGCCGCCCAGGCCATCGAGGAACGTGCCGCCGAGGCCCGCGAGGCGCTGGCCGCCGCCGAGCAGGCGCGCGCCGAGGCCCAGGCCGCGGAGGCGCAGGCCGCGCGCGTCCTCGAGGAGACGGCCGAGCGCACGGCCGCCTCGGAGCGGGCTGCGCGGTCCGCCCAGGACGCCGCGCGCGAGCAGATCGCCGCCGCCGAGCGCGCGGCCGAGCAGGCCCGGGCCGCCGCCCAGCAGGCGCAGGAACAGATGGCCGAGCTCCGCGACGCCACCACCACGTCGGCCGAGGAGGCGCAAGCCGCTCGCGAGGAGCGCGATCGTCTCGCCGCCGAACTGCGCGAGCGCACGGAGGCCCAGCGTCTCGCCGAGACCCGCCTGGCGGCCACCCACGAGGCGCGCCAGACCGCGGACGCCCGCGCCGACGGCGCGCAGCGCCGCATCGACGAGCTGCAGGCGGCCGCCAGGAACGCCCAGCAGCGCGCGGAGCAGGCGGCCACCCGCGCCGAGCAGGCCGAGGAGCAGGCGGCGGACCTCTCCGAGCGCCTCGAGGCCGCACTGGCGCAGGCCGCGCGGGTGTCCGACCTCCAGACTGCGCTGGAGCAGGAGCGCAGCGCGCGAGCCGCCGCGGAGGAGGCCGCCGCCGAGCTGGAGCTGACCCGCGAGCGCCTCGACCAGCAGGCGACCGCACGCGCGGAGGCGGAGGGCGCCGTCCACCGTGTGCGCGCGGAGCTCTCCGAGCTCCGGGTGGAGCTGGCCGACGCCCGCGAGCGCGCCGGCCTGCTCGACGACGCGCTCGCGGCATCGCGGGACGCCGAGGGGCGCGCCGAGCAGGTCGGGGAGCAGCTCGCGCAGGCGCAGGACCGGGCCACCGAGCTGGAGCAGGCCCTCACGATCGCGTTGGCCGACCGAGGTGAGCGCGACCAGCGGATCGACGAGCTGGAGGCGGCCATCGCGGCGCGCGCCGACGAGCTCGCCGACGCGCGGGCCGACGTCGACCGCGCACGGGCCGAGCAGGCCGAGCGGACGCAGGAGGCGCAGGACCAGGCCCAGCGGGCGGAGCAGCGGGCCGCGGAGCTCCAGGACGCGCTGACCGAGCAGCAGCAGGTCGCCGCCGAGGCGGCCCGGCTCTCCCACGAGCTGGAGCAGGCCGCGGCCCGGGCGGGAGCCGCCGAGCAGCGCCTGGCGACGGTCGCGCAGCAGGCACGGGAGCGCGAGGAGCACACGCAGGAGCTCGAGGAGACCCTCGGCGCGGTGCGCCGGTCGCTGGCCGAGGAGCGGGATCGTGCCGCCCGCCTGGAGACCGAGGCGCAGCGCACGGCGGAGCTCGTCGCCCGCCGGACCGAGGAGGCCGAGGCCCGGACGCAGGAGCTCGGACTGGAGGTCGAGACGGCACGGGCCGTCGTGGCGCAGCTGACCGAGCGGGCCGAGCAGGCCGAGCGGCGCGCCGCCGACCTCGAACGGCAGGCGAGCTCCGTCGCCCGCGACCTGGAAGCGGCACACGCGGCCCAGGCCGAACTGCGCCAGCAGGCCGCGCAGCAGGGTCAGCGCGCCGCCGCGCTCGAGGCGCGCGACGCGGAGACCCGCACGCGCATGGCGGCGCTCGAGCAGCGCACCGCCGAGGCCCGGGAGCGGGCGGCCGCCCTGGAGCAGCAGGCGCAGGAGGCGGAGGACCGGGCGGCGGATGCAGAGATCCGGGCGCAGCGGGCAGAGCGCGACGCGCAGGGCGCGCGGGACGCGATCTCCGGGCTCCAGGAGCGCGCTGCCGAGGCGGACCGGCTCGCCGACGAGGAGACCCTGCTCCTGCGACGGCTCGACGAGCTCCAGCACGAGCTGGAAGCCGCGCGCGAGGAGGCCGAGCAGGCGACGACCGCCGCGCAGCGCGCCCGAACCGAGGAGCAGGACGCAACCGGTCGGGTCCGCGAGCTCGAGAGCACCCTGGCGGCCGAGCGCGCCACCGCGGAGCAGACGCGCCACGCGGTCCGCGCTGCCACCGGAGAGCTGTCGGACGCCAAGGAGCGCATCCGGACGCTGACCGACGAGCTCGTCCAGGCCGGCGCGGAGCGGGAGGAGCTCCAGCAGCAGGTGGTGAGCGCCGGGGATCGTGCGATCGCTGCCGAACGCCGCTCCGAGACGCTGGCGCAGGAGCTGCAGGCCGCCAGCGCCGAGGCCGAGAAGGCTCGGACCCTGGCGGATCGCCTGCCCGAGCTCGAGGCCGCGGCGCAGCGCGCCGAGTCGCAGGCGCAAGCTGCGCGCCAGGAACTGGACGAGGTGACGCAGCGCCACGCCCAGGAGGTCCGGGACGGCGAGCGCACGGCGGCGGCGCTGCGGGAGCGCCTGGCGGAGACCGAGACGCGCGCGGAAGCGTCCGAGGCCCGCGTGCCGGAGCTGGAAGCTCGCGCCCAGCAGCTCGCCGCCGAGCTGCACGCCCTCGCCGAGGACCGCGACGCCCGGAGCGCCGCGGTCGCGGAGGCGTCCGAGCGGGCCGAGTCCGCGGAGGCGCGTGCAGCGCAGCTCGCCGACGAGGTCGCGTCGTTGCGGCAGCGTGCCGACGAGGCGACCGCGCTGG
>NZ_JBFIGP010000078.1:0-13852 GCF_041602235.1 Paraconexibacter sp.
CAGGGCTACGGGCAGGTCAAGCTCGGCCTGCTGCACGAGATCCTCGGCTCGTCGATGCTCGCGCCGAACGCCTTCGGATGTCAGGCGCCCGACTCCGGGAACAGCGAGATCCTCGCGCTGGCGGGCACGCCGGAGCAGAAGGAGCGCTGGCTGGAGCCCCTGCTGGCCGGAGACATCAAGTCCGCGTTCTCGATGACCGAGCCGGGCGCGGGCGCCGACCCCACCCTGCTGCGGACCCGCGCGGTGAAGGACGGCGACCACTACGTCATCAACGGGCACAAGTGGTTCAGCTCCAACGCCTCGATCGCCGACGTGCTGATCGTGATGGCGGTCACCGACCCCGACGCGCGCCCGCACCAGCGTGCCTCGATGTTCATCGTGCCGGCCGACACGCCGGGGGTGAACATCCTCCGGGACGTCGCCACGATGGAGCACCCCGAAGGTGGCTACGGGAAGCTGGGTGGCCACGCCGAGATCCTGTACGAGGACGTGCGGATCCCGAAGGAGAACCTCCTGGGGGCGGAGGGCACCGGCTTCCTCATCGCCCAGCACCGTCTCGGGCCCGGCCGCATCCACCACTGCATGCGCTGGCTCGGCGTCAGCGCGCGCGCCTTCGACATGCTCTGCGAGCGCGCGACGTACCGGTACGCGTTCGGCTCCACGCTGGCGGAGAAGCAGACGGTCCAGAACTGGATCGCCGACTCCGCGGCGCAGATGCAGGCCGCGCGGCTGATGACGCTGCACGCGGCCTGGAAGATGGACACGCAGGGCGCCTCCGCCGCACGGACGGACATCTCGCTGATCAAGTTCTACGGCGCCCAGGTCCTGCACGACGTGGTCGACAGGGCGCTCCAGATCCACGGCTCGCTCGGCTACTCGACCGACCTCCCGCTGGAGGCGATGTACCGGATGGCCCGCGGCGCCCGGTTCTACGACGGCCCGGACGAGGTGCACCGGCAGTCGGTCGCCCGCCAGATCCTCCGCGGCTACGAGCCGCCGGCCGACGAGGTTCCGTCCGAGCACGTGCCGACGCGCACCGCGCAGGCGCGGGAGAAGTTCGCGGCGATCCTCGACGCGGTCACGGCCAACGACTGACCGTGTCGCGCCGCCTCGCCGTCGTGGTCTCCGTGCCCGTGGCGGTCCTCCTCGTGGCCCTCGCGGTCCTGATCCCCGACGGGGAGGGCGACGACCGAGGGGCGGTGCAGACCCGGGCGCAGACCTCGGCGAGCGACGCCACGGTGAGCGCGTCGCGGCAGACCGCGGGCGATCCGGATCCCGCGGTGCCGGCCTCGAAGCTCCGGCGCTTCGACGCGGATCGGGCCATGCGCCTGCTGCGCTGGCAGGTGTCCTACGGCCAGCGACCCGCGGGCTCCGCCGCCCTGCGGCGCCTCGCGCCCCAGCTCGCGAAGCGGCTGCCGGCGGGTCGCCTCGTCGCGGTTCCGGGACACCCCGGGCTGCAGAACGTCGTCGGGACCCTCCCCGGGCGGCGTCCGGCGATCGTCGTCGGCGCCCACTACGACTCCGAGGCGCACCCGCCAGGGTTCGTCGGCGCGAACGACGGCGCGGCCGGGACGGCGGCGGTGATCGAGATCGCCCGGGCCATGCGCAAGACCCGGCGTCCGGCGGGGGCGCGGGAGCTGCGGTTCGTCCTGTTCGACGGGGAGGAGGAGCCGCCCAACACGCCGGACGCGGAGTTCTACGAGCGCGGGCTGCGCGGGTCGAAGGCCTACGCCGCCGCGCACGCGAGATCGACACGCGCGCTCATCCTGCTCGACTACGTGGCCGGGATCGGTCAGCGCATCCCCCGTGAGGGGTCAAGCGACGTCGGGCTGTGGAGGCGTCTGCGCTCGGCGGCGCGACGGGCCGGTGTGCTTCGCGTCTTCCCCGACCGAAGCGGCGCAGCGATCTACGACGACCACACGCCGTTCCTGGAGCGGGGTATCCCGGCCATCGACCTGATCGACTTCACCTACGCCTACCGGGACACGGTCCAGGACACGCCCGACAAGACCTCCGTGAAGGCCATCGACGCCGTCGGGGAGACGGTGGTCGAGCTGCTGCGGGCGCTCGACCGGAGCCGGTACTGAGGCATCTGCGGGCGCGTCCGTACACTCCATGCATGGCAACGAGCACCGTCGAGAAGCTGCTGCTCGCCGCGCCGCGCGGATACTGCGCGGGCGTCGACAGGGCCGTGCAGACCGTGGAACGTGCGCTCGAGCTGCACGGAGCGCCCGTCTACGTCCGCAAGGAGATCGTCCACAACAAGCACGTGGTCGAGCAGCTCCGCGAGCGCGGGGCGATCTTCGTCGACGAGCTCGACGACTCCATCCCGGAGGGCGCGATCACGGTGTTCAGCGCGCACGGGGTGTCGCCGATGGTGCACGCCGACGCCGAGCGTCGCCGGCTGCGGACGATCGACGCGACCTGCCCGCTCGTCACCAAGGTGCACCGCGAAGCGGTCAAGTTCGCCTCCGAGGGCTACACGATCGTCCTGATCGGCCACGACGGCCACGAGGAGGTCGAGGGCACGATGGGCGAGGCGCCGGAGTCCATCGTCCTCGTCGAGACCGAGGCGGACGTCGAGGCCCTGGAGGTCGCCGACCCCGACCGGCTCGCCTACATCTCGCAGACCACGCTGTCCGTCGACGAGACCCGCCTGATCATCAACCGGCTGCGCGAGCGCTTCCCGAACATCACGGGCCCGCGGACGGACGACATCTGTTACGCGACGACCAACCGCCAGGCGGCCGTGAAGCAGATGGCCCAGCACTGCGACCTGGTGCTGGTGATCGGGTCACGGAACTCCTCGAACTCCAACCGTCTCGTCCAGGTGGCCGAGGAGCACGGGTCCAGGGCCCACCTGATCGACAACGAGTCCGAGGTCGACGCCGCCTGGCTCGACGGTCCGCGCACGGTGGGCATCAGCTCCGGTGCGAGCGCGCCGGAGGAGCTCGTGCAGCGGCTCGTGGCCTTCTTCCGCGACCACGGCGTGCAGGACGTCTCGGAGTTCGAGGTCATGCAGGAGGACGTCCGCTTCATGCTCCCCAAGCCGATCCGCGTGGCGATGTCCGCGGCCGCCCAAGACTGAGCGACGCCAGTCGCGTTTGGGCCCTGCGCGTTGTCGGCATCCGCCGGCGCGCCGCGCATAGGACATCCGTCCAGGCCGCGTGCTCATCGGGGGGCTCGAGCCGACGAACCGGACGTGAGGATTTCGCATCGCCACCAGCCTGCGGCGCAGCACCTGACCGACCTCCCGTACGTGGAGACGCCGCACGAGCTGCTGGACCGCCACGGCCGCGTCGCCGGCCGTCTCATCTCGGGGCTCTGGGCCCTGACCCTCGTCGCAGCGCTCCTGGGTGGGGCGGACGCTCCGACCGGCGACCGCGCCCTGGTGATCGCCGCGCTCGGCATGACGTTCGGCGTCGTCTGCGGACGACGGCGCTGGGGACGGGCCGGGCTCGCCGCGCAGCACGTCCTCGCCGGTTCGCTGACGCTCCAGGCGACCGCCGCAGCGGTCGCCCTCGACGGCACCGGGACCGCGTCGCTCGGAGCGTTCGTCCTCGCCGCGGCCTTCGCCGGCGCCATCGTGCGGCCGCCCGCCGCCGCTGCGGCGCACATCGCCCTGGCCGGCGCCGCCCCGATCCTGGTCGCAGGGTTCGTGGGTGGACGCGCCGACACGTCGCTGCAGACCGTCGTCGGCCTGGCCCCGTTCGTCCTGGCGATCGGCGGGCTCGCCGCGGTGCTCGCCAACAACGCCGTGCGCCGCGAGGCGGCCTTCCGCATGATGAGCCGGCGGGACCCGCTCACCGGCGTCGGCAACTACCGGCGTCTCCATGAGCGCCTGGCCGAGACGGTGTCGCGGAACCCGGAGCGCTTCGCGCTCCTGACGATGGACGTCGACAGCTTCAAGGCGGTCAACGACCGCTACGGCCACCTCGAGGGCGACCGTCTGCTGCGCGAGGTCGGACGGGCGCTGGTCGACAACGTGCGCGGCAAGGACATCGTCGCCCGGCAGGGCGGCGACGAGTTCGCGGTGCTCGCGCCCGAGACCGACGAGCAGGGTGCGCAGCTGCTCGCGGCGCGGATCGAGCAGGCGCTCCAGGCCATCCGCGTCGAGAACGCGGACGCCGTTCGTGCCTCGATCGGCATCGCCGTCTACCCGCGCGACGGCCGGACGCCGGAGGAGCTCCTCGCACGCTCCGACGACGCGCTGCGCCGGACCAAGGAGACCCGTCGCGGGCCGATCGTGCTCGTCTGAACGCACGCGGGCGCCGGTGCGGCGATGATGCGGCCGTGGACCGGGTCGCGATCGAAGGCTTCCACGCGCTCAAGCACGCGCACCGGTTCGGCGCGGTCCTCGACGAGGTCGCGGTCGCCGATCGGTCGGCCGCCCTCGCGCTGGCCGACGACCTGGCCCCGGATCTGCGACCGGTGCTGGAGGGCGCCACGGAGATCGGCGTCGACGGGATCGCCCGGTGGACCACGCGGCCGGTGCCGACCGGCGTGGTGTGTCGCGCCCGACGTCCGGAGCAGGACGTGGACCGGGCGCTCGAGGGCGCCGGCCCGGTCGTGCTCCTCGACCACCCACGGGACCCCGGCAACGTCGGCGCCGCGATCCGCGTCAGCGCCGCGGCCGGCGCCGCCGTGGTGCTGGTCACCGGTCCGGTGGACCCCTGGCACCCGGCCTGCGTCCGGGGGGCGGCCGGGCTCCAGTTCGCCCAGCCGGTGATCGGGCTCCCGGACCTTCCCGCGGACCTGCGGGACCGACCGATCGTGGCCGTCGACCCCGAGGGCGAGCGGTCGCTCGACGACCCCGGGCCCCTGGCGGGCGCGCGACCGGTCCTCGCGTTCGGCACCGAGCGTCACGGGCTCGGACCCGAGGTCCGCCGGCGTGCCGCGGTGTCGCTCGCGATCCCGATGCGCGACGGGGTCAGCAGCCTGAATCTCGCGACCTCGGTCGCCGTGGTGCTCTACGGGCTCAGGACAGCTCGTGCCGCGGACGGCTGACCGCGAAGCGGTGCCTCGGGGTCCTGCTCCGGCAGGCCGGGCCGCCGGTCGGCGCGCACAGTAGCCTGGGTCGACACGTGAGGACCCTCGTCGTCAGCGACCTGCATCTCGGCGCGCACCGCCGGACCGATGTCCTCCGCCGCGAGGGGCCCCTGGCCGCGCTGTGCGACGCGCTCCCCGACGTCGACCGGCTCGTGATCCTCGGTGACGCGCTCGAGCTCCGGCAGGGTCCGATGCGCGACGTGCTGGCGATCGCCCGCCCCGTGTTCGAGCGGCTCGCCGGCGCCCTGGGGTCGACGGGCGAGCTCGTGCTCGTCACGGGCAACCACGATCACCATCTCGTGAGCCCGTGGCTGGCCGACCGCGCGCTCCACCGTCCCGACGAGCCGCTGGGGCTGGAGCGCCGGCTGGACGCCACCGAGGTCGACGCGGTCCCCGCGCTCGCCGCACTCCGCGACGCCGCGGCCGCGACGACCTTCTCCGTGGCGTTCCCGGGGGTGTGGCTGCGCGAGGACGTGTACGCGATGCACGGCCACTACCTCGACCGCCTGATCACCCTGCCGACGTTCGAGCGGATCGCGACGGGGGCGATGCGCCACGTCGTCGGTCCGGTCCCGGAGGGCCGCGGCGCCGCCCGCGCCGAGCACTTCGAGGCCGCGCTGCAGCCCATCTACGCCTGGATGCACGCCGTCGCGCAGAGTCCGGCGGGCGCGTGGTCCTCAGGGACGCAGACGACGTCCGCGAACACCTGGAAGACGCTCGCGGGTCGACGGAACGGTCGTCGGTCGCTGCGCGACGTGCTGATGGCGCGGGCCTTCCCGCTCGCCGTCGGCGGGCTCAACCGCGCGCAGCTCGGACCGTTCAAGGCCGACATCAGCGGCGAGGAGCTGCGCCGCGCCGGACTCCGAGCGATCGGCGAGGTCGTCTGGCGGCTCGGGATCGAGAGCGAGCACGTGGTGTTCGGGCACACGCACCGCGCCGGGCCGCTCCCCGAGGACGACGAGCACGAGTGGCGCGTTCCCGGCACCGGCACGCGACTGCACAACAGCGGGAGCTGGGTGGACGAGCCGATCTTCGCCGCGGGAGATCACCGCAGCCCGTACTGGGGCGGGCGGGCGATCGTCGTCGACGACTCCGGGCCACCGCGGCTGCAGCGGCTGGTCGACGACCTCGGCTGAGACCGCCGGGCGCTCAGGGCTGGTCCGCGGCGAGCCCCGGCTCGAAGCACGTCGCGTGGCAGGTGACGTCTTCCCCGACGACGAGGTCGAGCACGGCCGCGGTGTGGCCGCGGTGGCGGACCAGCTCGTAGGCTCCGGGGTGGTCGACCACGATCTCGCGGCCCGCTGCCCGCACCGTCCCGGTGCCCGACAGCACCGCCCACACGGCGCCCGCCTCGTAGGGACCGTTGAACGTGCCCTCCACGTCCGCGGTGGGCACGACCACGAGTGCGTCCGGGTCGTCCTCCGGGCGGACGTACGGCAGCGGGTCGCGCTCGACGCCCAGCAGCTCCTGGATGGCCAGTTCGGTTCCGCGGTAGTCGCCCTCGCCGTGGTGGTACTCGAAGAGCTTGCCGCGCTGGTCGAAGAGGTACCGGGAGGGCCATCCGCGGTTGTCGAACCACGTCCAGATCTCGAGGTTCGGGTCGAGCACGACCGGGTGCTCGATCCCCAGACGGGCGACCGCGTCCCGCACGGCCTGCTCGTCCTGGGACGGGGGGAAGCCGGCCGCGTGCACGGAGATCACGCGTAGGCCGTCGGCCTCGTAGCGCTCGTGCCAGGCCTTGACGTAGGGGAGGGTCCGCAGCGAGTTCGGGCGGCAGAAATCCCAGAACTCGATGAGCACGGGGCGACCGATCTGCTTGTCCATCCGCAGCGGCGCGACGTTGATCCACGGCAGCTTCGCGGGAAACGGAGGGGCGGCGATGGTGTCCACGGGTGCGCGCACGACCGGCCACGGTAGTACATCTGTCCGGTCGGCCTTCAGCCGCGCAACCGGGTGAACCCGCGCGGGTTCTTGTAGACAAGAGTTGCGGGCGAGTAGCCTCGCCTGCAACGGGTGCGCCCCCCTCCGCGCCGCATTCCCCACCTCACCCACAGGAGCAGCAATGCGCAAGATCGCCACCCTGGTGGTTGCCGCCGTCTCAGTCCCACTGATCGGGGTCGGCATCGCCGGCGCCGTGTCCGTCGATCAGACGATCAAGGGCTCGACCAGTCCTACCAAGAAGGGCACGAAGAAGAAGCCCCGCGCCGTGAAGCTGAAGATCGACATCGCGACGAAGAAGAAGATCGCCAGCGAGGAGTTCGCGACCAAGAGCGCGACGATCTACTTCGACCGCAACCTGGTCTTCAACACCAAGTACTTCAAGACCTGCAAGGCATCGACGGTGCAGTCCAACGAGGGCAAGTGCCCGAAGGCCTCGAAGGTCGGCAGCGGGTCCGCGCAGGGCGAGGCACTCGGCCAGGTCCAGAAGCTGAAGGTCTCCGCGTTCAACGGGCCGAAGAACACCCTGAACCTGCACGTCACCGGGTCCAGCCCGCTGGCGATCGACTCGGTCATCGTCGGCAAGCTCAGGAACTCGAGCGGCAGCTACGGCAAGAAGCTCGTCGTGACGCTCCCGGACAACCTGCAGCAGCCGCTGCCCGGCGTGTACGCGACGCTGACGTCGTTCATCACGACGATCAGCAAGAAGACCGCGCGCAAGAGCAACAACCGGCGCAGCAAGAACTACAAGGTCAAGGTCCCGTACGTCGGGCTCCGTGGCTGCACGAAGAAGAAGCTCAAGTACAAGGGCGTCTTCGTCTTCACCGACGGGACCAAGGTGACCGCCACCGACACGTCCAAGTGCCGCTAGCACCACGACTCCGCCCCTGACGGGCGGCGTCGCTGCCGTGACCGAGCGCCGGCCCTCATCGGGGCCGGCGCTCGGTGTCTGAAGTTCCGCTCAAGGTTTGCGGACGGATGTCCGATACCTGCCTCACGTCGTCCCACGTTGCCGGCCGCGGCGCCTCATGGCGCCGCGGTCGGAGCAGGTGGAGGCGGCTCCACCCCACCCATCCCCCCGACGTACGAGGAGCAGTGAATGCGCAAGGTCGCAGTTCTGGCCGTCATGGCCGTCGTCCCGGTTGCCGGCATCGCCCATGCAGCCACCGTCGATCAGTCGATCGACGTGAAGATCTCGCCGTCCAAGGCCGGCACGAAGAAGAAGCCCACGGCCGCGAGCCTGAAGTTCGACATCGCGACGGTGAAGAAGGTCCAGAACGAGTCCTTCGCGACCAAGACCGCCACGCTCTTCTTCGACAAGAACCTCGTGTTCAACCCCGCCGCGTTCCCGACCTGCAAGCAGGCGACGATCCAGGCGAACGAGGGCAAGTGCGTCAAGGGCTCGAAGGTCGGCACGGGCAGCGCCGTCGGTAACGCTCTCGGCCAGACCCAGAACCTGAAGGTCTCCCTGTTCAACGGCCCCGGCAAGACGCTGCTCCTGCACGTCACCGGGTCGAGCCCGCTGGCGATCGACTCGGTCATCGTCGGCAAGCTGAAGTCCGCTTCGGGCGCCTACGGCACGAAGCTCGTCGTGACGATCCCGGACAACCTGCAGCAGCCGCTGCCCGGTGTGTTCGCGACCCTGACCTCGTTCAAGACCAGCATCACGAAGCTCGCCGGCAAGAAGGGCAAGAACACGCCCTACATCGGCATCAAGGGCTGCACGAAGAAGCGGCTCGCGTTCAAGGGCGACTTCGTGTTCACCGACGGCACGAAGGCGTCGGCGACCGACACCGTCGCCTGCAAGTAGGCCGACGCGGAGGTTCCCTCCGGCGGGCGGCGGGCCATCATGGCCCGCCGCCCGCTTTTTTGTACGGTGCTGTACATGCGCCGCCCCGTTCCGACCGCGTTCGCGCTGGCGCTCGCGTTCGTCCTCCTCACCGCCGGCGCCGCGGATCCGGCCTTCGCCCACGGGATCGTCGGCAAGCAGGACCTGCCGATCCCGCGCTGGCTGTTCGCGTGGGGAGCCGCGGTCGTCCTCGTGGTCAGCTTCGTCGCGCTCGCGGTGCTCTGGCCGCAGCCGCGGCTCGAGCGCTCGACGCGCCGCGAGCGGCCCGTCGTCCGCGTGCCCGTGGCCGCGGAGGTGGCGTGCGGGGTGGTGGGCGTCGCGCTCTTCGTCCTCGTCGTCTACGCCGGGCTAGCCGGGACGCAGACCGAGGCGGCCAACATCGCGCCGACCCTCGTCTACGTCCTGTTCTGGGTCGGGCTCCCGTTCCTCAGCCTGCTGTTCGGTGACGTCTTCCGCGCCCTGAACCCGTGGCGGGCGGTCGCCCGCGCGGTGGCCTGGGTGGCGGGCCGGGCCGGCGGCGGCGCACTGCCCGAGCCGATGGACTACCCGTCGAGGCTGGGACGCTGGCCCGCGGCCGCCGGGATCCTGGTCTTCGCATGGGTGGAGCTCGTGTCCTCGAGCGGGGGAGACCCGTCCACCCTGGCGGTGCTCGCCCTCGTCTACGCGGCGACGCAGATCATCGGCATGAGCATCTACGGCATCGAGCCGTGGACCCGCAACGCCGACCCGTTCGCCGTGTACTTCGGCCTCTTCGCATCGCTGTCGCCCGCGCACTGGCAGGATCGCCGGCTCTCCCTGCGCCGACCCCTGGTCGGGGCCACCGAGGTCGTCGCCGGGCCCGGAACCGTGGCCCTGCTGGCGGTCATGATCGGCACGACGAGCTTCGACGGCTTCTCCGGCGGCGAGACGTGGTCGAACCTCGCGCCGGACCTGCAGCGGTTCTTCGTCGACCTCGGGTTCTCGCAGAGCCAGGCGCTCGAGGTCGCGTTCACGATCGGCATGCTCGGGGTCGTCCTGCTCGTCGCCGGCCTGTACCGGCTGGGGATCGCGGGGATGCGCACCATCGGAGGCGGGGCGGACAGCACGGCTCTGGGCCGGCGGTTCGCGCACACGCTGATCCCGATCGCGCTCGCCTACGTCGTGGCGCACTACTTCTCCCTGCTGGTCTACCAGGGGCAGGCCATCGGCTTCCTGGCGTCCGACCCGCTCGGGGACGGGTCCGACCTGCTCGGGACGGCCGACGCGACCATCGACTACGACGTGGTGGGACCCAACGGCGTCTGGTACGTGCAGGTCGGGGCGCTCGTCGTGGGGCACGTCGCGGGCCTGGTGCTCGCGCACGAGCGGGCCCTGGTCCTGTACCGCAAGGCGCGCGACGCGACCCGGTCGCAGTACTGGATGCTGGCGGTCATGGTCGGCTTCACCAGCCTGGGTCTCTGGCTCCTCTCCGCGCAGGCGACATGATCGTCCCGCTCGCACACGCGGGCCACTGGCTCGTGTCGCTGCTGTACCTGGTGCCGGTCGTGATCCTCGTCGCCGCGCTGGCGATCGCGCGTCGGCGTGACAGCCGCTACGACGATCCCGCCGCTGACGACGACGTGTTCGCCGACGACGCCTTCGAGGACGACCTCAGCGCGCCTCGATGAGCGCGTGGAGCGCGGCGTCGGCGCGGTCCTCCGCCGCGAGGTAGACCGCGTAGGCGGTCCGTGAGCCCGGGGACGCCGACCACGCCCGGTAGGCGGCCACCGCGTCCTCGTGCGCGGCCCGCCACGCGTCGCGCAGCTCGCACCCGGGGGTCCACCGACGAACGACGATCTCGCAGGTGTCGTGGAGATCGTCCAGCAGGTGGTCGATGGCGGTGGTCCGGCGCATGCACCTCTCCTAACGCGCGGGAACGGCCA
This sequence comes from Paraconexibacter sp., assembly GCF_041602235.1. Lineage (GTDB taxonomy): Bacteria > Actinomycetota > Thermoleophilia > Solirubrobacterales > Solirubrobacteraceae > Paraconexibacter. The sequence goes on from NZ_JBFIGP010000078.1 coordinate 10,738, forward strand.
GAGGTTCACTGGTGGGGTGCAGGTCGTACTCTGTGGGCGTGGCCTTCTCGCGCCTGCAACTCGTGCTCGCGACCGTGGTGGCGTGCGCGTTCTCCGGGATCGTGGCGGTCGTGCTCGCCTCCGGCGGTACGGACGCCGCGACGGACTCCGCCCCTGGGTTCCGCGGCGCGCAGAGCCCGGACGTGCCTCCGATGGACTTCCGGTTGCGTGACCAGGACGGCCGGGTGGCGTCGTTGGCGTCGCTGCGCGGGAACGTCATCGTCCTGACGTTCCTCTACACCTCGTGCGAGGACACCTGCCCGGTCGCCGCCCAGCAGATCCGCGGTGCCCTCGACGACCTCGGGCACGACGTCCCCGCGCTGGCCATCTCGGTCGACCCCGCGAACGACACGCCGGCGCAGGCTCGGCGGTTCCTGCTCAAGCAGCGGTTGACCGGGGGACGGATGCGGTTCCTGCTGGGGGACCGCAGCACGCTGGCCCCGATCTGGAAGGCCTACGGGATCGCCCCGCAGAAGGACGCCTTCGATCACAGCGCGCGGGTGGTGCTCATCGATCCCCGCGGCCGCCAGCGCGTGGCGTTCCCGGTGGAGAAGCTGACCCCGGAGGACCTGGCGCACGACATCGCCCGTCTCGAGGCTGAGCAGGCCGCGCGACCGTGACGAACGCGGCGCGCGAGCGGCCCGTACGGTCGCCGACGCACCTCGCTATACTTTCTGAAGTCGAATACCCGACAGTGATTCAGGTGATTTAGAAGATGACCCCCTCGGGCGCCGAGTTCATCAAGCAGGTCAAGAGCCAGATCCGCGAGGTCGACCCCTCCGAGGTCAACGAGCTCCTCCATGAGGGCGTGACCATCGTCGACGTCCGCGAGACCGACGAGGTGAGCGCCGGCAAGCTGCCGGGGGCCGCCCACGTCCCGCGTGGATATCTGGAGTCGCGCATCGAGTCGGTGTCCCCCGATCGGTCGCAGCGCGTGATCCTCTACTGCGCGGCGGGCAACCGCTCCGCGCTGGCCGCCAAGACGCTCATCGACGACCTCGGCTACGAGAACGTCGAGTCGATGACCGGTGGCTACACCCTCTGGAAGGACCGCGGCTACGAGGTCGAGGTGCCGTTCCAGTGGTCCGGGGACCAGCGTCAGCGCTACTCGCGGCACTTCCTGCTCCCCGAGGTCGGCGAGGACGGACAGCAGAAGCTGCTGAACGCCAAGGTGCTCCTGCTGGGCGCCGGGGGGCTCGGCTCGCCGACCGCGCTGTACCTGGCGGCCGCCGGCGTGGGCACCCTGGGGATCGTCGACGACGACACCGTCGACGTCTCGAACCTGCAGCGTCAGGTCATCCACCGCACCGACACGGTCGGCGTGGCGAAGGTCGACTCCGCCGAGCAGGCCATCCACGCGCTCAACCCCGACGTCAACGTCGTGAAGTACCAGACGCGGCTCGACGCCTCCAACATCATGGAGATCATCGAGGGGTACGACATCGTCGTCGACGGCGTCGACAACTTCCCGACGAGGTACCTCCTCAACGACGCGACCGTGCGTCTGCGGATCCCCGTGGTCAGCGCCGCCATCCTCGGCTTCGAAGGGCAGTTGAGCGTGTTCGCCCCCTACGACGGGCCGTGCTACCGCTGCCTCTTCCGCCAGCCGCCGCCGGCCGAGCTCGCGCCGAGCTGTGGCGCCAACGGCGTGCTCGGGGTTCTCCCCGGCACCATGGGGCTGCTCCAGGCCACCGAGGTCGTCAAGCTCATCCTCGGCGTCGGCGATCCGCTGATCGGTCGTCTGCTGATGTACGACGCGCTGGATGCGTCGACCACCGAGCTCAAGGTCCGTCGTGACCCCGAGTGCCCGATCTGCTCCCGCGAGCCGGACGCGATCTCGGACGACGAGATGGGTCTGTTCCCCGACTACGAGGCGTTCTGCGCCGCCGCGGGTTAGGTTTTCCCGCACGACCCGCCCCGGTCAACGGGGGCGGGTCGATCCCGTCCCCGCAATCTTGCCCCAGGAACCCATGGCCACCATTCGCATCCCCCCTGTCCTGCGCCCCTCCGTCGGAGGCGAGCGTGAGGTCTCCGCCGACGGCGGCGACGTCGGCGCCGTGCTCACCGCCCTGACCGAGGCGCACCCGGACACCAAGGCGCAGATCTTCGGCGCCGACGGTGACCTGAACCGGTACGTCAACGTCTACCTCAACGACGAGGACGTGCGCGTCCTCGACGGTCTCCAGACCGCGGTCGGCGAGGGGGACACCCTGGTCATCCTGCCCGCGATGGCAGGCGGGCAGTAGGACGCGCTCGTCCGGTCCGCGGGACGGTCCCTCGACCGTCTCGGCCCGCTTCCGGACCTCGCTACACTTCGTGAAGTATGGGACTTCCGCCCTTGGAGACCCGTCCCTGCGGCGGTCGCTACGGCGACATCGTCGAGGCGATCGGGAACACACCGCTGGTCGAGCTGAAGCGTCTCTCGCCGAAGCCGGGCGTTCGCATCTGGGCCAAGCTCGAGTCGGCCAACCCGACCGGATCGGTCAAGGACCGCGTCGCCAAGTCGCTGATCGAGGACGCCGAGGCCAAGGGCGCGATCGCTCCCGGGCAGACGATCCTGGAGCCGACCTCCGGGAACACGGGGATCGCGCTGGCGATGATCTGCCGGCGCAAGGGCTACAAGCTGAAGGTCGTCATGCCGGACAACGTCACGCCGGAGCGCACGCAGCTGCTGCAGATGTACGGCGCAGAGATCGTGTACAGCCCGGGTGACCAGGGCTCCAACGGCGCGGTGGCGCTGGCCGTCGAGATGGCCTCCAAGGACGCCTCGTACTACATGCCCTACCAGTACGGGAACCCGGCCAACCCGCTGGCCCACTACAACGGCACGGCGCTCGAGATCCTCGAGGAGCTCGACGGCAACGTCGACGCGTTCGTCGCCGGCCTTGGCACGGGCGGGACGCTCATGGGCAACGCCCGCCGCTTCAAGGAGGAACTCGGGGACCGCGTGAAGATCGTCGCCGCGGAGCCGATGCAGGGCGAGCCGGTCCAGGGCCTGCGGTCGCTGGACGACGGCTTCATCCCCGAGATCATCGACATCTCGCTGCTGGACCGCAAGATCTTCGTCACGAACCGC
>NZ_JBFIGP010000079.1:0-13771 GCF_041602235.1 Paraconexibacter sp.
CGCCTGGGCAACGCCGGCACGCTGCTCGTCGCCACCGCGTTCTTCGCCACGATCCTCGGGAACATCCTCTTCCTGACCCAGATCTGGGGCTACTCCGTGCTCAGCGCCGGGCTCGCCGTCGTCCCGGGGCCGGTCAGCACCGCGATCGTGTCGGGGCCCGCCGGCCGTCTCGCCGACCGGTTCGGGCACCGCGCCGTGATCGTCCCGGGCTGTGTGGTGTACGTCGGCGCGCTGGTGCTGTTCGCCTCCACCGGCCCCGTCCCGGACTACGTCGGCACGTGGCTGCCCGCCATGGTCCTCAACGGGATCGCGATCGGTCTGACCTTCCCGACCTTCGGCGCTGCCGCCGTCGCCGACGTGCCCGCCGACCGCTTCGGCGCGGCGAGTGCGATCTCCGGCGCGTTCCGGCAGTTCGGAGCCGTGATCGGCACGGCCCTGCTGGTGGCCGTCGTCGGGGAGCCCGCGCCCTCGGAGGCGCTCGCGGCCGCGCACGACGGGTATCTCGTGGCGATCGTGGCGGTCGTGCTCGCCGGCGGCGTGGCGCTGCTGCTGCGGCGTGAACCCGCCGCTCAGGCCGTCGGCAGCACCGCGAGGCCGATCACGGCGTAGTGCGACGCGGCGGCCAGGACCACCAGGGCGTGGAAGATCTCGTGGTAGCCGAAGACGGCGGGGACCGGGTCCGGCCGGCCCCGCGCGTAGACGACGGCCCCCAGCGTGTAGAGCACGCCACCCGCGAAGAGCCCCATGACGGCGAGGGCACCGAGCTCGTCGAGGATCTGCGGCATCGTCACGATCGAGACCCAGCCCATCGCGACGTAGAGGAGGGCCTGCAGCCACTTCGGCGCCTCGACCCAGGCGAGCTGCAGGGCGATCCCGCCGAGGGCGCACGCCCACACGACGATCAGGATGGTGGTCCGCAGCGGCTCGCTCAGCACGAGCAACGCGATCGGCGTGTACGTCGCCGCGATGAACACGAAGATCATCGCGTGGTCCGCCCGCCGCATCCAGCGGCGCTGCTCCGGGGACCACGTGGCACGGTGGTAGAGCGCGCTGACGCCGAAGAGCCCGCAGACGCCGATGGCGTAGATCACCGCCCCGGTCGTCGCCTGCGCGCCGTCCGCGACGGTCACGAGGAGCAGGCCGAGGGCGACCGCGACGACGAAGGCGTACTGATGGGACACCCCGCGCAGGCGGGGCTTCTCCATCGCGGCGACGTGCGCGGGACGGTCGTCGACGAGGGCCGGCATGGTCCAGACCGTACGCGGTCGCCGTCCCGAGGACCATGGGGCTGGCCGGAGGTGGAGCGGCAGCGGACCCGAGAGCCCGCGCGGCGATCGCGCTACCCTCGACGCCGCGCCGGAGTAGCTCAGCTGGTCAGAGCACCTGTCTTGTAAACAGGGGGTCGTCGGTTCGAATCCGTCCTCCGGCTCTTGGATCCCTACGCCGTTCTGGGTCTGACGCCTGACGCCACCGACGCCGAGGTCGAGCGGGCGTATCGCGAGCTGGCCAAGCACCTGCACCCCGACCGCGCGCCCGGTCCGCAGGCGCAGGCGAGGATGGCGATGGTCAACTCCGCACGCGACACGATTCGCGCCGGCGTCGCCGCAGCCGACGGGCACCTCGTCGTCCCCGGACGGCCGGCGGAGGGTCCCGCGGTCCCGCGCGACGGCCGGTGGCTGTCGGATCGCGTCCGCCGCGCGCTGCCGCCCGAGCTCCTGCGTGAGCTCCAGGCCTTCGAGGACGTACGGCTCGTCGCGCGCGCGTCGACGTGGCAGAGCCCGCAGGTGGTGCTGGCGGTCACGGATCGCCGCCTGCTGTGGTCGCCGCTGCACGCCTTCAGCCCGCGCGTGCACGCGCTGCGCCACGCGGACGTGCGCAGCGTGACGCAACGCCTGCGTCGACCGCTGCGGCGCCGGGCGGTGCTGGACATCCGCACCCACGGCGGACGGAAGGTCGGCTTCGGTGATCTCGACCCGGACGCTGCGGCGCTCATCGAGCGCAACGTCTCCGACGGCATGGCCTGAACCGAGCTCAGTCGTTGAGGCGGCGCTCGAGCTCGCCGAGCACGGCGCCGAACAGCAGATGGCGCCAGGTCGCCTGGGCGAACGCTCCCGGAACGCGCCAGAGGGCCGGCAGCTCCTCGCGCGCGGGATGCAGCCGCTCGCTCAGCGCGACACCCGGCCAGGAGACGACGTTCTCGACCATCGCCGCGAGGGGCCCCCGGGCCCAGGCCGGCCCCGGCATGCGCGGCGCGAGGTGCGCGTAGGCGGCGCCGAACGCCGCCCCGTTGGCGAGGTGGATGGCCCAGCCGGCCGGACGCCAGGCCGGACCGCGGGTGACGAACTTCCCGAGCAGCTCGGTGTCGTCGTAGGGCACCCCGAACACCCGCTGATCGGCGGGTTGCTGCAGCGCCCAGACGGCGGCGGCAACCGCACCGGCAGCGGCACCTCGAGTCATCCGGACACGGTTCATCGGCATGACCTTAGTACGCGGCCTGTAACCCACGGCGATCAGTCCGGGTATCCCTCGCGATGGATCAATCGGCCCTCCTGCACCGCGCCCGCACCAAGGGCGTCAATCCGTTCGTCTACTGGATCGTGCGGGCCTTCTTCCAGCCGTTCTTCCATCTGTACTTCCGGCTGAGCCGTGTGGGGCGCGAGCACGTGCCCCAGCAGGGTCCCGTCATCTTCGCCGCCAACCACCGCAGCTTCCTGGATCCGTTCATCATCGCGTCCCTGGCGCGACGTCCGATCTACTTCGTCGCCAAGAAGGAGCTGTTCGAGAAGCGGCTCCAGGCGTGGTTCCTGAACAGCCTCGGCGCGTTCCCGGTCGACCGCGGCAACGGCGACGGCGACGCCATGGCCACGGCTCGCGAGATCCTCGAGCGGGGCGACGGCGTCCTGATCTTCCCCGAGGGCACCCGCGTACGGCCCGGGACGCTCGGATCCCCCCGGCGCGGGGTCGGACGCCTGGCGCTCGAGACCGGCGCGCCCGTCGTGCCCGTCGCCATCATCGGGACGGAGCGCATCCGGCGCGGGTGGCGCATCCGCCCGCACAAGGTGCGCGTCCGTGCCGGCAGCCCGCTGAACTTCCCGCAGGTCGAGGCCCCGTCGCCGCATCTGGCCGCCGCGGTCACCGAGCGCATCTGGCCGTGCGTGATGCTGCAGTGGGAGTGGTTGGGCGGCCTGCCGCCGATCCGCCGGGCCGCGGTCATCGGGGCCGGCAGCTGGGGGACCTCCCTCGCCATCGCCCTGCAGCGGGCCGGCGTCACCGTGGAGCTGGGGTGCCGGACCGCCGAGCAGGTCGCCAGCATCGAAGCCGCGCGCGAGAACGCCCCGTACCTTCCCGGCGTCGCGCTGCCGGAGGCCGTCGCGGTCCGCCGAGCAGCCGAGCTCGACCTGGCCGCCCAGGATCTCGTCGTGTTCGCGGTGCCGGCTCGGGCGCTGCCCGCCGCCGTCGCCGCCCACGGCGGTCAGTTGACCCGCCGCACCGGCGTCCTGGTCCTCAGCAAGGGCCTCGTCGCGCCGCTCGGGACCACGCCCACGGACTACGTCGCCGAGCGGTGTTCCGCCCGGGCCGTCGCGTGCCTGGCCGGGCCCGGCCACGCCGCCGACGCGCTGCAGCACGGCGCGTCCCTGCTCGCCGCGAGCGCGGATCGCGGCTTCTCGCGTCAGCTCGCCGAGCTCCTGGCCAAGGCCGATCTCGACGTGCAGACCACCACCGACGTCACGGGCGCCGAGCTCGCCGGGGCCGCCAAGAACGCCGCGGTCCTCGCCGCCGCCACCACGGCGGCGCACGCCGGTCCCAACGCGGCCGGTGCAGCCGCGGGGAAGATCTTCGCCGAGGTCGACGCCTACGCGCGTCGCCGGGGCAGCCATCCGGAGACGTTCGCCGGCCTCGCCGGCGCGGGCGACCTCGTCGCCACCGTGATGGCCGCCGGCAGCCGCAACCGCCGGGCCGGAGAGATGCTCGGCTCCGGCGTGGCGACAGCGGACATCGAACCGCGGCTGGGCCAGACGGCCGAGGCGCTCGACGCGGTGCCGTTGCTGGCCGCGGCGATCGCGGCCGACGGTGGCCAGGCACCTTGCGTCGCCGGGTTGGCGGCGGTCGTCGAAGGCCGCGTCGAGGCGCGGACCTGGGCGACGGGCATCACGTCACCCGAGAAGAAGACCGCGAGGAGCCGCGCGGCCTGATCCGCAGCGGGTGCGACCAGGAGACCACCATGAGCGAGACCGCCTTCAGCGACATCGACTTCGAGCACCTCGTCGCCCGGGCGCTCCGGCCGGTCGACCCACCCGCCAACCTCCGTGAGCGCTTCGAGCAGACGCTCACCAACCTGGCGGATCTCGCCGGGGAGGAGCTCGAGGCGTGGGAGCTCAGCGCCATGCGGGACCCGCGCAACTGGGTGCGCCCGGCGGCCGCGACCGCGATCGGCGGCGCCGCCGGCGCGGCGCTGGTGGTGCTGCGGGTCCGCAACCGCCAGAAAGCGCGGCTCCAGAGCTCCGACAACGCTCTGGAGTTCGTGGAGCAGACGGCGCGTGCTCTCGCCGAGGACGCCAAGCGGCTCCTCGAGCGCCGCTGACCGACAACGGCGATACGCGCTGCAGAAGCGTGCGGCCGACGCGCTCGGGATAGGCTTCCCTGGTGGACAAGGCCCAACTCGACCACGAGTTCTCGGAGCTCTATCGCGCGCATCTGCGCGACGTCTACTCGTACGCGTACTACCGGGTGGGCAACCATCACGACGCCGAGGACCTCACGGAGCAGACGTTCCTGCAGGCCTACCGGCACTTCGAGCGCGCCCTCGCCGAGTCCAACGGTCGCCCGCTGCGCCCGTGGCTGATCCGCATCGCCCACAACCTCGCGGCCAACCTCTACCGCGACCGCTCTCGCAAGCCCCAGACGCCGATCGACGACACGACGGTCATCGCCGCCGTCCACACGACCGAGGATCTCGTGGAGGGCCGCGATGAGCTCTCGCGGATCCTCGAGGGCATCCAGGAACTGCCGGACGACCGTCGCGAGGCGCTCATCATGCGCTTCGCACTCGGGATGGACAACCGCGAGATCGCCCGTGCCATGGGGCGGACCGACGGCGCGACCAAGGTGTTGATCCACCGCGCCATCAAGCAGCTCGAGGGGATCGTGCGCCAGCCTGAGCCCGCGGGCTGAGCGGCGATGCGGCGAGGACTGATCCGTTTGCCCGCGGCGTGCGAAGACCCAGTGCATGGCGATACTCCGCAGAACACCTCCTCCGGCGAGCTCCGCTCTGCGTGATCTCGCCGACGAGGACCTCATGCAGCTCGTCCGACAGGGCGAGTCGGGGGCCTTCGACCTCATCTACCAGCGGCACTCCACCGCGGCCTTCTCGCTGGCCTACCGGATGACGGGCGCGCGCGCTGCCGCCGAGGACGTGGTGCAGGAGGCGTTCCTGAGCCTGTGGCGGTCGAACGCCCGCTATGACCGCACGCGGGGGAGCGTCCGTACCTGGGTGCTGGGCATCGTGCACAACCGCGCGATCGACGCGCTGCGTCGCAGCGTCAAGCACGACAGCAGACGCGCGAGCGACGAGGGCATCGAGGAGCGGTTCGAGGCCGCGGACCGGACGGACGTCGAGGCGGCCCGCCGCGACGAGGCGCAGGAGGTGCGGTCTGCGCTCAAGACCCTTCCCCCCGAGCAGAGCAAGGTCATCGAGCTCGCCTACTTCGGGGGGTTCACCCACAGCGAGATCGCGTCGATGCTGCAGACGCCGATCGGGACCGTCAAGGGACGGATGCGCCTCGGCCTCGAGAAGATGCGCGGGCAGCTCGGCGGTCTCCAGGAGCTCCCCTCATGATGTCCCGGTTCGGCTTCACCCACAGCGACTGCGACCGCGCCGAGGACGCGGGGGCGTACGTGCTGCGCGCGCTGTCCGAGGATGAGCGCGTCGCCTTCGCGGCGCACCTCGAGACGTGTGCCGCCTGCCGCGCCGAGGTCGAGGAGCTGCAGATCGTGGCCGACCAGCTCCCCATGGCGGCGCCGCAGCTCGTCCCGCCCCCGGAGCTCCGGCACCGCCTGATGTCCGTGGTGGAATCGGAGGCCGAGCTGCTGCGCGCCGCCGGGCCCGAGGCGGACCGTCCCGCTCCGGCACCGCACGACATGCGTCTGCGCGACCGCGTCTGGTGGCCGAGCTGGCTCGTCTCACCGGGGTTCGCCGCCGCGCTGGCGGCCTGCCTGGTGCTGGCCGGCGTCGGTGCCGGCCTGCTCGTGTCCGGCGGTGGCGACGGCCCCGGGCCGGTCCGCACCGTGCAGGCCGAGGTGACCGCCCCGGGCGCGCGGGCGACCGTCGCGGTCCAGGACGGCAAGGCGACGCTGCGTGTCACCGGCCTGCCCGCCGCGCCGAACGGCCGCGTCTATCAGGTGTGGCTCATGCGGGAGGGCACACCGGAGCCCACCCACACGCTCTTCTCCGTCCGCCCGGACGGTCGCGCGGTCGTGAACATCGACGAGAAGGTCGACGGCGTCGAGCAGATACTGGTCACCGCGGAGCCGAGTGGCGGGAGCGTCATCCCGACCAGCGCGCCGATCCTCGACGCGACGCTCGCCTGACCGCCGGTCGACGGGCGTCGATACCCTGGATCGCCGATGGCGACGACCACACAGACGTGTTACCGGCACCCCAGTCGCGAGACCGGGGTGTCGTGTTCGAACTGCGGCCGCCCGATCTGCCCGGACTGCATGACGCCGACCCCGGTCGGCATGCGCTGCCCGGAGTGCAGCAAGCAGCGCACCGCCGTCCACACGCTGCAGAACGTCGGGTCGGCCGTCCAGCTCACCCCGGTGCTCATCGGCGTGTGCGTGGTCGCGGCGCTCGCGAGCGGATCGATCGGGGCCGGGGGGAGCGGCAACGAGCTCTTCGCCCGGGGGGCGCTGTTCGGGCCGCTCGTGGCCGACGGCGAGTACTGGCGGCTGATCACCGGAGGCTTCCTCCACTCGGGCCTCATCCACCTCGGCTTCAACATGTACCTGCTGTGGATGCTCGGCAACATGCTCGAGCCCGCGCTCGGGCAGGTCCGCTTCGCCCTGCTCTACCTCGTGTCGCTGCTCGCCGGCTCCGCCGGAGCGCTGCTGGTGAACCCCAACGCCGTGACGGTCGGTGCGTCCGGCGCCGTGTTCGGGTTGATGGCCGCGGCCTTCCTCGAGTTGCGCGCCCGTGGCTTCGACCCGATGGCGTCCGGCATCGGACCGCTGATCCTCCTGAACCTCATGATCTCGTTCGTGCCCGGTCTGAACATCTCGATCGGCGGACACATCGGTGGGCTGATCGGCGGCGTGGTCGTGACGGTCGTGCTGCAGCAGACCGACAGCACGCAGCGCCGCACCGCCGGGACGGTCGCGCTTGTCGTCCTCGCGATCGCGGTGGCCGTCGCGGGCGTGGCGATCGCCAAGTCGGCGACGCCCGTGGGCTTCTAGCCACCGCGGCCGTCCAGGAGGCCGTCGTACAGGCCCTGGACGCGCTCGAGCATCCGCTCGGTGGTGAACCGCCGGCGGATGTCGTCGTGCGCCGCAGCGCCGAGTCGCGCGCGCCGCGCCGGGTCGTCCGCGAGGTCCGCGAGCGCCGACGCCAGGGACCGGGCATCCGCCGGCCGGACGAGGACGCCGGTCTCGCCGTCGCGGAGCATCTCCGGGAGCCCGCCATGGGCGCTGGCCACCACGCAGCACCCTGCGGCGCCCGCCTCGAGGGCGGCGTTCGGGAACGGGTCCGGCTGCTTGGACGGGACCGCGACGACGTCGGCGGCGCCGTAGACGGTGTCGACGTCGGCACGGAAGCCGCAGTGCACGACGCGATCGCTCACTCCGAGGCGACCGGCGATCTCGTGGAGCTCCCGGAGATGGCGTTCCTCCCCTCGCCAGGGGTCGCCGGCGATGAGCGCGATGACGTCGTCGCGCCCGGCGAGCGCCTGCTGCCCGAGGGCGCGCACCAGGATGTCCTGGCCCTTCCATCCGGAGATCCGTCCCAGCGTCGCCACGACGAACGCGTCGGCGGGCAGTCCGAGTGCCTCGCGCGCCGCCGTCCTGTCCGCCCGTCGCGGGTCGACCGCGAGCCCGTCCGGGAGGACGCATGCCTCCGGAGCGCCGTCGAACTGCGTCCACGTCGCCCGGCTGACGCACGGGAGCGCGTCGGCCGTCAGGAGCAGGCGTCGATACCCCGGCCACCACCGCTCGAACCCCGTGTAGATCTCGCGCACGTGCCAGACGTGCGGGACACCGGCGACGCGGGCGGCGGCGGCGCCACCCAGCGTCACGGACGTGTTGGTGTGGACGAGCGCCACGTCCCGGGCGCGGGCCATCCGGCCGAGTCCGCCCGCGTCCGCCGCCCACGAGGCCGCGACGCGGCTGACGCCTGCCGGGGACATGAGCGACCGGCGCAGGACGGCGAGCGGCCGGACGATCACCTCGACCCCGAGGGCGCGCAGGTCGTCCGCGAGCTCCCCGTCCTCGGGGAGCACGACGAGCGCCCGATACCGGGCGGGATCGAGGCCGGCGACGATCGCGAAGAGCTGGCGGTCGGCCCCGTAGCGACCGGCCGACGAGTGCAGGTAGAGGACGAGTCGGCTCAGGACGTCGGCCCTTCACGACCGGGGGCGGCGCTCGGCGCTCCGGCCCCCACGCCCCGGAGGTGCGCCGCGGGCGTCATGTGCGTGCGACGTCCAGGATGGGGAGCGCGACGCCGGGGGCGTGCGGCACGAGGTCGGGATGGAGCACATGGGCGAGCAGCTCGAGCCCGTCCACCAGGCGTGGCCCGGGACGGGAGAAGTAGGCGGCCGCGTCGACCGCCACGACCTCCTGGGCGCCGAGCGACGCGAGCTGCTCGCGGAAGGGCTGGGCCTGCGCGTGCGCCGTCTGCGCGTCGTATCCGCACGGCATGCAGACGACCACCTCCGGACCTGCCGCCGCCACGTGCTCCCAGCTCACGACCTGGCTGTGCTCCCCGGCGAACCCGAGGACGTCGACGCCGCCGGCGAGCTCGATGAGCTGGGGCGTCCAGTGCCCGGCGATGTACACGGGGTCGAACCACTCGAGCGCTGCGACGGTACGGCGCGGGGCGTCCTTGACGGCGATCTTGACCCGGTCGACGCGGCGCCGCTGGCGGTCGATCAGGGCGAGCGCGGCCGCCTTGCTGTCGGTCGCGTGGGCGAGCGTGCGGATGTCGCCCATGGTCTCGCCGAACGTCTTGGGGTCGAGCGCCACGACCTTCGGGCACGTGGGGAGCGCCTGCGCGACCTCCTTGACCTCGTCGTAGCTGACCGCGCAGACGGGGCACAGCTGCTGCGTGACGATGAGGTCGGGTTCGAGCTCGCGCAACAGGTCCTCGTCGAGCTCGTAGATCGCCTGGCCGTCCTGGGTCGAGGCCTTGACGGCCTCGTCGATCTCGGCCGGGCCGAGCCCGGGGGGCAGCCGGTCGCGGGTCACGTGCGGGAGCTCGCGCGCGGCGGGCGGGTGATCGCACTCGTGGGTCACGGCGACCACCTGGTCGCCGAGGCCGAGCTCGAACAGCAGCTCGGTCGCGTGTGGCACGAGGCTGACGATCCGCATACGCTCCGCAACGATATGGCACGGCTCAGCGACACCGAGATCGACGGGGCTCTGCAAGGGCGCCCCGACTGGCGGCGGGAGGGGGAGGAGCTCGTCCGCGACCGCTCCTTCGCCGACTTCACGGAGGCCCTGGCGTTCGTGAACGCGGTCGGCGCGATCGCCGAGGCCCGCAACCACCATCCGGACATCCTGCTGCACGGCTGGAACAACGTGCGACTCCGGATCTCGACGCACTCGGAGGGCGGGATCACCGCGGCGGACGTGGAGCTCGCCGACGCCGTCGACGGGCTGTGACCCGTCCGATGCGGGCCGTCGCGGCGCTGACGCTGGCGCTGGCGCTCGCGTCCGGTCTGGCGGCGGCGGCGGACGCCAAGCGGGTCCGGATCTTCGCCGTCGGCCCGAAGATCGAACCGCAGTGGATCGCCTCGAAGGAGGCGTTCCGCGCCAAGCTGCTGGGCCTCGCCGACGCCAGGCTGCGTCGCGAGGCCGTCGCGGCGGGCGTCACCATCCAGGACGGCGCCGAGGACGTCGCCTCGCGCCTGCTGGGTCCGACGGACCGCGCGCGACCGGCGGCCACCGCGCGCGATCTGATCGCATTGCCGGAGGACCTCGGGCTGCTCGCGGCCTTCAGCGGGCAGCAGGGCGAGACCGCGCGGCGCGCGACCGACATCACCACGGCGATCGGCGGGCTCCTCGCGACCTACTCGCCGCAATCCGCCCACTACGCGCTGCGCTTCCCGGAACTGGCCGGCCGGCCGTTCCCCCCGACGCGGCTGCTCGCGATCGCGCTGACCGACACCTTCGCGCACGTCGCGGTGGAGACGCTCGCCGAACTGGCGGACCGCACCGACGCCTACGTGGTCGGTGGGGTCAACATGGCGCGCGAGTGGCGCATCGTCTGCACGAGCAGGGCGGACTACGTGCCGCCGCCCGGGGGAGAGCCGTGCGCGAAGGAGGACCCGGCCCTGGTGGCCGCGCTCCGCGCCCCCGAGGACGTGTCCCGGACCTACGCCTACGAGGCCACCACGCCGGACGCCGTGAACATGGCGCTGGTGTTCGACCCCGACGGCCGCATCGTGTCGCGGCAGGTCAAGGCCTACCTCACGCCGGTCGAGCTGGCCGGGTCCCTGGATCTCAAGCCCGGGCTCGTCAGCGGGCTGCGGGGCGTCGACACGCCGGTCGGACGGCTCGGGATCGTCACCTCCAAGGACGCGTGGATGCCGGACGTCACCGCCAAGCTCGACCAGGATCACGTCGAGGTGCTCGTCCAGCCCGAGTTCTTCGTGGGGGACACCATCCGGACCTCGGGCCCGTGGGCGCCGGACATCATCCGCGCCTCCGGCTACAGCGACGTGCTGCGACACCCGTCGATGCACACGCTCGTCCTGCCGGAGCTCACCGGCAACCTGTTCGGCTTCTCGGCCGACAACCAGCAGGCCATCATGGTCAAGCCGCGGGGGGCACGCCCCGCCGGCGCCTCGCTCCTCGGTCAGACGCCGCAGCCCGGTCTCGTCGCCGTGTCGCCCTGGGTGGCGCCGGATCCGGCGACGCCGGACGAGACCCTGCCGGCCCGCCGCACCCGGCTGGGCGCGATCGGCGAGCGGCTCCTGCCGGGGAGCGGTGTCCGCTGCCCCGATCCGGCCCAGGCCGGGGCCTGTGAGAACGGGCACGTCGAGGGGGTCCTCGCCCACGACGTCCACGTGGCGCAGACGCGGCCCGTGCGCCGCCAGCGCCGCAAGCCGCGGCGGCCGGGCAGCCCGTTCACGCCGAACCGGCCGCTGTCGCCCTCGCGCCGGGCGCAGCGCAACGTCTCGCTGGCCGCCCGAGGGCGCTCGGTGTGGGCCGCGTTCGAGGAGCGGCGAGGGCGGCGCGACCAGATCGTCCTCGCGCGTTCCGGCGACGACGGCGCGCGATTCCGGCGGCCCGTGCGACCGACGGGGCGGCCCGCGGGGGCGGTCGACGAGTGGTGGCCGAGCGTCAGCGTCGGTCCGGACGGCACGGTGTGGTGCGCCTGGCAGGACCGCAGCAGCGGGGTCTGGCGCGCGTACATCACGCGCTCGACGGACGGCGGCCGGACGTTCGGTCCCCCCATGCCCGTGGACGAGCGCGCTCCGTCGGGTGTGCAGCAGTGGAAGCCGCAGGTGGCCGCCACCGGGGCCGGGCGCGCGGTGCTGACGTGGATCGACGAGCGCGGACGGTTCAGCGGTGACGATCTGCCGCAGTCGGAGGTCCGTGCCGCGACGGTCGAGGGGGACGACGTGGCTCCGTCGGTCCGGATCGACGACGGGCCCGCTCCCGTCCCCCTCGCGGCGACGCTGGACCACGCATGGGCGCCGTCGGTCGCCGCGTCGGGCGACCGGGTCGTCGTGTCCTGGATCGACTTCCGCACCTACGACTGGCGGGTCTGGGCGCGGGAGTCCTCCGACGGCGGACGCAGCTTCGCCGCCGCTCGCATGCTGACCGAGGCGCCGGCCCAGGACGAGGCGCTGGACGACACGCCACGTGCGGCGCTGGTCGGCTCGGGGGCGTCCTCCCGCGCGGTGGTGGCCAGCACGCGGTGGGTCAAGGAGCCGGACGGTCAGCGGACGGTGAGCCGCGGCTACGACACGGTGCTCGCACCGGTCGACGGCGGCGCGACGGTCCAGGTCGACGGTCACGGCGCGGGCCCGGAGTCGACGTTCTCCCCGGCCGTGCTGGGTATGCGCTCCGGTGAGGCCCTCGTCGCCTGGCAGGACCACGCGCACGGGCCGGGCGACATCTCCCTGGCGCGGGTGAGCGGTGCCGCCGGACCGGCGCCGCGGGTCCGTCGCCGTGTCCGGGTCGACGACGGCGGTCGGGCCGGCTCCAACCAGTGGCGCCCCGCGCTGGCGGCCACGCGACGACAGGTGATCGTCGCCTGGGAGGACGAACGCGACGGCCCGGCGCAGATCTTCTTCGCGCGCGCGAAGCCCGGGCGCGTGCGGTGAGCGGGGGGGACGGGCGATAGGGTCACGCGTCGACATGTGGACCCGTGGCCGACCCGTTCGCCGCCTGCTGATCGTCCTCGCGGCGACGCTGGCCCTCCCGTCCGCCGCCGGGGCGCAGGCGCCGTCGGGACCCGAGTTCCTGCAGCCGTCCTTCCTGGACGGGATCGACGACGCGCAGATCCACGGCACGATCACGCCGCCTGGCGCCGACACGCGGCACGCCACGGCCGAGCTGCGTGCCTACGACTCGCTCGTCCAGGCATACCCCACGCTGACCGCCGACCGGCTCGAGGACTTCTTCAAGGTCCGTCGGTTCGGGCAGCGGACCGAGGGCGAGCGGACCTACCGGCCTCGCGCCGGGGTCACGGTGGTCCGTGACGGCCGCTGGGGGGAGCCGGCGATCTACGGAGCGACCGACGAGGACATGGCGTTCGGCGCCGGATTCGTCGGCGCCGAGGACCGCCTGGCGATCATGGAGCTCCTGCGTGCGCTCGGCCGCGCTGAGGCGTTCGAGCTGCTCGGGACCTCGCAGGCCTGGTTGGCCGACGCCGAGATCGCGCGCCTGTACGGCTACACCGAGGAGGAGTTCGCCGCGATGGCGCAGCGCCTTCCGCAGCGCTACGGGAAGGCCGGTGCCGACGTCCTGCGGATCCTCGACAGCTACGTCGCCGGGATCAACGAGTACATCGCCCTCGGGGTCCGCGGAGAGGTGCCCTTGCCTGCCGGGCTGGCGGACCTGGGCATCGTCTCGCCGGCACCGTGGAAGCGGACGGACGTCGTCGCGGTCGTCTCGATCGTGCGCGCGCTGTTCGGGGCCGGGGGAGGGTCGGAGCTCGCCAACGCCACGATCCTCGCGCAGCTCAGCAAGGAGCTGGGCCCGGAGGTCGGCCGCCGGGCGTACGAGGACCTGCGCAACCGCGACAACCTCGACGGCACCGTCCACACCACCAGGCGCTTCCCCTACGCGTTGCGCGACGCCGCAAAGCTCGATCCGGCCGCGAACGTCCTCGGCGTGACCTCCGGGGCCGACGGCATCAGCGGCGGTCTCGGCGAGCTGCTGCCGCAACTGCGCTCGCTTCGGGACCAGGCGCGCGTGAAGCACGAGCGGCTGAAGCTCTCGACCCCGCTGGGCGCGCTGGATCTCTCCCGCCCGGGACGGATGTCGAACCACCTCGTCGTCGGGGCGGGCCGCTCGGCCACCGGGCGCCCGATCATCCTGGGCGGGCCGC
>NZ_JBFIGP010000080.1:0-13641 GCF_041602235.1 Paraconexibacter sp.
ACCGCGTCGAGCGCCGCGATCGCCTGGTCGGGGTCGAGGTCCTCGCCGTGCACGATCGCCTGGTTGGCGGCGTACCGCGCCACCGCGTTGGTGTTCTCGAACGCCAGGACGCGGCGGCCGGCGGCGTACGCGCGAGCGCGGGCGACCTCCTCCTCCGTCGGACCGTCGGCGTGCAGCTCACCCACGATCTCCCGCATCCGGGTGTACGCCTCGATGCACTTTGTCGAGTCCAGGCCGGCGGAGAGCTGCAGGACCGGCACGTCGGCATAGGCGTGGTCCACGGCGTGCACCGAGTAGCAGAGACCGCGCTGCTCACGGATCTCGTCGAACAGCCGGGACCCCATCGAGCCGCCCAGCAGCGTCGAGTAGATGGTCATCGCGGCGCGCTGCTGCCGGTCGTCGACGTCCACGTCGGGCCGGTAGCTCATCCGCAGGTGCGACTGGTTGGAGTCGCGCCGCTCGACCAGCGTCTGGGGCACGAAGTCCGGTGCGGGGTCGTAGGCCTCGGGGACCGCGATCGTGGGGAAGCGCTCGAACAGCGCCGCGGTCGCGCCGTTGGACGAGACGTGCTCGGTGTTGCCGACGATGAAGGCCCCGCCCCGGGACCCCGCCCAGCGGCGCTCGCGGAACGCGACGATGGCCTCGCGGGAGAAGGTCCGCAGGTGCTCCTCGGGACCGAGGACCGAGCGGCCCAGGGGGTGCTCGCCGAAGGCCGCGCGGTCGATGAGGTGCTCGGCGACCGCCGACGGCTGATCGTTGTACCGCGCGATCTCCTGGATGACCACGCCGCGTTCGCGGTCGAGCTCGTCGGCGTCGATCCTCGGACGGCCCACGAAGTCGGTCAGGAGGTCGATCGCCTCCGGGGCGGCCTCGGCACGCACCGTGATGTGGAAGGCCACGAGGTCGTGCGAGGTGTAGGCGTTCAGCGACCCGCCCATGCGCTCCGCGGTCTCGTTGACCTTGCGGTAGTCGTCGTACTTCTCGCCACCCTTGAAGACCAGGTGCTCCAGGAAATGGGCCATCCCGTTCTCCTCGGGACGCTCGGTCCGGGCACCGGCATCGAACGCGACGAGGATCGTGGTGGCACGGGTCCCGTCGAGGTGGATGCGGTGCAGCGGGAGACCGTTGGCGAGCGTCTCCGAGGCGATCTTGGGCATGGCGTGAGTGTAGATCGCGCGGTGCGCGGGCCGTTGCCCCGGGGGTGCAAGTGCCCTTGCGCCGGCAGGGAAGAGCCTGCACGTCTGCGAAGATCCGAGGGATGGCCGCTACTGAAGCTGACCTGCGCGCGCGCCGACGCGCCGCGCGCCCTGACCAGGATCCGGGGTCCGTGGAGCGTCCCCGGACGCCGGTCGCGCCACCCGTGATCGAGTTCCGGGGCGTCAACAAGACCTACGACTCCGGGGACGTCGGCCTGGAGAACGCGACGTTCTCCATCGGCCGCGGCGAGTTCGTGTTCCTCGTCGGCCACACGGGCTCCGGCAAGTCCACGATCATGCGCCTGCTCATCAAGGAGCACGAGGTCTCCAGCGGCACCATCAAGGTCGCGGGACGCGACCTCACCACGATGCCGCGCAAGAACGTGCCGCACTACCGGCGCAACCTCGGGATCGTCTTCCAGGACTTCAAGCTCCTGCCGAACCGCACGGTGCACGACAACGTCGCCTACGCGCTGCAGGTGACCGGGTCCCACCGCAAGGAGATCCGCGAGAAGGTCCCGGACATCCTGCGGCTGACCGGCCTGTCGCTGAAGCTCCACAGCTTCCCCGACCAGCTCTCCGGTGGCGAGCAGCAGCGTGTCAGCGTCGCCCGCGCGTTCGTCAACCACCCGCCGCTCCTGCTCGCGGACGAGCCGACCGGCAACCTCGACCCCGAGACGTCCATCGGGATCATGCAGCTGCTGTACCGGATCAACCGCACCGGTACGACCGTGGTCGTCGCCACCCACGACCACGCCATGGTGGACCGCATGCGGCGCCGCGTGATCGAGCTGGAGAACGGCCGGATCATCCGCGACGCCGTCGGCGGCTACCAGCGCGACGTGTCGACCGCCGAGTTCGGTGCGCTGATGCGCGGTGAGCCGGCCCCCGCGCCGCGGCGGCTCGCCGACGACGACGACTTCGACTCCGCCTTCCGGGACTGACCCATGCGCATCGCCTTCTTCGTCAAGGAAGCATTTCGCTCGGTCAGCCGCAACGCGGTCCCGTCCGCCGCGGCCATCGCGTCCGTGCTCGTCACCGTCCTGGTCCTGGGCGTCTTCATCCCGGTGGTCCAGGCGACCACCGGCGCGGCCAACGAGGTCCGCGGCCGGGTCCTCGTGGACGTGTACCTGAAGAAGGACGCGAAGACCGCGGACGTCGAACGGGTCCGCCAGCTGCTGGTCGAGGACACGAAGTACGTCGGCAAGGTCGCGTTCGTCTCCAAGAAGGAGGCGCTCGAGCGCGAGCGCAAGAAGAACCCGGAGGCCTACGAGCTGCTGGGCACCAACCCGCTGCCCGATGCGTTCCGCGTGACCCCGGACAAGCCCGGCAACGCGCCCGCGTTGCGCGAGGTGCTGAACCCCGTGACGGCCGGCGGCGCGCGCACCACGATCGATCCGGCCATCGACGAGGTCCGCAACCGCAAGGACGACACGCAGAAGCTCCTGACGATCACGAGCGCGGTGAAGTGGGCGATGGGCCTGCTCACGGTCCTGCTCGTGCTGGCGAGCGTCCTGCTGATCTCCAACACCATCCGGCTGTCGCTGTTCTCGCGGCGGCGCGAGGTGGAGGTGATGAAGCTCGTCGGCGCCACCGACTGGTTCATCCGCTGGCCGTTCGTGATCGAGGGCATCGTCCTGGGGGCGATCGGCGGCGGCATGGCCGTGCTGCTGCTGCTGGTGGGCAAGATCGCCGTGATCGATCCGCTCGCCTCGGACTTCGCGCTGATCGGCACCCCGGAGACGATCGGCATCGGGGCGCTGGGCGGGCTGCTGCTGCTCGCCAGCATCGCCGTGAGCGCGATCGGTTCCGGACTGTCCCTGCGCCGCTTCCTGCGGGTCTGACGCGACCGCTGAGCCGCTCCTTAGCGGCGGTCCGTACCCTGGGAGCACGATGCTGCGCGATCCTGATCTGCCTCCGGGCCACGACCCGGCCGGAGGCCCCCTGCGCCCGCCGCAGGGTCTGTTCCGGAGGGTCCGGCGCGTCGGAGCGGTCGTCGCGGTCGCCCTCGCGCTGCTCGCCGGCGGCGTCTGGCTCGGTGGGCACCCCGAAGGCCTCCCCACGGGGGTGCGCGACGTGCTCGTCGGGG
This sequence comes from Paraconexibacter sp., assembly GCF_041602235.1. Taxonomy (GTDB): domain Bacteria; phylum Actinomycetota; class Thermoleophilia; order Solirubrobacterales; family Solirubrobacteraceae; genus Paraconexibacter. The sequence continues at coordinate 3,286 of NZ_JBFIGP010000080.1, forward strand.
ACGAGGACACCCGGGTCATCGACGAGGCGCTCCGTACCATCGCCGACCGCTACTACGCCGAGGTCGACCCGGCGGACCTGGCCGACGACGCCATCGCCGGAGCGGTCGAGTCCCTGGACGATCGCTTCTCGGCGTACTTCAGCCCCAAGGAGTACCGGCAGTTCCAGGAGGTGCAGAACAGCGAGTTCTCCGGGGTCGGGCTCGTCGTCAGCCCACACCCGAGCGGGCTGCGGGTGGTCGAGGTGTACGACGGCACCCCCGCGAGTCGTGCCAAGCTCGCGCCCGCCGACGTGATCGTCGCCGTCGAGGGCCGGGCGTTGAAGGGCGTCAAGCAGCAGGCCGCGACCGACCGCATCAAGGGTCCGCCCGGGACCGACGTGACGATCACCGTGAGCCGTGACGGCAAGCGCCGCGACTACACGCTGACGCGGGCGCGGGTCAACGTGCCGGTCGTCGCCTCGCGCATCCGCACCGTGGACGGCGTCAAGGTCGGCATCATCAACCTCGCCCAGTTCTCCTCGGGCGCGCACGCCGAGGTGTACGCGGCGATCCGCAAGGTGCAGAAGCAGGGGGCGAAGGGCCTCGTCTTCGACCTGCGCCGCAACGGCGGAGGCCTCGTCAGCGAGGCGCAGCTGATCGCGAGCGCGTTCCTCCCGGACGGTCCGATCGTCACGACGCGGGGCCGGTCGGTGCCGACGCGGACGCTCAGCGCCACCGGGGACCCGGTCGCCGAGGACATCCCGCTCGTCGTGCTCGTCGACGGTGACACGGCCTCCGCGTCGGAGATCGTGGCCGGCGCGCTGCAGGACCGCGACCGGGCCGAGGTCGTCGGCGCGAAGACGTTCGGCAAGGGCGTCTTCCAGGAGGTCATCGAGCTCAGCAACGGCGGCGCGCTGGACATCACGGCCGGGCAGTACTTCACGCCCGACGGCCGCAACCTGGGCGGGAAGGGCGTCTCGCAGGGAGCGGGCATCACCCCCGACGTGAAGGTGAAGGACGATCCGAAGACCAAGCCGGACGAGGCGCTGAACCGGGCGCTGTCCGAACTGCGCGCGAAGACGACCTCGTGACCCCGCGCGGTCACGGCCGCCAGCCGCGCCGCGGGAGGCCGGCCGGGGCAGGCGGCGCCCGCGGGCGCAAGGGAGGACGGCCCGCGACGCGGGCACCGGCACACGAGAGCCGCCTCGCGAGCCCGCCCAGGACGCACGTCGTCGGGGTGGTCGAGGGCTCCGGGCGCTTCCTGACGGTCGCCCCGGTCTTCGAGCGCGGCCGGCGGATGAGCGTCGCCGCCGAGAAGGGCGCCCGGCCGGGCATGCTCGTGCTGGTGCGGTTGGCGCTCGCGGGCCGCGGCCACGACCGGATCGAACGCGTGCTGGGTGACCCGTCGATCGCCCGGGACGTGCTCGAGGGGCTGATGCTGCACCGGGGCCTGGCCCGCCGCTTCCCCCCCGGGGTGACGACCGCCGCCGCCGAGGCGCGCGACCGGCTCGGGGCCTCGACCGACGCCGATCCCGCTGGAGCGGCACGCCGGGACCTGACGGACCTGCCGACGTTCACGATCGATCCGGTCACCGCGAAGGACTTCGATGACGCGATCAGCGCCGAGCGGCTCGACGGCGAGCGCATCCGGGTCTGGGTGCACATCGCCGACGTGACCGCGTTCGTGCGACCGGGGAGCCCCGTGGACCGCGTGGCCATGGAGCGCGGCACCAGCGTGTACGTCCCGGGCAAGGTGGAGCCGATGCTGCCGCAGGCGCTCTCCAACGAGGCGTGCTCCCTGGTGCCGGGGCAGGACCGTCTGGCGGTCACGGTCGAGATGGACTTCGACGGGGCGGATGTCGCCCGCGTCGCGTTCCACCGCAGCGTCATCCGCTCCGACGAACGCCTGGACTACGACCGCGTGGACCGGATCTTCTCGGGAGCCGAGCGGGCGCAGGACCCGTGGGCCCGCCCGCTCGAGGCGGCCCGCGAGGTCGCGACCGCGCTCGGTGCGCGCCGGGCCGAGCGCGGGCGCGCGCTCATGGTCGAGTCCTCCGAGCCCGAGTTCGAGTTCGACCGCAAGGGCAACGTCGTGGCCTTGCACGCGAGCGTCGCCACCGAGTCGCATCGGCTGATCGAGCACCTGATGATCGCGGCGAACGAGCAGGTCGCCGCCCTGCTGACCGACCGCGGCGTCCCGACGCTCTACCGCGTGCACGAGCAGCCCGAGCCTCCCGCGGTCCTGCGTCTGATGGAGCAGCTCGACTCGCTCGGGGTCGCGACGCCACCGATGCTGCAGGAGCCGACCCCGCGCCAGGCGGCCGACGCGGTGGCGGAGGCCTCACGGCTCGTCGATGAGCACGTCCGACGCACGGGCCACGGGCGGGCCGCCCTCACCTCGCTGGTCCTGCGCTCGCTGAAGCAGGCCCACTACACGCCCGCGCCGCTCGGGCACGCGGGTCTGGGCTCCGAGCACTACTGCCACTTCACGTCGCCCATCCGCCGCTCCCCGGACATCGTGTGCCACCGGGCGCTCCTGAGCTCCATCGGCGCCGGGGAGCACGCCCCGCGGGCGTCACGCCTCGAGGAGGCCGGGCTGTGGGCGTCGGCGCGTGAGCGCGACGCGATGCAGATCGAGCGGGCCGCCGACGACGTCGGACGCGCGTTCCTGCTGGAGCGCGAGATCTTCGTGGAGGGAGCACCCCGCGAGTACGACGGCGAGGTGGTCGGCCTCATCGGTGCGGGGGCCTTCGTGGCCTTCGGGCCCGAGGGCTCCCCGCTCTACGAGGGCATGCTGCCGGTCCGCCGGCTCGGGGGCGATTGGTACGAGCTCAACGAGCAGGGGACGATCCTGTACGGGAGCGGGTCGGGGGCGGCCGTCCGGCTGGGCGATCCCGTTCGCGTGCACGTACGGAGCATCGATCCTCCCCGGGGACGCGTGGAGCTCGGGCCCGTCGAGTCGTGACGCGCGACCCGCGCCGCGGCGGGCCGGACGCGTAAGGTGGTCCGACGATGGCGAAGGGCACAGGCAAGCGCAAGATGGCGTCGGGCGACGTGGCGACCAACCGGCTGGCCGCCCACCGGTTCGAGTTCCTCGATCGGATCGAGTGCGGGATGGTGCTGACCGGGACCGAGGTCAAGGCGCTGCGGACCGGTACCGCCCAGATCAAGGACGGCTACGCCGCGGTCCAGCACGGCGAGCTGTGGCTGCACAACGTGCACATCCCGCCGTACGGGCCGGCCTCCCGCGACAACCACGACCCCGAGCGACCTCGCAAGCTCCTGATCCACCGCCGCGAGCTCGACAAGCTCGTCGGTCAGGTCAAGGAGAAGGGCCTGACGCTGGTGCCGACGCGGCTGTACTTCAAGGGCCCCCGGGCCAAGGTCGAGATCGCGCTCGCCCGGGGCAAGAACGCCTACGACAAGCGGGAGACGATCAAGGCTCGCGACCAGAAGCGCGAGACCGACCGTGCGCTGCGCGAGGCCGGCTACCGCTGAGCGGACCCGCGCGGGCGCTCAGACGTCGTCGAAGTCGCGTTCCAGGAACGTCGCGTCGATCCCGGCGGCGAGCGACACCAGCAGGGTGACGTAGACGAGCGCGACCCGTGCCCGGACGCCCCGTGAGACCTTGTAGTACGCCCGGCCCTCCGGGCCGTTGCGGCGCTTCCAGCGCGTGTAGACGTCGAAGCTGCCGATGAGGGCGATCAGGATCAGGATCGGACTCGGGAACGTGAACACCATCACGAAGACCAGGCCGAGGCCCACGAACCACATCCACGGCGTCAGCGCCGCCATCGCGCGACCGCCGTCCAGCGGGGTCACGGGCGCGAGGTTGAAGAGGTTCAGGAAGAAGCCGACGAAGGCGAGCGCGCGCCAGAACTCGTCGCCGGTCAGCGCGTAGGGCACCAGGCACAGGGCCGCGCCGAGCGAGCCGATGACGGGACCGGCGAGCCCGACCCGCGCCTCGACGGCGGCGTCCTTCGGCAGGTCCTTCATCGCGATCACGGCCCCCATGAACGGCACGAACACGATCGGGGAGGTCTTGATCCCCTCACGCCGCATCTGCACCGCGTGCCCCATCTCGTGGATGAACAGCAGCACGACGAACCCCAGGGCGAACGTCCAGCCCCAGATGAGCGAGTACGCCGCGATCGACACGAGCATCGAGGCGGAGGTCGTCAGGAACTTCGCGCCCTTCAGGAGGATGAAGAAGCCCTTGGCGAACTTCAGCAGGAAGGCGGCGGCGAGGACGACCGGCCCGAGGATCCGGTTGAACTGCTCGCGCCTGCTCGGCGGGGGCGGCGGGTCGGACGGGACGCCGGGCAGCGACGGCCCCTCGGGGAGCGGCTCGCGGACGGCGGTCGGGTGCGGCGCGGGGACCGGCGGCAGCCAGCCGGAGGGGGTGCGGTCCGGTGTGCTCACCCGGGCTGCTGCGCGAGGACGGCGTCGGCGGCGTCCTCGGCCTCCTCGAGTCGCTTGCGCACCAGCTCGAGACCCTTGGTCCAGAAGCCCGGGTCCGTCAGGTCGAGACCGGCGATCCGCCCGAGGTCCTCCGGGCTCTTCGACCCCCCGGCGGAGAGCATCTCGATGTACGCCGGGACGAACGCCTCGCCCTCCTCCTCGTAGCGCTGGTAGACGGACAGCGCGAGCAGCTGCCCGTAGGCGTACGCGTACACGTAGCCGGGCGTGCCGATGAAGTGGGGGATGTAGGACCACCAGGACCGGTAGCCCTCCGTGAGCTCGACGGAGTCCCCGAGCAGGTCGTGCTGGCTCTGGATCCACAGATCGCCGAACCGCTCGACCGACAGCTCGCCGTCCTCCCGGCGAGCGGTGTGGATCGCGTGCTCGAACTGGTTCATCGCCACCTGGCGGAACACGGTCGCGATGCCGTCCTCCAGGCTGGAGGCCAGCAGGGACAGCCGCGACTGCGGCGTGTCGGCCTCGTCCAGCAGCCGCTTGAACACCAGGGTCTCACCGAACACCGAAGCGGTCTCGCAGACGGTGAGCGGGGTGTGCTGCTCGAAGACCCCGCGGGGTATCGCGAGGGCGGCGTGCAGCCCGTGTCCGAGCTCGTGCGCCAGCGTCAGCACGTCCCGGCGCAGCGACGTGTAGTTGAGCAGCACGTACGGGTGCACCGACGGCGTCGTGTACGCGCAGAAGGCGCCCCCGCGCTTGCCCGGCCGGACCGGCGCGTCGATCCACTGCTCGTCGAAGAACCGCGCGGCCGTGTCCCCGAGGACGGGGGAGAAGTCGGAGAACGCGCCGAGCACCATGTCGCGTGCGTCCTGCCACTCGACGGTCTCCTCGTCGCCGGTGACGGAAGCGGCGCGGTCGTAGTCCGCGATGCGGTCCAGCCCGAGCAGCTTCGCCTTCAGCGTGTACCACCGGCGCGGCACGTCGTACGCGCCTTGGACGGCCTCGATGAGCGCCTGCACGGACTCGTCGCTCGCCTCGTTGGCGAGGTTGCGGGACGAGAGCCACGTCGGGAAGCCCCGGAGGCGGTCGTCGACCGCTTTGTCGTGGAGCAGGGTGTTGAGCAGGTAGGCGCGGGTGCGCAGGCCGGGGGCCAGCGCCGTGGTGACGGCCTCCGCCGCGGTGCGGCGCACCTCCCGGTCACCGGACTGCAGGCGGCTCATCGCGACGTCGAGGGCGACGGGCGCCTCGGCGTCGGGGAGCGGGACCTCGATCGCGCTCGTCAGCTCGCTGAACAGGCGCACCCAGGCGTCGCGGCCGCTGATCGCCTTCTCGGCGAGCAGCTTCTCCTCGGGCTCGGAGAGCAGGTGGGGACGGTAGGCGCGCGCGGTGCGCAGGTGGTGCCGGCACTGGTCCAGGCCGTCGGCCAGCAGGAGGGTCTCGGCGACGTCGTCGTCCAGCGCCGCCCACTCGAGGTCGAAGAACAGCAGGGTCGTCTCGATCACCGTGGCGCGCTCCTGGAAGCGCTGCATGAGCGCGCCGTTCTCGGACGACTGCGTGTCGGCGCTGAACCGCAGCGAGGCGTAGTTGCCGGCGCGGCCGACGAGGTCGCTGATCTCGCCCAGCTCGCGCATCGCCGCGGCGAGCCCGGGACCGTCGAGCGCCGCCACCTTGCCCGTGTGCGACGCGGCGAACGCGGTGGCACGGTCGGCGGCCTCGTCGAGCAGACGATCCACTCCGGCGGGACCCTGGCCGTCCACGAGGTCTTCGAGGTTCCAGGCGACGTCGAGCAGCTCGGGTGCACTCATCTGCACAAATCTACGCGAAGGCGCGCATGGCCCGATCACTCCATGTGCGACAGGGGGCGAGGACGCCGCGCGGTCGGTCACGCCAGGGACCGTGAACGGGCGACGCCCGCCCCGCCTGCTCGGCGGGACGGGCGTCGGTGTCCGGGGCACTCAGGTGACCCGAGGACGGGGACCCGAGCTACGAGCTCGGGAACTTGTCCGGGAACTGCTTGGCGATGCCGCCGGCGAGCGTGTTGGCGATCATCGGCATGTGGCCGGCCGCCTCCTGCAGCTTGTCGAACGCATCGGTCTTGCCGGCGACGACCGAGTCGATCGCGGCGAACGTTGCGTCGACGTGCGGCACGAGGGCCTCGGCGACCGCATCAGCGGGCAGGTTCGGGTTGGCACCCTCGAGGAACGCGCCGAAGTCCGTGCGGTACCCGTCCAGGTCCGCGGCGGCCTTCTTGGCACCGGCCTCGTCCTTCTCGGCCTTGGCCTTCGTGTAGGCCACGAAGAAGCCGATGTGCTTGCGCCACAGGGGCAGGAACGCCTTGGCGGCGTCGTCCCCGTAGACCGAGCCGATCGACTCGCTCAGCGCCACCGAGTTGGTGTCGAGCGCTTCGGCGGCGGCCGCGAACGCCTTCGAGTCCAGGCCCTCGGAGACGCCGGTGGCGACCGCGATGCCGGCGAGGTACTCATGGCCGACCAGCTGGTCGGTCAGGAGCGCGCGGAGCTCGGAGGCTCCGGCGTCGGCCGAACCGCTGAACTTGTCCGGGAACTGCTTGACGATGCCGCCCGCGAGGACGTTCGCCGTGTTCGGCATGTGCGACGCGGCTTCCACCACGCGCTCGTAGAGCTTCGGCGAGCCGGTGGCCGCTGCGCGGATGACGGCGAAGACCGACTCCACGTGAGGCTTGAGCTCCTCGGCGACCGCGTCGGCCGGGAGGTTCGGGTTGGCCCCGCTGATGAACGTGGCGAAGTCCGTCCGGTAGCCGTCGAGGTCGGCCACGGCCTTCTCGGCGGCGGCGTCGTCCTTCTCGGCCTTGGCCTTCGCGTACTCCACGAAGAAGCCGATGTGCTTGCGCCAGAGGCCCAGGAACGCGGTGCCGGCCTCATCGCCGTACACCGAGCCGATGGCCTCCGACAGCGCGACAGAGTTCGTGTCGAGGGTGTCGGCGGCAGCCTTGAACTGCTTGGAATCGAGCCCGTTGCTCAGGCCCTGGCCGATCGCGATCGACGCGAGGTACACGTGCTCGTCGAGCCCGTATGTCAGGGTCGAACGGAGCTCGGCGGCGCCGGACTCGGTGCCGAGGGCGGCCGTGTCGGCGGTGTCGTTGGTCTGGGTCGCGGGGGCGGCAGCAGATGACGAGTCCTTGTCGTCATCACCACAACCGGCGACCACGAGACCCGTTGCGACGAGCATCATCGCGAACAGGCTCAGAAACAGTTTGCGCATACGAGCGTGCGTCCTCCAGGTGGTGTGTTGGGTGTCTCCCACGCACGGACAGGTCGTTCGTGCTTATCAGTGCTTCGCGCCCCACGGCACATCGGATCACTTCAGGCGCCGAAACGCTCCCTCCGGCCGTCCTGGACGGGCCGCGCTACACTCGTCATGAAGTGCACCCCATGGGGACGACAGGCTTCGACGTGGTCGACTTCGTGCGGGTGGTTGCGAGTCGAGGTTCCGGGTGGCCTCGTAAAACCCCGGAAAAACCATACGTGCGGACTCTCACGAGTACGCCCTCGCCGCTTAGTTCATAGCTAAGCCGTGAGGTCTCGGCCCCCGCCTGTCGGCCGTGGGGATGTTCCGGGATCAGATGCCGACTTACCTGGAGAGGCCCGCCTCAGCCGAACCGGGGACATCTTTTTGAGGCTGGTCCCCTGTGACCCCGCCGGCAAGGCGACCAGGGGACGAGATCAGAGTGCCGGCTACGCTCGTAGAAGCCATCCGTTCGCGATCGCGGACGTGGGTTCGATTCCCACCGTCTCCACTCTGGACCCCTCTTCCTAGCGTTCCAAGAAGGAACGTCAGGGGAGGGGTTCGCTCGTTGCGGGGCGGGCCGGGGGCGCACCGTCAGCGGGGCATACCCTCAATCGAGATAACCATAGTTTTGGAGAGTAACGTCGGCTATGGTTATCTCATGAGCGTCTTCCTCGGGCGCGATCACGTCCTCGGACGCATCGACGCCCAGCTCGATGAAGTCCGGTCCTCCGGCGAGGGACGGTTCGTGTGGTTGCGGGGCCGCCGACGTGTCGGGAAGTCGCGTCTGGTGCAGGAGTTCTGTGATCGAAGCGGTCTGCCGTACTGCTTCTATCAGGCTGTTCAGCGGCCTCGTCCCGAGGCCTTGGCCGAGTTCGGAGAGGGCGTGGCCGAGTCCGCGCTGGATGCCGCGGGTACCTTTGCAGGAGCGGCGTTCAACTCGTGGCCGGCGGCGCTGAAGGCGGCGTGCACCGGGGCCACCCGTGATCGCCCGATGATCCTTGTCATCGACGAGCTGCCCTATCTCACGGAGCACGACGACGGCTTCGCGTCGGAGCTGCAGAAGGCATGGGATCGGGGCGTCGAACGGCTGCCGGTGCTCCTCATCTGCGTCGGCAGCGATGTCCGGATGATGGAGGAGCTCGTCAAAGAGCGGTCTCCGCTGCACGGGCGCCCGACGTTGGAGCTGGCGCTCCGGCCGCTGTCCGTGCCTGCCGTCGCGCGGATAACCGGGGCCCGGGACAGTAGCGATGCGCTCGACCGGTACCTGATCGTCGGAGGATTTCCGCTGCTAGCGGCGGGCTGGCGGAAGGGTGCCTCGCCAGAGGAGTTCCTACGCTCCGCGCTCGTCGATGATCACGCGTTCGTCACGACGGCGCTGCGGATCATGGCCTCGGAGTTCGAGAAGTCGCTGATGGCGCGACGCGTACTCGAAGCGATCGGCCACGGCGAGACCGCCCGGGGGCGGATTGAGAGCCGCGCAGGCGTCAAGGGCAACACGCTCGACGACGCCCTGAAAGCTCTCGTCGAGACGAAGCTGATGGTCGAGCGCAGCACGCCCTATGCCGTCGGGGCGGGCAGGAAGTTCTCGCGCTACACGATCCTCGACCCGTACCTGCGGTTCTGGTTGCGCTTCGTCGGGCCGCACATGGCGGAGATCTCACGCGGCCGAGGCGACATCACGGTCGACCGGATCCTGCGCGACTGGAACACGTACCGCGGGCGCGCGGTGGAGCCCGTCATCCGCGGGGCGCTGGAGCGCCTCCTGCCAGACCCCCGCTTGGCGACGGCGACCGGTGGCGCGGCGTTTGTCGGGTCCTACTGGACCCGCGACCACCGAACCGAGGTCGATCTCGTCGGTGGAGACGCGCCGCAGCCAACGGAGATCGGCTTCGTCGGGTCAATCAAGTGGCACGCGGACGAACCGTTCAACGAGTCGGAGTACCGCGCGCTGCTGGAACACCGGACGAAGGTGCCCGGGGCGGCCGGAGCACGTCTAGTCGTCGTCAGCCGCACCGGTGCCGCCGATGGAGTGAAAGCCGACCTCTTGCTGGGAGCAGACGAGATCGTGGCTGCCTGGGAATAGCTGCGGGTGCCGGCGAGCTTGCCCTACGCGTACTCCAGCCAGCACCTTTCAGAGCGCCTTCACGCCACCGATAGGAGACCTTCCACGCTCCTGATCGGAGCGCTCCGAGCCATGCCCGCGACCGGGCATCCGCCCGGTCGTCGAAAGGCCGCAGTTGGGCAGGGCCGGTGGGGACCATGCGGGAATACTGCACCACCCGTGCGCGGTGCAAGCCGGGCGATCCTCCCTGGCCCGCGGCATCCCCGCCGCGGCCACGAGGCGCAGGTCGGCAGCACCTTCGCCAGTTGACACGGAATGTAGAGTCACGGCGCGCTCGAGCATCTCGCCCGACGTGGTGTGCATCACAGTCAGGGGTGGGCCGGGGCACAGCGACGTTCCGGCCGGCGGCAAGGGGGACGGATGTCGGGCGCAACGCGGTTGGGACGGATCGCCGGCGGTCTCGCCTGCGCTGTCGGGGTGTCCGTCGTGATGCCGACCGCGGCGTCGGCCACGGTGTTCGCTTGGGGCAGCAACGGCAACGGCACCGGGGCGCAGGTCTCCGGGGCGCTCGGCACCGGGACGGGCCAGTTCGGCCCCGGCGAGTGCACCGAGGTACCCGCCCAGTCCGACGT
>NZ_JBFIGP010000081.1:0-13548 GCF_041602235.1 Paraconexibacter sp.
AAGGAGATCGTCGGGCGCTCGATGGCCTGAGCGGTCGGGTCGGCGCCTCCGCCGCCCGGACGAGCTCGCACATGAGCGTGACGGCGTCGGCGTCGGCGAGTCCGTGCTCGCGGACGAGCGAGCGCCACGTCGTGAAGTCGATGGCGTGACCGATCGCGGCGCGTGCGCGTCGCCGCCGGGCACCACGTAGCCGGCGGTCGCGGACCAGGCCGTCCTGGATGTCGGCGACGTAGGTCCGGAACGGACGGAACGTGTGAGCGACCAGCGGCATGAGCGGCTCGTCGCGCACCAGGTTGCTCAGCATGCCCTCGGTCCGCCCGTAGTAGCCGTAGAGCAGCTCGAGGGCCCGCCGCAGCCGCGCGTCCGGATCGTCCAGTGCCATCCAGTCGCCGGGCTCAGGAGCGGGATTCCGCGCCGTCCAGTGTGCCGAGCAGGCGGCGAACACCGCGTCGTCGTCGGGGAAGTGCCGGTACAGCGTGGACCGCTGCACGCCGGCCTCCTGCGCCAAGGCGCTCATCGACGTGCGCGACGGACCGAGGGTCCCGTGCAGCTTCACGGCGCTCTCGACGATCCGCGCGCGGGTGGTTCATGATCGACGGGGCGACCACCACGGGCGGCTTCTCGCTCGTCGAGCACCCGATGGGCCCCCGGGCGCTGGCAGCTCCGTTGCACCGCCACACTCGCGAGGACGAATACAGCTACGTGCTGGAGGGGCGTGTCGGCGCCCTTCTCGGCGATGAGGTCGTGGAGGGTGGTCCGGGAGACCTGATCTTCAAGCCGCGCAATCAGTGGCATACGTTCTGGAACGCGGGTGACGAGCCCGCCCGCCTGCTCGAGATCATCGCTCCAGCAGGCTTCGAGCAGTTCTTCGACGAGCTGGTGGACCTCGGCGGTGTCACTGCTGCCTCGCCGGAGGTGCTCGGTGAGCTCTGCGCGCGCTATGAGCTCGAGATGCAGCCGGACAGCGTCCCCGGCCTGGCCGAGCGGTTCGGGCTGCAGTTCCCGGGCGAGCCGCTTTGAGCGTGTCGCGCAGCCTGGTGCGACCCGCTTGACGGCGGGAGGACAATCGCGTCATGGCGCGCCAACGTCCTTCCCTGCTGGCGATGGTGATTGCGTTCGGCGTCCTGGCCGCGGGCGCGGCCCCCGCCTATGCCACGCGCCTCTTCACCGAGGCGCCGGGGTCGCCGTACGCGACCACCGGGACGGACCCGTACACGGTCGAGACCGGCCGCTTCAACGGCGACGACGATCCCGACGTGGTCGTGGGACGGTTCAGCGGCCCGCCGAAGGTCTTCCTCGGCAACGGCGACGGCACGTTCACGCCCGCGCCGGGAACGATCCCGGGGTCTGGGTCCTTCACCACCGCCGTCGGCCGGATCAATGGCGACGCCATCGATGACATCGTCACCGCGGACGTCAACAACGCCGGCGGGGTGCAGGTGTTCCTCGGCAACGGCGCGGGAGGGTTCACGCAGGCTCCCGGCTCGCCGCTCGGCGGCGCGAACCCGCGGGGGGTCGCTCTGGGCGACATGAACGGCGACGGGAAGCTCGACATCGTGCACACGGTCACCAACGCGACCCACGTCCTGCTGGGCAACGGTTCTGGCGGGTTCGCGAGCGCCCCCGGGTCGCCGTTCACCGGCGGAGGGAACCGCATCGCGCTCGGGCTCCTCAACAGCGACTCGATCCTGGACGTCGTCTACGAGAGCGGCGGCCCCAGCACGCCGGTGCTCCTGGGCAACGGCAGCGGCGGCCTGGCGCCCGCCGTCGGGTCACCGTTCGCGACCGGCACCTCGTACGGCGGCTGGCCCGTGGCCGGCGACCTCGACGGCGACGGCCGGCCCGAGGTCGTGCTGGCCCACGGGTCCTCGCTGGACAAGGTCGTGTCCGTGATGCGGACCTCCCCAGCGGGGGCGCTGAGCCACGTCACCGGATCTCCGTTCCGCGTCCCTACCCCCTTCCAGCCGCGCCTCGTCGATCTGGGCGGCGACGGAGCCCTCGACCTGGCGCTCCCCGCGTTCGATGCCGGGACGATGAGCGTGCTGGTCGGGGACGGTGCCGCGGCGTTCCGCCCGATGGTCGGCGCGCCGTTCGCGACGTCGCCCGCGCCGTCCCACCTCGCGGCGGCCGACGTGAACCGCGACGGTCGCCCGGACCTCCTGTACCTGCAGTCCAACACCCAGAACACGCTCCACGTGCTGCTGTCGCGAGCGGCGATGACGGCCGACCGGACGGCGGCCGACCTCGGGACCGTCGCCGTCGGCGCTGCCGTCACGCAGACGGTCCTCACCCTGACCAACACCGCGCCGCAGGCGGTGCGGCCCGGTACCGCGAGCATCACGGGTCCCCAGGCCGGCGAGTTCGCGATCGCCGGCGACACCTGCGCGGGCACCCAGGTCCCCACGGGCGGCACGTGCACGGTCAGCGTGCGCTTCGCGCCGGGCGCGGCCGGCTCGCGCGGCGCCGAGCTGGCGGTCCCGGAGAACGGCGACGTGTTCCGGGTCGCGCTGAGCGGGTCCGGCGCCTCCGCGCCGCCGCCGACCGCCACAGGGACCCCGGTCCCAGCCGGGAGCCCGTCGCCCCCCGACACGACGGGCCCGCGGATCACGCTGCGGGGGCTGTCGTCCCGCATCACCCGCGCGGGCTTCCGGCGCAAGGGCCTTCGGCTGACCGTCGAGACCGACGAGGCCGCCAGCGTGCGCGGCGTCCTGGCCGCCCGGGTGGTGCGCCGCAAGAAGGCCATCGTGTTCCAGGCCGCCCTGGGGGATCTGGAGATCGGCTCACGATCGCTGCCGCAGGGCAGCGGCCGGCGCTCACTCGTCCTCAAGCCGTCGAAGCGCTTCGTGACCGCGGTGCGCAACCGCCGTCTGCGCCTGGTCGTGCGGGTCACGGCCACGGACGCCGCCGGCAACACCAGCACCTCGAGCCGCTCCGTCCTGGTGCGCTGACGGAAGGTCGTGCAGGTTCCCTCCTCCACGGGGGTGACCGGCACGAACCTCCGAACAGGCCGCGGCCCGACGCGCCGCCGTTCGCTGATCCGAACGCCGCTGTGCCACGAACACATCGGTAATGGACATCGCGATCATCGGCAGCGGCATCTCGGGTCTGACAGCGGCCCACCACCTCGACGGGCGTCACGACGTGACCGTCTTCGAGGCCGGCTCCTACGTCGGTGGCCACACGAACACGGTGCACGTCGAGACCGACCGGGGCGCGTGGGACGTCGACACCGGCTTCATCGTCTGCAACGACCACACGTACCCGAACTTCCTCGCGATGATGGACGAGCTCGGGGTGGCTCGCCGCGAGACGCACATGGGGTTCTCGGTCACCGCGCAGGACGAGGACTTCGAGTACGCGGGCACCCCTCGCGGTCTGTTCTGCCAGCCGCGCAACGCGGTCCGCCCCGCGTTCCTGCGCATGATCCGCGACCTGCTGCGCTTCAACCGGGAACTCACCGCGATCGTGGCGGATCCGACCGACGCTCGCGGGGACCTGTCCCTGCTCGAGTTCCTCGCCCGCGGCGGGTACTCCGACTCCTTCCGCGACCGGCTCATCGTCCCGCAGGCCAGCGCCGTGTGGTCGGCCGAGCCCGAGCAGCTCGACGCGTTCCCCGTGCGTTTCATGGCGCAGTTCTTCGCCAACCACGGGATGCTGAGCTTCCGCAACCGCCCGACGTGGATGACGATCGAGGGCGGCTCCCAGCGCTACGTCGAGGCCCTGACCGAGCGCCTCGCACGCCCGGTCCGCATCGAGACCCCGGTCACGCGGGTGCAGCGCTTCGACACCCACGTCGAGGTCACGCCGCAGGGCGGCGAGCCCGAGCGCTTCGACGAGGTCCTCTTCGCCTGTCACGCCGATCAGGCGCTGCGGATCCTCGGCGCGGACGCCACCGAGACCGAGCGCGAGCTGCTGCGCTGCTTCCCGTACCAGCCCAACGAGGCCGTCCTGCACACCGACGAGGCCATGTTGCCCCGGCGCCGCGCCGCGCGCCAGGCGTGGAACTTCCACCTTCTGGGCACGCCCAAGGACAGAGCGACCGTGACCTACGGCATGAACCACCTCATGGGCCTCGACGCGCCCCACGAGTTCTGCGTGACGCTGAACCTCACGGAGCGGATCGACCCGGCCAAGATCATCGAGGTCATCGACTACGCCCACCCGGTCTTCACCACCGAGGGCGTCGCCGCCCAGGCCCGCCACGGCGAGATCAGCGGCCGCAATCGCACCCACTACGCCGGCGCGTACTGGCGCTGGGGGTTCCACGAGGACGGCGTGTTCAGCGCGCTGCAGGCGCTGGAGCACGTCGGCCGCAGCGAGGTCGTCGTCCCGGCGTGAGCCCGCACCGATCCGCCATCTACCGCGGCACCGTCCGCCACCGTCGCAAGAGCCCGGTGCAGCACGCCTTCACCTACGAGGTCGGCATGCTCTACCTCGACCTCGGTGAGCTCGAGCAGGGCGTCCTGGACGAGGCGTCCCCCCTGTGGTCCTCGCGGCGCCCCCGAACCCCGGGAGCGGTGTCCAGACGGGACCTGCTGGGCGACCCCGCCGTGCCACTGGACACCGCGGTCCGCGATCTGGTCGCCGACCGGATCGGCGTGCGCCCGGACGGGCCCATCGGGGTCCTCACGACCCCGCGCACGTTCGGCCGCTCGTTCAACCCCGTCAGCTTCTACTTCTGCTTCGCGCCCGACGGCACGACCCTGCGGGCGATCGTCGCCGACGTCGAGAACACACCGTGGAACGAGCGCCACGCCTACGTCGCCGCGTGCGACACGGGCCCCGGGCGTCGCGTCGTGGACGTCGAGCTCGACAAGGTCTTCCACGTCTCCCCGCTCATGGGCATGGACCAGCGCTACCGCTTCCGGCTCACCGCTCCCGGGCCGACGCTCAGCGTGCACATCCAGAGCACGGCGACGGCGGACGGGGGCGATGCCTTCGACGCCACCCTGAACCTCCGCCGCGAGGCGCTCACGCGCGCCACGCTGCGCCGCCTGCTGACCCGGTTCCCCCTCCAGAGCGCACGCACCGGTGCACTCATCTACAGCAACGCCCTGAAGCTCAAGCTCAAGGGCGCCCCCTACCACGCCCATCCCGACTCCCCCCTCGAGAGCCAGGCCAGCCCACCCATGAGCACGACGACACCGACCCGGACCCGCACGGTCCTGCACCGACTCCTGCGGCACTGGATCCGCGACGGCGAGCTGACGCTCGTCGACCGCCACGGCTCGACCACCGTCGGGGACCCCTTCCTGGACGGCACCGGTTCGCCGCTGCGCAGCACGGTCACGATCCACGACGAACGGGCCTACCGGGCGCTGCTGAAGGGCAGCCTCGGGCTTGCCGAGAGCTACCGCGACCGCTGGTGGGACACCGACGATCTCGTCGGCGTCGTGCGCATCGCGGCGCGGAACATCCACCGCGGGGATCAGTACCGCCGCCGCCTGCGCCCCGTCCTGGGTCCGGTCCAGAACGCCCTGGCCAGCGCCAAGCGCAACACGATCGACCGCTCCAAGCGGCAGATCTCCGCGCACTACGACCTCGGCAACGACCTCTACGGCCTGATGCTCGACGACACGATGATGTACTCGTCGGCCGTCTACCCCAGCCCGACGGCCACCCTGCACGAGGCCCAGCTCTGCAAGCTCGACCGGATCTGCGACAAGCTCGACCTCGGCCCCGAGGATCATCTCCTGGAGATCGGGACCGGCTGGGGCGGGCTCGCCGTCCACGCCGCGAGACGCACCGGGTGCCGCGTCACCACCACCACGATCTCCAAGGAGCAGCACGCCCTGGCGGTCCGGCGCGTCCGCGAGGCCGGCCTCGAGGACCGCATCACCGTGCTGCTCGAGGACTACCGGCTGCTCACCGGCACGTACGACAAGCTCGTGTCGATCGAGATGATCGAGGCCGTCGGGTGGCGGGACTTCCCGACCTTCTTCCGCCGCTGCAGCGAGCTCCTGCAGCCCGACGGGCTGATGCTGCTGCAGGCCATCACGATCGACGACCGCGCCTACGAGGTCGAGAAGGCCACGAAGTCGTTCATCAACCAGCTCATCTTCCCCGGCGGCTGCCTGCCGTCGGTGCGCGAGATCCAGCGCTGCGTCGGGTCCTACACGGACCTGCGCAACGTCCAGCTCGAGGACATCACGCCGCACTACGTCACGACGCTCGCCGCCTGGCGCGAGCGGTTCGAGCAGGCCGTCGCGTCCGGCGACCTCGACACCGAGCGATACGACGAGAAGTTCCAGCGGATCTGGTCGCTCTACCTCGCGTACTGCGAGGGAGGGTTCGCGGAGCGCCGCATCCAGGACGTGCAGGTGCTGCTCGCCAAGCCGCGCTTCCGGAGCGAGAGCCTGCTGCGCGCGCGACCGGACGAGACCGTGACCCGCCTGCCCGTCCCGGCGTGGTCCGCGCAGGAGCGCGACGTCGCGTGACCGGCCCGGTCGCCTTCGACCGCACGGGCTCCGGACCGCCGCTGGTCCTTCTGCACGGACTCGGCGGCGAACGTCGCGTCTGGCGCGAGGTCGTCGAACACCTGAGGGACGAGCGCGAGGTGATCTCGGTCGACCTCCCCGGGTTCGGGGATTCCGCACCGCTGCCGGACGACATCGAGCCGACGCCGTGGGCCATCGCCGAGGCGCTCGACGCGTTCTTCACCACCCTCGGTGTGGACCGCCCGCACGTCGCGGGGAACTCCCTGGGCGGCTGGGTCGCGCTCGAGCTCGGCAAGCGCGGGACCGTCGCCTCGGTGACGGGCCTGTGCACAGCCGGCCTGTGGAGCGGGCCGCTGGCGCCCAAGCCGTTCGTCATGCACCGTCTGGCCCGCGGACTGCGTCCCGTGCTCCCGGCGCTCATGCGCACCGAGCTCGGCCGGCGAGCAGCCCTCAGCGGGATCGTCGCCCGCCCCGACGAGGTCCCGGCCCGGGACGCCCTCGGCGTCGTCCGAGCCTACGCCGATGCCCCCGCCTTCGTGGCGACGAACCGGGCGATGCGTGCCAACTGGTTCCAGGGAGGCGAGCACATCCGCGTGCCCGTCACGCTCGGATGGGGCGAGCACGACCAGATGGTCACACGACCGCGACCGGGTGCGATCCACGGACCGGTGCGCCATCTCGTCCTCGAGGGCTGCGGCCATCTGCCGATGCTCGACGACGCCCGGCAGACCGCGGCGGTGGTGCTGTCGGGAAGTGACAGCACCCGGCTCCGGACCCGAGCCGCGGACCTCGACCTCAGGGCAACGGCAGCATGCAGCGCTGCACGCTCTCCTGGGAGGTCTTCTTGACCTTGAAGCCGGTGCTCAGGTACCAGCGCTTCCTGGACTTCTTCGTCGGCCAGCTGACCGAGAACATCTCCTCGATCGTGCCCGTGCGGCCGCCTGCGCGGCAGGCGGTGAGCGTGAACCGCACGGTGTTGCCCTTGCGCTTGAGGCCGGACACGGTCACCTGACCGGTGTCGCCGTACCCCTTCTTCCACTTCGAGTACGGGCCGAGCTTCCTCTTGGCGGCCGGAGTCAGGAGATCCCAGGCCGTCTTGAACTCACCGAGATGGATGTTGCGGTAGTGCAGCCGAACCGCCGACGTGGGCGAACCGGCGCCCTTCGTCGCCGCCATCGCGACCGCGGCGGTCGAAGCACCGAACGCTGCAACGAGGACGACCACCAGCAGGCGACGGGACATGCCGGCAGCCTACGCGCAATCGCGGGCACGTCAACAACCGGTGTGCCCGCCACCGGGATCAGGCCGGGACCGCGACCTCCGCGGGCACGGCCGCGCCCACCCCGCGAACCGCGTGCGCGCCGCCGTCGGCGTGCAGGACGTGACCGCTCACGACCCGGGCGTTGTCGCTGAGCAGGAAGCATGCGGCGTCGGCGACCGGCTCGGGGTCCGTGGTGTCCCAGCCCAGCGGCGCAGCCTGCTCCCAGGTGTTGGCGAGCTGGTCGAACCCGTCGATGCCCGACGCGGCGAGGGTCTCGATCGGGCCGGAGGCGACGAGGTTGACGCGGATGCGCTCGGGACCGAGATCACGGGCGAGGTACCGCGTCACTGCCTCGAGCCCCGCCTTGGCGACACCCATCCAGTCGTAGTGCGGCCACGCCACCGTTCCGTCGAAGTCCAGGCCGACGACCGAACCACCGGACGGCGCGGCGGCGAGTTGAGGGCGCAGGGCGACCGTGACGTCGCGCAGGGAAACGGCGCTGATGTGGAAGGCAGTCAGCGTCGAGCTGACCGGCGCATCCAGGAAGTTGCCTCCGATCGCGTCCCCCGGCGCGAACGCCACCGCGTGCAGGAGGCCGTCGAGGTGCCCCCAGCGACCGTCGATCTCGCCGCCCAGGGCGGCCAGGTCGTCAGCGCTCGTCACGTCCAACTCGATCACGTCGGCCGGCTGCGGGAGTCGTGACGCCGCGCGCTCCGTCATGCGCCGCGTGCGACCGAACCCGGTCAGCAGCACCTCGGCGCCCTGCTCCTGCGCGCGCCGCGCGACGTGGAACGCGATCGAGTTCTTCGTCACGACGCCGGTGACGAGCAGCTTCTTGCCGTTGAGCATCTCGGGTCTCCGGTCTCTAGAAGGGGATCGCGACGAAGGCGGTGGCCGGTGGGACCTCCGGCGCAGCGGAGGTCGACTCCTCGGGGCCGGTCGCACCGGCGACCCCGGGCTCGCGGCGCCACAGCACCTCGACGACCATCCGCGCGATCAGTCGCTCCTCGTGGTCGACGATGCGGACCCGGCAGGCCACCATGCCCGCCTCGTCGTCGAGCTCGCGCAGGCTCTCGACGGTCGCGGCGACCCGCATCGTGTCGCCGAGACGGACCGGGCGCTTGAACGTGAGGTCCTTCACCCGCCGCAGGGCGACGATCCGCTCGAAGGGCAGGTTCAGCAGGCCGATCGCGTAGGAGGCGACCAGCATCCCGTGCGCGACCCGCTCCCCGAACCGCTGCTCGGCCGACCAGGCGGCGTCCACGTGCTGGGGGTGGAAGTCCCCGGTGAGCGTCGCGAACGACACGACATCGGCCTCGGTGATCGTGCGTCCCCGGCCCGGGACGACGTCGCCGTCGGTCAGGTCGTCGAACCACGGTGCCTGCTGGGGTGCTGCTCGCTGGAATCGGGCGGTCATCGGGGCCTTCCGGGTCGGTCAGAGCGGGACGTTGTGGGCACGCGGCGGGGTCCGGGTCCGGGTCGCCAGGAGCCGCATGGCCCAGGCGATGCGGTCGCGCGTGTCCCGGGGCTCGATGCGTTCGTCTACCCAGCCGCCGGTCGCGGCGACACGGGAGTCGAGCTGCTCCTCCTCGTAGGCGGCCGCCAGGACGGCCCGCGCACGGACCGGATCGCCGGCCGCGGCGAGCTCGCGCTTGTTGACGAACTGCACCGCCTGGGGCGCTCCCATGACGCCGAGCTGGGCGTCGGGCCAGGCGAACGTCATGTCCGCGCCGAGCGCGCCGGAGTTCATCGCGATGTGCGCTCCGCCGTAGCTCTTGCGCAGCACGAACGTGACCTTCGGGACGTCGGCCTCGGCGAACGCATGGACGAGCTTGGCGCCGTGGCGGATGACGCCGGCGCCCTCCTGCTTGGTCCCGGGCAGGAACCCCGGCGTGTCGACGAGCACGATCAGCGGCAGGCCGAAGAGGTGACAGGTGCGGACGAACCGGGCCGCCTTCTGCGCGGCGTCCGCGTCGATCACGCCGCCGAGGTGGCGTGGCTGGTTGGCGAGCACCCCGGCCGGGGATCCCTCGATCCGCGCGAAGGAGGTCACGATGTTGCGGGCCCACCGCGGGGCGAGCTCGAACATCGAGCCCCGGTCGACGATGTCCGCGATCACGTCCCGGACGTCATAGACCTTGCGGTGCTCGGCGGGGACGTGGCGCCCGGGATCGCAGGCGTCCCAGGAGTAGGGGCGCTTCGGGAGCGGCCCGCCGGCGACCGACGGCAGGTACGACAGCGCCCGCCGGGCGAACTGCACCGCGTGCGCCTCGTCATCGCCCACGAGGTGGCAGACGCCGTTGCCGGAGTGCACGCGCGGCCCTCCGAGTCCGGCCGCGTCAACGTCCTCACCCATCACCTCGCGCACCACACCGGGGCCGGTCAGGAACATCGCCGCCTCCCGGGTCATGATCACGAGGTCGGTGAGCGCGGGCGCGTACGCGCCGCCCCCGGCGCTCGGCCCGCACACGACGCTGAGCTGGGGCACGACGCCGGACAGCTGCACGATGCGGTGGAAGATCTCGCCGTACCCGGCGAGCGCGGCGAGGCCCTCCTGCAGCCGCGCCCCGGCGCTCGAGACCAGTCCCACGACCGGCACCTGCGCGCGCTCGGCGATGTCGAGGGCCCGGCAGATGCTCTGGGCGTGCGCGGCGCCGAGCGAGCCGCCGAGGGCCTTCGGGTCCTCGGCGTAGACGACGACGGGGCGACCGTCGATCTCCCCGGCCCCGACGGCCACGCCGTCGCCGTCACCGGCCCGGTCGGTGAACGGGGAGCGGACCTCACTGCGCAGGACCCGCAGCGAACCGCGGTCGCAGAGGCGCTCCAGGCGCTGCACCGGGGTCAGCGGCGTCTCACCCGCGGGTGCCGGCGGCGCCTCGGGAGCACGCAGCGACCGTGCCGGGAACGGCGCCAGCGGCCGCCCGACGGGGACGGCGGACTCGGGCATGCCGACGCGCATTGGGGTGCTCATGCGGCGACCGCCTGCAGGCACACGACCGCGTTGTGCCCGCCGAACCCGAACGAGTTCGAGATCGCGACGGCAGGACGGTCTCGTGCGGGGAGCGACCGGGCCGCGCCCGGCACGTAGTCCAGGTCCATGCCCTCCTCGCGCTCCTCCCACCCCAGCGTGGGCGGCGCGACACCGTCGCGCAGCGCCAGGACCGTGGCGATCGACTCGACCGCACCGGCGGCGCCGAGCAGATGGCCGATCGCGCTCTTGAGCGAGGACACGGGGACCTCGCCGGCCCGGTCACCGAGCGCGCGGACGATCGCGTGCGTCTCCGCGCGGTCGTTCAGGGGCGTGGAGGTGCCGTGGGCGTTGACGTAGTCCACGTCGTCCGGCCGCAGCGAAGCGTCCATGAGCGCGCGGGCTATCGCCATGGCGGCCCCTTCCCCGTCCGGGTGCGGCGCGGTCAGGTGGTGGGCGTCGGAGGTCGCGCCGTACCCGGCGACGACACCGAGGATCGTCGCCCCGCGCGCGACCGCGTCCTCCTCGCGCTCGAGTACGAGGACACCCGCGCCCTCGCCCATGACGAACCCGTCGCGCCGGGCGTCGAAGGGCCGGGAGATGCCCGACGGCGAGGTCGCGTCCAGCGCGGCGAACGCCGCGTGCGTGAGCGGGGTGAGCGCCGACTCGGCCCCACCGCAGACGACCGCGTCCGCGTCCCCCGCCCGCACCATCCGCATGGCGGCCCCGATGGCGTGGGCCCCGGCCGCGCACGCCGAGACGACGCCGTAGGACTCCCCGCGCAGGCCGTGGTGCATCGCGATCTGCCCCGCCGGGGCGTTGGGCATCATCATCGGCACCGAGAGCGGCGGGACCTTGCCGGGACCACGGTCCCGCAGCATGTCGTGGCCGTGCTCGAGCGTTCCGACGCCACCGATCCCGGTGCCCAGGACGCAGGCGATCCTGGTGGGGTCGTACGGGAGCCCGCCGGCGTATCCGGCCTGCTCCAGCGCCTCCTGGGCCGCGGTCAGCGCGAGCTGCGTGCAGCGGTCCGCCCGTCGGGCCTCCTTGCGGCTGAGCACCGTCGTCGGCTCGAAGTCGGTGCAGGCGCCGACGCCGTCGGCGATCCCGCTGCGCGCCGCCGACCAGCCCTCGTGGAGCTGCGCGGCACCCACGCCGAGCGGGGTGACGGCACCGACGCCGGTGACGACGACGCGGGTCATGCGGCCTTCGCGACCACGCGGTCGATGAGGTCGCCGACGGTGGTGATGCCCTTGACGTCGTCGCCCTTGATCTCGACGCCGAGCTCGTCGTCGAGGACCTGTGCGAGCTCCGCCAGGTCGAGCGAGTCGATGTCGAGCGCGACGACCTCCGCTTCGCGGCTGAGCAGGTCCTCCTCGACGCCGAAGCCCTTCAGGGCCTCGAAGACGACGGACTCGACGGCGTCGGCGGTGACGGTGGGGGAAGGCATGGTGTGCTCCTGGTTCGGTGGTGGGTTGGGTCGGTGCAGTCGGTCAAGCGGACAGTCCGCCGTCGACGACCAGGGTCGTCCCGGTCACGTACGACGCGGCATCGGAGACGAGGAACGCGATGGCGGCGGCGATCTCGTGCGGCTGTCCCAGGCGCCGGGCCGGGATCGACCGGGCGATCTCGTCGGTCGGGAGGTCCGAGGTCATGTCCGTCTCGATGAAGCCGGGCGCGACCGCGTTGACGGTCACGCCGCGCCGGGCGACCTCGACCGCGGCGGTGCTCGTGAACGCCATCAGGCCGGCCTTGGCGGCCGCGTACGCGGGCTGCCCGGGGTTGGCGCGCAGACCGGCGATCGAGCCGACGTTGACGACGCGGCCGTAGCGGGCGCGGAGCATCGGTCCGAGCGCCCGGCGGGTCAACCGGAACGCCGCCGTGAGATTGGTGTCGAGCGTGGCGTCCCAGCCGTCGTCGTCGAGCTGCGCCGTCAGGCCGTCCACGCGGATCCCGGCGTTGTTGACGAGCACGAGCACCTTGTCGCCGAGGCCCTCCGCGGCGGCGTCGAGGATCGCCGCCTCCGCCCCGGGTGCGCGCACGTCGCCCTGGATCGCGACGGCGCGCCCGCCGAAGGCCTCGATCTCGGCGACGACGGCCAGTGCCTCGTCGGTGGCGCTGCGGTAGCCGACGGCCACGGGATGCCCGGCGGCCGCGAGTGCGCGGGCGGTCGCCGCGCCGATCCCACGGGACCCTCCGGTCACCAGCGCGGGCGCCTTGGTCGCGACGGGGCCGCTCTGCGGCGCGGTCGGGGTCGGCTCGGTCGTGGCGATGCTCATGCCGGTGTCTCCTTGCGCTCGATCGTGGGGTCCGCCGGTCCCGTGGTCGGCGGGAGTCCCCACCGCGCGACCGCGCCGCCCCAGGTGAAGCCGGCGCCGAACGCGGCGAAGAGGACCAGGGAGCCGTCGCGGAGCCGACCGTCCTGCGCGGCCAGCGACAGGGCGACGGGGATCGAGCCGCCGCTGAGGTTCCCGACGTGCTCGATGCAGTCGACCACGCGGTCGTCGTCGATGCCCAGGCGCCGGCCGACGGCGGCGGTGATGCGGGCGTTGGCCTGGTGCATCACGACGAGGTCGATGTCCTCCAGGGTCACCCCGGCGGCTGCGCAGCTCTGCAGCGCCATGTCGCTCAGGCGCGTGACCGCCGTCCTGAACGTCTCGTGCCCGTCCATGAAGAGCGGGGTGTCCAGGCCGGCGTGGATGTGCGGGGCCCCGGCGCCGTCCGCGCCCAGCAGGACCGGGCCGACCCCCTGGACCTCGAGATCGCCCTCCTCGAGGTCGGCCGCGCGCAGCACGGCAGCCCCGCAACCGTCCCCGAACAGACCGGCGGTGGCCCGGTCGTCGAGGTCGACGAAGCGTGCGCGGATCGCGTCGGCGCCGACG
>NZ_JBFIGP010000082.1:0-13544 GCF_041602235.1 Paraconexibacter sp.
CGCGATCGCGCAGGCCGATCTCGAGGTGCGACGCAACGCGCACCAGCCGCTGGAGGCGCTGCACGACATGGCGCGCGTCGTCGCGGACGTGATCCTCGACAAGGCCGCGGGGATCGACACCGTGCCGGACGAGGTGCGCCCGCCGATGCGAGGCATGCTCACGACGACGGAGGTGGCGGCATGAGCCCCGGACGCGGCGGTGCCATCGCGCTCACGTTCGACGACGGCCCCGACGTGCGGTGGACGCCGGCGGTCCTCGACGCCCTGCGTGACGCGGACGCGCGCGCGACGTTCTTCGTCATGGCCGAGCGGGCCGTCGCCCATCCGCAGCTGATCGCGCGGGCCCGCAGCGAAGGTCACGCGGTGGAGCTTCACTGCGTCCGCCACGTCCGCCACGCCGAGCTCACCGACGAGGAGCTCGAGCAGGACACGGCGACCGGTCTCACGATGCTGGGCGGGCTCGGCGTGCGCCCGAGGCTCTGGCGGGCGCCCTGGGGCACCGTCCGGGACCACTCCCATGTCGTCGCCTCACGTCACGACCTGCGGCTCGTGCACTGGACCGCGGACACCGAGGACTGGGCCGGAGCGCCCGCCGACGAGCTCGTGCGCCGGGTGTGGCCCGAGCTCGGCCCCGGCACGATCGTGCTCGCCCACGACGGCCTCGGTCCGGGGGCCACGCGCGAGGACTGCGCGCAGACCGTCGCGATGATCGAGCCGCTCGTCTCGGCCGCACGCGCCCGGGGGCTGCGGTGCGAACCGCTGGGCCGCGACGGGGAGCCGCTCGCATGACGATGACACCGTGCCCGGTCGACGACGGAGTGCTGGAACGCGTGCGCAGCCTGATGGACGAGCACGACGACCTCGCTGACGGCACCTTCCCGTACCCGGCGTGGGACGAGCTCGTCGTCAGCGGGATCCCGGCCACCGGCGCCGACGGCGCCGCGGACGTCGCCGACGAGCTCGCGCTGGTCCGGGAGGTGAGCCGCGCCGACGTGAGTCTGGGCCGGATCCTCGACGGACACCTCAACGCGGTCCAGCGCCTCGTCGAGCAGCTCCCTCGCGACGTCGCGGAGCCCGAGCTGGCCGCGGTACGCGACGGGCGTCTCGCGCTGGGGGTCTGGGGCGCCGATCCCGGTCCGCAGGAGGGGGAGCCCGCCCACCTCGAGGGTTCGGACGACGGCACGCTGCGGGTCACCGGGGTCAAGACCTTCTGCTCCGGCGCGGGCGGCCTGCACCGGGCGTTCGTGCTCGTTCGCGATCGTGCCGGCGGCCGGCCCGGAACGCTGGCGTACGTCGACCTCACCGATCGCGTCGTGGTCGATCGGACGTGGTTCCGCGGTGCCGGGATGCGCGGGAGCGCGTCGCACCGCGTCGTCTTCAGCGGCGCACGCGTCCTGTGGGCCGCTGATCGGCCAGGAACGCTGCTCCAGCAGCCGTGGTTCGCCCAGGATGGGCTGCGCACCGCCGCAGGGTGGGCAGGGGGCGCCGATCGCGTCCTCGCCGAGACGCTCGCTCGATTGCGCGGCCGGGGACGGGACGACGACCTCGACGGCCTGGCGGTGGCGCGGATGCTCCAGGCGCGCAGGTCGCTCGACCTGTGGCTGCGGCACGGGGCCGAGGCGGTCACCGACGCCGGTCCTACCCTCGCCGACGAGGTGACCCTGGCCCGGTCGGCGGTCGCGTCGGCGGTGCGGACGACGCTGGACACGGCGGCCGAGGTGCTGGGATCACGCCCCTACGCGGCCGGCGGGGCGGTCGAGCGCACGACCCGCGACCTGCGGACCTACCTGCTGCAGCACCGACTCGAGCCCTTGCTGGTCCGGGTCGGGCGGTCGACGCTCGTGGAGGGCGATCGCGGTGAGCGCGACCCCTCCTGAGCACTTCGAGCGCCTCTATCGCGAGGACCCCGACCCCTGGGGCTTCACGACGAGCACCTACGAGCGGGCCAAGTACGCCCGGACGATCCGCGCGCTGGGCGGCCGTCGCTACGGCCGCGCCCTGGAGCTCGGCTGCTCCATCGGCGTGATGACCGAGGCGCTCGCACCACTCTGCGACGAGCTGGTGGCCTGCGATGCGGCTCCCACCGCCGTGCAGGCGGCCCGCGAGCGGGTCGGCGGGCGCCCCGGGATCGAGATCCGCGAGGCGGTGCTCCCGCACGATCTGCCCGACGGTCCGTGGGACCTGGTCATCGCGTCCGAGGTCCTCTACTACCTGGACGCGGAGGGGCTCGACTCCCTGCTCGACACGTTGGAGCGTGACGTCCGTTCCGGGGGCGTCCTGCTCGCGGTGCACTGGACACGTCCCACCCGCACGCACCCCCAGCAGGGCGACGAGGTGCACGACGCGATCCTGCGGCGCCCGGGGTTCCTGCGGACCCTGGCCGAGCGGCGCGACCCGTACCGACTGGACCGGTTCACGCGGCGATGAGCGCGTGCGTGGTCGTCCCGGCCCGGGACGAGGAGGACCGGATCGCCGGGTGCCTGCAGGCGCTGGCGGCCCAGGACGTGACGGGCGCCGCACCCCTCGACGTCGTCGTGGTGTTCGACGGCTGCACGGACGCGACCGCCGCGGTGGTCGCCGCGACCGCCCGCCGTCTTCAGGACTCCCTGCGCGTGCACACCGTGGCCGGCCCGGGTCGCGGGTCCGGTCCGGCACGCGGGGTCGGCATGGCCTTCGCCCGCACGCTGCTCGGGGCGTCGGGAGGCCTCCTGCTGTCGACCGACGCCGACACCCGGGTGGCGCCCGACTGGCTCGCCGCCCACCATGCCGCGGTCCTCGCCGGAGCCCGGGCGATCGGGGGGCGGATCCTGCTCGACCCGCTGGAGGCAGCGGCGCTGGACCCTTCGGTCGTCGCGGCGCGTGAGGCGGCGGCGGTGGGACGGCTCGAGCGGGTGCGCCGCTTCGCCCCCGACGCCGAGCACCATCAGTTCAGCGGGGCGTCACTGGCGCTGACCACCGACGCATACGACCGGGTCGGCGGGCTCCCGGACGTCACCACGCTCGAGGACGAGGCGCTGGAGGCGAGGCTCCGCGACGCCGGGATCCCGATCAGCTACCTCGCCGCGGTGCGCGTCACGACGTCCGCCCGGCTCGACGGCCGTGCGCGGCGTGGGCTGGCGGACGCGCTCGCGGAGTGGAGCGTCCAGGCCGCCCTCACCGGCGGCTGAGGGACCGCTGCCCGATCACGCGACGGTCCTCGCTCAGCGCGCGGTCGGTCCTCCGCGCCGGACCCCCGCTACCGTGACCCCATGCGGTTGAGCGTGTTGGACCAGTCCCCCATCAGCGAGGGCAGCACGAACGGCGAGGCGCTGCGGGCCACGCTGGATCTGGCGCGCGCCACCGACCGGCTCGGATACCACCGCTTCTGGGTCGCGGAGCACCACGGCGGCGCGATGGCGGGTGCGAGCCCGGAGGCGCTGATCGGCCCCATCGCGCTGGCGACCGACCACCTGCGCGTGGGGAGCGGCGGCGTGATGCTGCCGTACTACAGCCCCCTCAAGGTGGCGGAGACGTTCAACCTGCTCGACGGCCTGGCCCCGGGCCGGATCGACCTCGGCCTCGGTCGCGCGCCCGGCACGGATCCGATGCGTTCGTTCGCCCTGCACCGCGACCGTCGTCAGGGGCCGCCCGACGACTTCCCCGAGCAGCTCGTCGAGCTGCTGGCCCACCTCGGTCGCCGTGACTACAACGGATCCGACCACCCGTTCCGCTCCATGCGGGTTCGCACCGACGGCGAGCACGGCGACGGGCCGCAGCCCTGGCTGCTCGGGTCCAGCGCCCAGTCGGCGATCTGGGCGGCGCAGCTCGGGTTGCCGTACGCGTACGCGGACTTCATCGCTCCCGACGGCGAGGCCCACGCGCAGCTGTACCGCGAGCGGTTCGAGCCGAGCCCGCAGCTCGCGGCCCCGCAGGTGCTGATCGCGACCTGGGCGGTCGCCGCCGAGACGGAGGAGGAGGCGCTCGCCCTGACCTCCAGCGGTCGGATGATGTTCAAGCTCCTGCGCCGCGGTCGGCCGATCCTGATCCCGCCGGTCGAGGTGGCGCAGCGCTTCCTGGAGCACGAAGGGGACACCGAGCCTCCCCGCCGGATGGTGTGCGGCACGCCGGAGCAGGTTCGCGCGCGGCTCGAGGAGCGCGTGCAGCGCTACGTGGCCGACGAGCTGATGCTGGTCACGATCACGTTCGACCCGGCCGCGAAGATCCGGTCCTACGAGCTGCTGGCCGAGGCGTTCGGGCTCGAGGCCCCAGCGGCGGACGGGCGCGACGCCGCGGTCACGTCTTCCGCGCCGTGAAGTAGGTGATCCCGCCGGAGCGGCGCAGTGCGACCGCCTCGAAGCCGTCCTGGACCAGCCACGTCTGCAGCTCGGTGGAGGAGCAGCCCGGGCCCATGAGGCCCATCAGCCTGCCGGCGAACCGCATGGGCTCGTGGCGCAAGCCCGCGTCGGTGAGCACCGCGCTGCCGGACAGCCGCCCGCCCGGCCTGGTGACCCGCGCGATCTCGGCGAGCGCGCCCCGCACGTCCGGGAAGCAGTGCAGGCCCGTGAACGACACGACGAGGTCGAAGGTGGCGTCGTCGAAGGGCAGCGAGGCCACGTCGGCGTTGACGAGCTCGAGCTGGTCGAGCAGCCCGCGCTCGCGGGCCGCGACGCGGGTACGCTCGAGCATGGCGTCGGAGATGTCGGCCGCCACGTAGCGGACGCCCTGGCCGGGCCGCAGCCCGCGCAGCGCGACGCCACCGCCGCACGGCACGTCGAGCACGGCGCTGCCGGCCGGGAGCTCACCGATCACCTCCGCGGCCTTCCACAGCAGCCCGAAGTCCGTCCCGGCTCCCAGCCGCGCGAGTGGGTGCCCGACGCGTTCGCTCTCGACGAGGAAGTCGTACACCGTCGCCCAAGGGTGGTTGGTCCGCCATGCGTTCGCCATTGCCGGGCAGGCTATCGGGGCCGGTCTTGAGCGCCCGCACACCCGGGACCCGTACCCTGGTCGCAACGCATGAGCACGGAACTGACCGACCGCCCCGATGGATCCACGACCGACACCCGGGTGACCGGGCTGAAGTTCGTGATCGCGATGGTGGCGATCATGTGGATCAGCGAGGTGCTGGACAGCATCCTCGACCACCGGTTCGACCAGTACGGGATCCGCCCGCGCGAGGTCGGAGGTCTCGACGGCGTGCTGTTCTCGCCCTTCCTGCACTCGGGCTTCGGGCACCTGGCCGGCAACACCGTGCCGTTCCTGGCGCTCGGGGCGGGGATCGCGCTCAGCGGGCTGGTGCGCGTCCTGTCCGTCACGGTCATCGTGGGACTGGTCGGCGGTCTGGGGACGTGGCTCATCGCGCCCGAGAACTCGATCACCATCGGGGCCAGCGGCCTGGTGTTCGGGTACGCGACCTACCTGATCGCCCGCGGGATCTTCGAGCGCAACCTCGTGCATCTCGCGGTCGCCGCGCTGGTCGCCGTGGGGTACGGCGGCGTGCTGCTCGGCGGCCTGATGCCCGAGGACGGCGTCTCGTGGCAGGGGCACCTGTTCGGCGCGGTCGGCGGCGTGATCGCGGCGCGGGCCCTGGCCCCCGAGGCCGCGCGGCTGCACCCGCGGGCGCGCGCCCGAGCCTGACCCCGCCCCCGACCGCACCCGCCACCCGCCGGGTTCGCGCACGTGCCGTCGCCGGGCGGCGGCGGTCGCACGAAGTTCCGGGCGTTCGGGGACGGGGACCGGTCGCACGGTGCTGACGCGCGGGTTAGGCTCGCCGGATGCGGCAGCTCACGGGTCTGGACACGCAGTTCCTCGCGATCGAGAGCGAGACGACCGTCGGACACGTCGGCGGCCTGGCGATCTTCGATCCCAGCACGGCGCCGGGCGGTCGGTTCGGCATCACCGAGATCCGCGCGATGCTCGAGGAGCGGCTGCACCTGCTCCCGCCACTGCGGTGGACGCTCGTCACGGTCCCTCTGGGGCTCGACCGCCCGTACTGGAAGGACGACCCGGACTTCGACCTCGACTACCACGTGCGGGAGCTCGCCCTTCCTGCACCCGGCGACGACGATCAGCTCTCGGAGCAGGTCGCACGGATCGCCTCCCGCAGGCTCGACCGGTCCCGTCCGCTGTGGGAGCTGTACGTCATCCACGGACTGACCGCGGGACGCGTCGCGGTGCTGACCAAGATGCACCACGCGATGATCGACGGCATGTCCGGGGCGGAGATCATGGGGATCCTGTTCGACCTCGCGCCGGAAGGCCGCGAGATCCCGCCGGCCAACGGCTCGCTCCCGGCCGAGGAGGCGCCCGGATCGCTGGAGATGCTGGGCCGCGGCGTCGCCGCCCTGCCCCTGTACCCGCTGCGCGCCCTGCGCGCGCTGCCGACCACCCTGCCGTACCTCGACGTCGCGCCCTCGATCTTCGGGCTGCCGGGCGCGGAGCAGGTGAGCCGCGGAGCATCGCGGCTGCGCCGCCGCCTCCTCGGCAGCGAGGAGCACGACGGCGAGATCGTCGAGCGGCCGAAGATGCGCGCCCCGCGGGTGACGTTCAGCGGGAAGGTCTCCCCGCACCGCCGCTTCGTCTTCGGATCGATGCCGCTGGCCGACGTCAAGCGCGTCAAGAACCACTTCGGCGTGACGGTCAACGACGTCGTCGTCAGCCTCTGCGCGGGGGCGATCCGGGACTGGCTGATCGCCCACGACGAGCTGCCGGACCGCCCGCTCCTCGCCCAGATCCCGGTGTCGGTCCGCACGAGCGAGCAGATGGGGACCTACGGGAACCGGATCAGCGTGATGATCGTGCCGATCCCGACGGACGTGGCGACGGCCGACGGCCGGCTCGCCGCCTCACACGAGTCGATGCGCGCCGCGAAGGACCGCCACAAGGCGCTGCCCGCCGAGGCCCTCCAGGACGTGACGAACTTCATCCCGCCCGCGATCAACGCCCGCGCGGCGCGCGTCGCGCTCCAGCTGGGGGCGAACTCGGCATTGCGACCGCTCTTCAACGTGATCATCTCCAACGTCCCGGGGCCGCCGGTCCCGCTCTACCTGGCGGGGGCCAAGCTCGCGGCCAACTACCCGGTGTCGGTCATCACCGACGGGGCGGGACTCAACATCACGGTCCTCAGCTACCTCGACCACATCGACATCGGTGTCATCTGCGACCGCGAGCAGATGCCCGACGTGCAGCGGATCCTCGACGGGATGAGCGCCGAGCTGCGAGCGCTGCTGACCCTGTGCGAGACGGAGACCGCGGGCGTCCTGCCCTAGGCGGCGACGGTCGCGGGCACGGCCCCCGACTCGGCCGACAGCGGCGTGGTGCGGTGCCGCACGATCGCCCGGCCGCCCTTCGCGGGGGCGAAGGCGACCCCGCGGAACACGGTCCGCTCGGGCCGGTCGGCGGTCGGCAGCAGCTCGACCTCCTCGAGCACGGTGCGCAGCACGACGTCCATCTCCATGTGGGCGAACGCGGCGCCGATGCAGCGCCGGACCCCGCCACCGTAGGGCGTCCAGGTGTACGTGTCTGGCTTGACGCCGAGGAACCGGTCGGGGTCGAAGGCCGCGGCGTTCTCGTAGTAGCGGTCGTCGGCGTGGGTGAGCGCGGCGGAGACGATGATCGCCATGCCGGGCGGCAGCAGCCACTCGCCCAGCGCGAACGGCTCCATGACGAACCGCACCGTGCCGCCGATCACCGGTCGGGTGCGCTGGGTCTCGCGGATCGTGGCCTCGCGCAGGTCGCGACCGCCCTCGTGGACCTCATCGACCAGGCGCGCGAGGACCTCGGGGTGGCGGCGCAGCCGCTCGATGGTCCAGGCCAGGGAGCCGGCGGTCGTCTCGTGGCCGGCGACCAGCAGGGTCAGGAGCTGGTCGGAGATGGCGTCCTGCGACAGCTCGTCGCCGTCCTCGTACCGGGCCTGGACGAGCATCGCGAGGATGTCGTCGCGCTCGGCGAGGTCCGGGTCGGCCTTGGCCTTGGCGATGAGGCCGGCCACGTAGCCGTCGAACTCGCGCCGCTGGGCGAGGAACTTGCCGCCGGGGCTGAGAGGGCCGAGGTCCCGCTGCAGCGGCTGGAGCAGCACGAGGCGGGAGCCCCGCTTGACCATGCCGGGGAGCAGGCGGCGCAGGCCGTCGAACTCCGCGTGCTCGGCCCCGAAGACGGTGCGCAGGATGGCGTTCAGCGTGATGCGCATCATCGCGTCGAGGGTGGCGAAGGGCACCCCCTGCGGCCAGCCCGCGATCTCCTTGCGGGCCTCCTGGGCGAAGATCGCCTCGTAGGACTTCATCCGCGCACCGTGGAAGGGCGGCAGGAGCATCCGGCGCTCGCGCAGGTGGGGCTCCTCGTCGAGGGAGAACAGCGAGGCCGGCCCGAGGACCTTGCCGAGCGGTCCGCGGTCGCCGACGTGCAGCACCTTCGGGTCGGCGGTGAAGACCTGCTTGACGAGCGCGGGGTCGGTGACGACGACCGCATGGCCGAACCCGGGCATGTAGGTCGTGAACGTCTCGCCGTAGCGCCGGTGCAGCGCGAACATGATGTGCCGGTTGGCGATCGCGAAGGCGGCACCCTGGACGGCGCGCGGGGCCCGGGGGCCGGGGGGAAGGCGGAAGGCGGGGGCGGTGGTCATGGCGTGAGCTCGGGAACCCTCGGTCGTAGTCCTGGTACGTGGGCGTACCGGCCTGAGGGTAGCGAACGGTACGCGTACGTACCAACTGCGAGGTGTCGAGGGGCCTGCAGGTCTGGGGCGCGGCGCCGCTCCTACCAGCGCTTGCGCTCGGGATCCAGGACCGCCTTGAGCACGTCCCTGGCGACCGGCTTGATCGCTCCCAGGTCCTCGGCGTGCTCGGCGGCGTGGACCACCAGCTCGCGCAGCCCGCCGACCAGCAGGAGGGCCGTGTGGCGGTCGACCGGCACGACGCCGGCCTCCCGCATGGCGTCGGTGTTCACCAGGCGGACGATGAGGTCGGCGAAGTGCTCGACGGCGGCCCGCTGCGCCGACGCCGCCTCGACGCCGAGCCCCGGCAGC
This sequence comes from Paraconexibacter sp., assembly GCF_041602235.1. Lineage (GTDB taxonomy): Bacteria > Actinomycetota > Thermoleophilia > Solirubrobacterales > Solirubrobacteraceae > Paraconexibacter. Next base: position 8,996 of record NZ_JBFIGP010000082.1, read on the forward strand.
TCGCGGGCGAAGCTGACGTTGAGCCTCGGGTCCTCGAGGAGCGTGTCGACGAAGCGGTCCAGCGCGTGGTCCACCTGCTCGGTCCACGCGGCCTGCGGGTCGACCGCGGCGACGATCGCGGCGATCGCCGCGTCGTTCGTTCGCCGGAACAGCGCGAGGAAGCAGTCCTCGCGGCCGGCGAAGTGCTCGTAGAAGGTCCGTCGGGACGTGCGGGCGCGGGCGACGATCTCGGCGATCGTCGTGCCCCTGTACCCCTGCTCGCGGATCGAGTCGGCCATCGCCTCGATGAGGCGCTCGCGGTACGGGCTGTCGGGGGCGGCGTCGGACACCGGGACGCACGCTACCCGGGGGTCAGGCGGCGTGCCTCACCACGGGCTCGCGCGCCACCCGTTGCGGATGCAGCGCCGTCCGCGCCGCACCGCCGGTACGCAGCGTCCGCTTCACGCCCGCGATCTCACGGGCCACGAGCCGCTCCTCCGAGCCGAGCACGCCGGTCCACTTCACGACGTCCCGCGCGAGCTGCAGCGGGCGCAGGGCCGGGGTCAGGTGGCGCAGGGGAGAGGAGGGGACGCCCAGCGCATCGGCCATCGCGTCGCCCATCCAGCGGCGGGTGAACATGCCGAGCACCTGCGTGACGAGGAACTCGGCGGGCACGTTGGCGGGGGTGGGGAGGAAGCGGTCCAGCGGCACGCCGTGGTGCAGCAGCGCGTGCATGAGCTTCTCCGAGTCCTCCGTGGGGCCGGGGTCGAGCTCGAGCGCGGCGTCGATCAGCTCGCACGACTGCGCGTAGCTCTCCGGCAGCGTCTCCTCCGGCACGCCCATGACGAAGGCGGTCCAGCGCCACAGGTGGGTCAGCGCCTCGAGCTCGGCGGCCGTGTGCCGCACGCCGAGGTCCCGCATCGCTCGCAGGGGGATCACGTGGAAGCCACCGATCGCGGTGACGAGGGCGTCGGTCGCGCTGATCGGCACGCCCCACTCCTCGACGTCCCAGTCCCCGCTGCGCAGGAGGTGGTCGCGCACCAGGGCGTGGACCAGGCGCACGCGGACGCTCGACGCGACCCCTGCCGCGCCCGGGTGCATGCCGCCGGGGGTGGTGACGTCCACGACCCACCGCGCGGTCTCGCCCATCCGGCGGGAGGCCATCCGCTCCAGGCGGCCGGTCGCGGCGAGCGGCCGCACCAGGAACCCGCTCTGGTACCCGAACGCCAGGGACCCTGCCGCGAGGGACAGGCTGATCGGCGCGGCGCCGCCCTTCCAGAACGCGAGGGCGCCGGCGTCGGCGAGGCTGACGTCCAGCCAGGCCGGCGGCTCGAGGATCGGCGTCAGCAGGTCGTGCAGCGCGGGCGGGATCTCCGGCAGCTCCGCCCCGGGTTGCAGTGCGGCGTCGAGGATGGTCCAGCCACTGCCGCCCGGCAGGTCGCGGAACTCCTGCACCACCGCGTCGGCGAGCGGGTCGCCGAGGCTGCGGCCGGCGAGCAGACGGTCTTCGAGCCCAAGCATCGGAAACGCATGTTGCCCGATCTGGTGGAGTTTGGCAACGCGCGTTTCCGAATCTCGACGGACGTGCGACACTGGGACGGACATGCCTTCGGCCTCCGCTCCATCCGCAACGCAGGTCTACCGAGGGGTGTCCGCCTCCGAGCGCCGCGCCGAGCGCCGCGCGAAGCTGATGGCGGCGGCGTTCGAGCTCCTGGGGACCGAGGGCTGGGCCGGTACCACCGTCCGCTCGGTCTGCGCCCGCGCGCGCCTCACGCCGCGGTTCTTCTACGAGTCGTTCGCGGACCTCGACGCCCTCGCGGTCGCGGTCTTCGACGACGTCGTGCAGGACACCACGGCGCACGTGCTCGTCGCGGTGGCCGAGGCGGTGCGGGACCGCCCCGACGACCGGCTCGCGCAGGCGCGGGCGGCGATCGAGACGGTCGTCCACGACCTGACCGACGACCCGCGCCGGGCCCGCATCGTGTTCGTCGAGGCGCTCGGCAACGAGGCCCTGGCCCGGCGCCGCCTGGAGGCGATGCGGACGCTCGCGCAGCTCATCGCCATGCACGGCCGCGCCTCGTTCGGGTCCACGCCGGCGGACGAGGGTCTCGTCGAGGTCACCGCCTCGCTGCTCGCCGGCGGCCTGGCGGAGCTCCTCATCCTCTGGCTCGACGGGGAGCTGCCCGTGACGCCCGAGCAGCTCATCGAGGACTGCTCGGAGCTGTTCGTCGCGACCGGCGAGAGCGCCGCGCGCATCGCACGGGCCAGGGCGCGGGCCTGAGCGCTCGCTGCGCCCTCCGCTCAGCCGCCGGGCAGCGACATCTGCCCGAAGAGCGCCAGCCAGATGCCGGCGGCAGCGAGCGCGACGACCACGCTGGTGATCATCACGACCTCGAGGATGCCGGTGTCGGCCTGCTCGGTCGAGGAGTCCCGCATCGACTTGGTCCATGCGGCGCGACGGGGGCCCTTTCGGAGGGTGCCGCGCAGATCGCGGTGAGCGTGGTCCAGGCGGCCCAGGACCGGAGCGAAGAAGACCATGCTGAGCGGCGTGGCGAGCAGCACCAGCAGGATCGGGCCGAACGCCGGGGTGCCCGGGGAGGAGATCTGGGCGGCGAGGAAGACCCAGAAGGCCGGGATGCCCAGCCAGAGGAACACCGAGCCGATCGCCATGCCCGCGACGAGCAGGAAGCTGCGCAACCCGGCGGCGGTCGGAACGGAGGCGGTGGTCTGCGGTGGCGTCACGAGTGGTCGTGCTCCCGGTCGGTGGTGTCGGTGCTCTCGAGCGCGTGCTCGCCGCGGGTCATCAGCCCGGCCAGCAGGTGCGCGGTGCGGTCGGGGTCGAAGCGGTCGGGCTCGGTCAGGACGGCGCGGGCCGCGCCCTCCGTGGCGCCCACGAGCGCGTAGGCGAGCAGGCGGGTCGCGTCGGGGTCGGCGCGCAGGCCCCGGATGGTGGTCCAGGCCTCGACCAGCGCGGTGATGGCGTCCACCTGCATCTGCCGGCCGTGGCGGATGCGGGCGGCGACGCCCTCGGGGACGCCGCGGTCTCCGAGCAGGACGAGGCGGTAGGCCTCGGGCTTGTCGGCCACGGCTCGCAGGAACCCGGTCAGGCCGTCGGCCAGCGCGGCGCGGGGGTCGGCGACCGGGGTGCGGGGGAGGGCCGCGGCGATCTCGCCGAGCACGCGCCGCTCCTCGCGCTCGAGCAGCGCGACGAAGAGCTCGTCCTTGGTGTCGAAGCACCCGTAGACCACGGGCTTGCTGACGCCGGCCTCGGCGGCGATGGCGTCCATCGACGCCCGGAAGTACCCGTGGCGCTGGAACACCAGGAACGCGGCGTCGAGGATCTCGGGGCGCCGGTGCTCGGGCGCGACCCGCACGGCTCGGGCGCGAGGCGTCTGCGTCGTCTCGGCGCTCATTGGCTACCGAGAGTAGCAACCGCTGGCTACTCGCGGTAGCAACGCACGGCGCGGTCGCTCGACCCGCTACGGTCCGATCCATGAGCTCAGTCGACGGCAAGGTCATCCTCATCACGGGCGCCGCCCGTGGCATCGGCGCGCACACCGCCCGCGCCCTGGCCCGGAAGGGCGCCAGGCTCGTTCTCACCGATCTCGATGCCGAACCGCTCGAGGCGCTCGTCGCCGAGATCGGCGCGGACCGCGCGATCGGCGTCACCTGCGACGTCTGCGATCTCGCGTCGATGGAGTCCGCGGTCGCCGAGGGCGTGGAGCGCTTCGGCGGCATCGACGTCGTGCTGGCCAACGCCGGGATCGCCAGCTACGGATCGGTGCTGGCCGTCGACCCGTCGACGTTCAAGCGCGTCATCGACATCAACATCACCGGGGTCTTCCACACGGTCCGCGCCGCGTTGCCGTCGGTGATCGAGCGTCGCGGGTACGTGCTCGTGGTCTCGTCGCTGGCCGCCTACGGCCCGGCTCCGGGGCTCGCCGCCTACAACGCCTCGAAGGCGGGCGCCGAGCACTTCGCCAACGCGCTGCGGCTCGAGGTCGCGCACCACGGGGTGGCCGTCGGCTCGGCGCACATGTCGTGGATCGACACGCCGCTCGTGCAGGACGCGAAGAAGGACCTCACCGCGTTCAACGAGATGCTCGCCTCGCTCCCCGGGCTGCTGTCGAAGACCACCTCGGTCGACGCGTGCGTCGCCGCGTTCGTGAAGGGCATCGAGGGGCGGTCCCGGCGCGTGAACGTCCCGGGGTGGGTCGGCGCCGCCGGCTGGCTGAAGCGGGTCATCACCTCGCGCGTCGGTGAGCGCGAGACGCTGAAGCACGTCCCGCGCATCCTGCCGCTGATGGACGCCGAGGTCGCCGCGCTCGGGCGCTCCACGAGCGAGCGCAACACCGCGCTCGAGGACGTGGCGGTCAGCCCCAAGTAGCGGCGCGGGGGCGGCGGGCCGCATTCGCGTTCAGCCCACGGGTACGGTATGGTTGTACGTGCAACTAACTCCGACCCGAGGCCGAGCATGCGACTCGAAGGCATCCACCACATCAGCGCGATCACCGGCGACGCCGCGGGCAACGTCGACTTCTACGCGCGGGTCCTGGGCCTGCGTCTCGTC
>NZ_JBFIGP010000083.1:0-13330 GCF_041602235.1 Paraconexibacter sp.
ACGTAGTCGCGGTCGTGGTCCGGGCGGCGAGCGGCGCGTGCGGCGGATCCCTGGGCCGGGCCGGTGGGCGGGGCGGAGGTGGGGGTGGACATGGAATCACGGTAAGTGACAGGAACCGGCGGTTCTTGTCGTTGCTGACGCGGGCATCCACGTAGAACTTGTACATTCGTGACAAATGAAGCCTGTGCCCAGTCCCCAGGCCGCGGCGGTGCTGCGACCGATCCTGCCCGAACTCGCGGCCGAGACGATCACGGCGCTGCGGCGAGAGATCCCGGAGTACGACCGCCCGCTGCGCGGGCCGTTCGGCGACGCGGTCCGTCAGGGCGTCGAGCAGGCGCTCGTGCGGTTCGCCGACCTGGTCGAGGATCCGACCCGGTCGCGCCGCCTCGGGCGTGAGACCTACGTGCACCTCGGTCGTGGCGAGCGGGCCGCTGGTCGGTCGCTCGAGGCGCTGCTGTCCGCCTACCGCACCGGGGCCCGCATCGCCTGGCGGCGCGCGGTCGAGGCGGGGGTCGACGCGGGGCTGGACCCGGAGGACCTGTACGCGCTCGGCGAGGCGATGTTCGCCTACATCGACGAGCTCAGCGCCGAGTCCGCCGACGGCTATGCGCAGGAGCAGTCGCGCGAGGCCGGGGAGCGCTCTCGGCGCACGCGGGCTCTCGTGCGCGCGCTCGTGACCCAGCCGCAATCCGCCGCCGAGGTCGCCGGCGCGGCAGCCGAGCTGGGGTGGACGACGCCCGCGCGCATCGCGATCCTGGTCGCGCCCGCCGAGTCCGCGACGCCGCTCGGCGCACGGCTGCTCCCGGAGGATCTCGTCGCGGTGCTCGACGACGAGGCGGTCGCCGTGATCAGCGACCCCGCGGCCCCCGGTCTGCGGGACCGCCTGGCCTCGGGCGCCGGCGACGACGCGGTGGTCGGGCTCGGTCCCGCCGTGGCCCCGCGCGACGCGGCGGCCAGCCTGCGACGGGCCCGGGCGGCGAGGTCCCTCGGGGAGTGGGACCCCGACCTGGGGCCCGTCGTGCGCGCCGACGCCCACATGACGGAGCTGCTGCTGCTCCGCGACGCCGGGCTCTCACGCGACCTGGCCGCGGTGGCGCTGGCGCCCCTCGCCGAGCTGACCGCCTCCAACTCCGGGAAGCTCCGGGCCACGTTGCGGGCCTGGCTCGACCACCAGGGTCGGGGCGAGGCCGTCGCCCGCGCGCTGGACGTCCACCCGCAGACGGTGCGGTACCGGCTCGGCCGTCTGCGGGAGCTGTTCGGCGACCGGCTCGACGAGCCACACGGGCGGTTCGTCCTGAGCCTCGCACTGCGGTGCGAGGAGGCGGGGAGGCTCAGGCGCGGGGCAGTTGATCGAGACGCTGCACCCACTCCGTGAGGAGCGGGTAGTCCGGCGTGATCGGCATCTCCTCGACGAGCACGTGGTGGAACGGGTCCTCGTCCGCCGGGTCGTGGAGCAGGCCGTAGCGCAGGAACGGGAACGTGACGACGTCAGCGATGCCCAGGGTGTCACCCAGCAGGAAGGGGCGCCCGGTCAGCAGCGACTCGAAGAGCGGCAGCCACCCCCGGAGCTCCTCCGCCCAGAGCCGGATCCGGTCGGTGTCGGGCTCGGCCCGCCGACGCTCCGCATCGATCGCGTTCGGCGGCACCTTCCAGACGCGGTTGAACCACTCGACGAAGATGTCGGCCTCCGCCCTGCGGCCGGGGTCGTGCGGCCACAACGGCGGCTCCGGCACGAGCTCCTCGAGCCGGCGGAGGATGCGCGGCGAGTCCGCGAGGATCTCGCCGCCCGGGAACTCGGCGACCGGGACGAGCTCCTGCCCCGAGAGGGTCCGCAGCGAGGAGCGGTCCTCCGGGTCGTGGTCCACGTAGGTCACCGGCACGGACTTGTGGGCGGCCGCGAGGGCGATCCGCTCCACGTTGGTGCTCCAGGGGATCCGGTGGACGCGCAGCTCCATGCGCCAGGGCCTACCGCTTGCTGTAGTCGTAGAAACCCCGGCCGCTCTTCTTGCCGAGGTGACCCTCGGCGGCCAGCGCGCGCACGTTCTCGGGGATCGAAGCGCCGATCGTCTCGCCGATGGCGATCGAGACGTCGAGGCCGACGAAGTCCAGCAGGGCCAGCGGGCCCATCGGGTGGCCGGCGCCCAGCTTCATGCACGTGTCGACCGCCGCGGGCTCCAGGCCCGACTCCTCCAGGAACTCGGCGGCGCTGAACAGGTACGGGAACAGGAGGCGGTTGACGACGAACCCGGGGGTGTCCGGGACATCGACCGGCGTCTTGCCGAGCGCCTCGCAGAGCGCGAACGCGCGGCTGCGGGTCTCCGCGGTCGCCTCGACGGGGTAGGCCAGCTCGACGAGCTTCATCATCGTGACCGGGTTGAACACGTGCAGCCCGACGAAGCGCTCGGCCACGCGCGCGGTGGCGGCGAGCCTGGCGACGGACAGGGAGGAGGTCGTGGAGCCCAGGACCGCCTCATCGGCGATGACCTCGGCCAGCGCGCTCAGCAGCGCCGTCTTGGCCTCCATGTCCTCCGCGATGGCCTCCACCACGAAGGTGCGGTCGGCGAGTGCCGACATGTCGGTCGTCACCGTGACCCTCGCGGCGTCGGCGCCGTCGAGGCGTCCGGCGAGCTTCGCGATGGTGGCGGTGGCACGTTCTGCGGACGCGTCGCTGCGCGCGACGAGCACGACATCGCCGTGCACCGATGCGGTGACCGCGAGGCCGGTGGCGATGGCGCCGCTGCCGGCGATTCCGAGACGTTCATCCATGGTGTATCTGACCCCTTGATCGACCAGTCAATCGGTTTGCGGGGGGAACGGTAGCCCGTTCGCGCGCCTCCCGCGTTGCGACGGTGAGGCTCGGCCGGCCCGCACGGTGCGGCGTGAGGACCGGTCCCGAGCCCGTCCGGGCCCTCAGTCCTCGCCCCAGCGGAAGCCGATCGCCGAGGGCTGCGGCGCGATGGGGCTGACCGGGAGCCCCGCGGGGGGAGGATCCTCGTCGTAGCCACCGGGCGCGACGTCGTTGGGCGTGTCGGGGTGGAACAGCGAGGCGAGGTACTGGATCTGCCCGCGCCCCGGGCCGAGCTCGAACTGGCCGCCCCCGTACATCCGGATCCCGCGCTCGTCGCAGGTGTCGTAGGCGTGCAGCAGCGGGCGTAGTCCGCCGACACGCGACGGCTTGATGTTCACCATGCGGGGCGGGAACGGCAGTGCGTCGATGTCCGCCACGGAGTGGATCGGCGCGTCCCAGGTGATGCGGTCGCGGTGGGCCTTCAGGACCGGGTCGGTCTCCTCCGTGAGCTTCGGGTCCTCGATCCAGGCGTCGGGGAACGCCTCGGCGACACGCCGGTAGAGCTCGGGGTCGGGCGGGTTGTCGACGACGGAGCCCTCGTACAGGCCCTTGAGATCCACCGAGTCCACGGCTCCGGTGGTCACCAGGCCGGCGATCAGGTCCTCGTCCCACGAGGGTGTCGGGTCGAGCTTGAAGCGCAGCGAGGGGTAGCGGTCCAGGCGGGAACGCAGCGGCGCGAGGGACGCGGGCTCACCGAGGCGCAGCGACATCACGAAGGTGAGCGGCCGCGGCTCGCGGCCGAGCGCCTCGTGCAGCGCCCGGCCCGCCTGGCGCAGCGCGAGATCGAGCGCGGCGGACTCGTACGCCCACACGCGGTACAGACGCGACGCGTCGCGCTGGGGCGGTTCGGGCCAGAGGTCGAGCGTGGCGAGGTGGTCGCAGAACGCCTCGAGCGTCCAGGTGCCGCTCAGCGGCTGTACCGGACCGGCCGCCTGCAGCACGTCGTGGTCCTCGGCGTCGTAGGTGACGTCCTCACCGAGGCCGTCGTGCCCGGCGCCCTGCAGCCGGATGACCGTCGAGACGCGGGTGAACCCGCTGGAGACGTCACGCTCCAGCCGTTCCAGGCCGTATCCGTCGATCGTGAGCGGCAGGTCCTTGAGGTGATCCCATGTGGGCATGGCGGCTCCTATGTGCCTAGAACGGCAGGTTGTCGGAGGTGGGCGGGGACGGTGGGGCCGGGGTGGAGGCGTTCGCAGGCGACGGGGCCGCAGCCGGGTCGGGCGCGGACCCCTCGAGCCGGGCGACGAGGTCGTCGAGTCGGAGCTCCTGGAGCCCGCGCCCGACCGCTTCCAGTTCGCCGGCGCAGAACTCGACCAGCGTGCGGCCCTCCTTGCACAGGTCGAGGGTCTCGCGCAGACCGGCCTCGCCGGAGTCCAGCCGACGGATGATCTCCTCGAGCCGGGCGGTGGCCGCCTCGTAGCTCGTCGTGGTGGGTGGGGCGTCGTTCACGATTCCTCGGGCTCCTCTGACGGGTCGTCGTCGATCGTCGCACGGACGGAGGCGTCGCTGAACAGCAGGCGGACGCGACCCGTCGCTCGGGCGTCGGCGGCCGACGTGATCACGCGGCCCGCGCCATCGTCCACCACCGCGTATCCGCGCTCGACGACGCGCTCCGGGTCGTGCGCGGCGAGGGCCAGGGCGAAGGAGTCCAGCGCGCGGCGTCTCGCCACGGCCTCGGCGCCGGCCGACGCCCCCGCCTTGCGCGCCAGGACGCGGGCACGCGTCGCGGCGTCCCGCTGCGCGACCGCGACCCCGCGTCGGGCGCTGGCGCGCAGTTCGCGCAGGAGCTGGTGCAGCCGGACGCTGTGCCGTCGCACGTGCTCGGCCGGCGCGCGCGCCAGCCGCTCGAGGACGCGAGCGCGGGCCAGCACCGCGGAGCGCCCGTGATGCACCAGCCGCGTGGCACGCCGCTGCAGACGCGTCCGCTCCGCGGCGACGTCCAGGGGGACCGCGGCCTCCGCGGCGTGGGTCGGCGTGGAGCACGAGACGGCGGCGACGTCGTCGATCAGGGTCCGGTCGCCGTGGTGGCCGACGGCGGCGATCACCGGGGTGCGCAGCATGGCGACCGTCCGGCACAGCGTCTCGTCGCTGAACGCCATCAGGTCGGCGACCGAGCCGCCTCCGCGGGCGACGACGATGACGTCCACCGCGCCGGTCGCGGCGAGGTCCTGCAGGGCCGACACGATCCGCGGCGCGGCGTGCCGGTCCTGCACGGGGGCGAACGCCCACACCAGGCACCCGGCCCATCCGCGGCGGCGCAGGCCGGCGAGCACGTCGTTGCGCGCCTCACCGGTCTCCGCGGTCACGACCCCGATCGTGCGCGGCAGCGACGGTCGCGGCAACGCCTTCTGAGGGTCGAACAGGCCTTCCTCCCCGAGCTTGCGCCGCAACCGCTCGATCCGGGCGAGGAGATCGCCCTCGCCGGCGACGCGGAGCATCGTGGCGCGGAACGAGAACGACCCCGACGAGGTCCTCGAGCCCGGGTAGTAGTCGGCGCCCCCACCGACGACGACCTCGGCTCCGTCCACGAGCAGGCCCTCGGGGAGACCCAGCCGGTCGAAGTCGCGCCGCCACATCGCGACGGGTACCGCGCCGTCGCCGTCGCGCAGGTCGAAGTACACGCTCTTGGCGAGGACCCGGAGCCCGACGACCTCGCCGATCAACTGGACGCGGGCGAAGCCGCGGAGCCGCTCCTGGAGCTTCTTCGCGTACGTGCCGACCGGGAACGGACCGGGGAGATCCGAGCCTTCTATCCCGGACGTTCGCGCCGCGGCTCCGCGCGGTTCCTGCGGCTGGGGCATGTGCACCCCAGCCTAGACGGCGACCGACCGCTCAGCGCGGGAGCGTCACGATCAACGCGACGAGGAACGCGACCTGGACCAGGGCCGCGGCGGTCATGGACCAGGCGAGGGGTGTCATGCCCCGGGAATCGGCGCGTCCGCGAACGGGTCGAGCGGGACCGTCCGCGACTGGACGCTCTGCCGTCCGTCGCCTCACCACTTCCCGGGAGGCCGCGGCTGGACGCGGGATCAGCGCCGCCGCTGCCGGACCTTGATCGTGACCGACCGGGACCGCTGGACCGACTTCGTCCGCGGGTCACGCCACGACAGCCGGACCCGCGTCGTGCGCCGCAGCCGGACCCGCGCCTGGAGGTACCCGCGGAGCGCGTCCGCCCGCACGGTCCGGAGCGTGCGATACCGCTTCGCGCCGGAAGGCCGGCCCTCGATGCGGACGGTCTCACGGGTCTTCGGCCGACCGGCGCGCAGCAGCCCCCAGACGGTCGCCAGGCTGCCGCGGTTGATCGTGGTGCGACGCACGTGGATCGGGAAGCGGTAGGCCGCGTAGGCCGGCTTGCGCCTCCCGGCGTCGGTCGACAGGCCGCTCTGGAACGTCGCGCCGTACTGCTGGAGCTTCGTGGCGCCCTCCACCGGCTTGTCGTCGAACAGCAGGAACTGCGACAGCGTCTTCACCGCGCGGTTTCGGGCCGTGATCCACTCCGCCTGGTTGAGGTAGGCGGCCTGGCGGGCGCGCGAGACCCCCGTCGGGTCCGGAGGGTCGGTCTGGTAGCCGTACTCGGTGAGGTAGAGCGGGAAGCCGCCCTTCCCGTCGCCCGGGATCGCTGCCCCGTAGCGCAGGAACACGCGACCCATCAGCGAGCCGAGGGCGCGCAGGTTGCCGGTCGTGAAGAACTCGGGGTCCTCGGGCTCCACGTCGGGCGCGCGGGTGAGCTCGTAGGGGTGGTGGGCCAGTCCGGTAACCTGGAACAGGCCGGGGTTGGCCTCACGGAACCCGTCGACCTTCCCGGGACATTGGTTGCGCTTCGCCTCGGCGCCCTTCAGGACCTGGGCGTTGTCGTCGAGGCAGTACAGCCGCAGCAGGAACCGTCGCGGCTTCATCGCCCGCGACACGCCGCGGGCCCTCGCCTGGCCCTTCGGCGCGGTCTCACCGACCAGGATCGTGTCGCCGGCGTGACCACTGATCGACAGCCCGAACCACATGGCGTTCGCCAGGTCGCGGTAGATCCGCGGTGCCGCGTCGGCGAACCCGCCGGGCGCGTCCTTGTCCGGCAGCCACTGCGGGGTCAGCCAGCCGGGCTGGTTCGGCTCGTTCCAGATCGACCAGTAGTCGACACGGGGAAGACCTCCGTACCGGCCCGAGTATCGCGTCCCGACCGCGGCGACGAATCGGGCGAACTCCCCGGCGTCGGGCGCGTAGGTCGGCTTGAGGTCGGCGCGCTCGGGGTTGCCCGCGGCCCAGTCCGGGACCGGCGAGGTGATGTTCAGGTTGACGCGGATGCCGCGGTTCTTCGCGGCGACGATCAGGCGGTCGTACCGGTCCCAGGCGCCGCTCGGGTAGGCGGCCGGGTCCGCGGCGTTGAAGCCGTCGGGCTTCTTGGCAGCGTCGTTGGCCGGTGCCACGATGCGCCAGAAGACCGAGACGCGTATGCGGTCGACCCCCAGGTGGACGAGCCTGTCCAGGGTGCGCTTCTGCGTCACCTCGTCGCCGTACACCAGCAGCGGGTCGTCCTGGAACATCGACTCCTGCGACGTCGCCGCGCGGGCGACCGGCGTGCCGATCAGCGCGAGCAGCGTGATCAGCGCCGTGGCCAGCGTCAGCGCCGCGACGGGCAGTCGACGCGGCATGGGGCTCGAGGTTCGGATCACGGAGAAGGAGAGGTGAGGTAGGGGCCGGGTCAGCGCGAGAGTTGTCGCACGGTCCTCTGGAAGGACAACAGCGCCGGCTTGCGGACGATGCGGTGACCATCCAGCCGACTGAGGCCCGCGTAGTCGGACCAGCGTCCCTTCTGGACGTCGGGTGAGAGCCACGTGTACCAGAGCACGCCGCTGATCCGGAGCCGACGACGCTCCCGAACGACCATCTTGAGCGTGCTCCGCAGCCGATCGGCCTGACCGCCCTCGGAGGTGTCCCAGGTCGCGAACGTCTTGCGGTCCGGGGACTCGCCGTCGCTGGAGGAGAACGAGATCTCGCTCAGCAGGATCGGCATCCTGCCCTGGCCCTTGTCGCGGGTGACCTTTCGCGTCGAGCGGATCGTGGCCCGCACGCCGTTGGCGTTGCGCGTGTACGGGTGGAGCGCCACGACGTCGAACGTCCCCTTGCCCCCGGCCTCGTAGATGCGGCGCAGCGCCGTCCAGGCCGTGCTCGACGCACCGTTGGTGAGCCCCCCGGTGACGATCCGCGCCTTGCGGTCGACCGCGCGGATGGCCTTGCGCGAGGCGCGCAGGAGCGGCACGTAACCGCGCTGGAAGTTCTTCTCGCTCCAGTACTGGCCGAGGTTCGGCTCGTTCCAGATCTGCCAGTCGCGGATCGGGCGGCGCTTGGAGGGCGTGATGCTCCGCCAGAGCGTTCCGCTGGGCCCGTACCGGCGCGCGAGCGCGGCGACGAAGCGGGCGTAGGTCCTGGGCGACGCCGGCGGCGATCCGTACCGGCCGGCCTGGTAGAAGGGACCGGGGAACTTCGCCGCCCAGTCCGGAGCGTGGAGGATCACGGGGAACGGGCGCAAGCGACCCGCGGCGAGCAGGCGCACGATGCGGTCGCTGCGGCTGAAATCGGTGGGGACCCCGCCCACGTCCGTGAAGCGCTCCCGCTCGCCCTCGGGGACCTGGTCGAAGCTCGCGTACGGCTGGGCCGCGGCCCAGTCGATCGCGAACCGGACCGTCCTGGGGCCACGTGCCCGCATGCGGGGCGCCTCGCGCTCGAGCACCCCGGGTGTCTCGGTCGCCGGACCGTCGATCATGACCCCGAAGAACTCCCTGGGGACCTTGGCGGTCGCGGCCACGGGCGTGCAGACGGCGGAGAGCAGGACGCTCAGGAGAAGGGCGCGGACGGCTCGGGGCACCACTCCGAGGATACCCACGAGCCCTGGCGGGCCGCGCCGCGTGAGTACCCTGGCGCCTGTGACGGGTCGCGCGCGGACGGCGCTCATCGGGATCGTCGTTCTCGCTGCCGCGCTGCGGTTCCCGACGCTGGGCGCGCAGTCCTACTGGGCCGACGAAGCCGCGACGGTCGACGTCCTGCGCCACGGTGCCGGGGACCTGCTCGGCGCGGTGCGGGACCAGGAGTCGACCCCTCCGCTCTACTACGTCCTCGCGTGGGTCTGGACCCAGGTGCTCGGGGACGGGGAGGCTGCGCTGCGCTCGCTGTCGGCGCTCGCCGGCGTGGCGACCGTCCCGGTGCTGGCCGCCGTCGCCCGCCGTCTCGCCGGGGTGCGCGCCGCGCTCATCGCCGCCCTCCTGGTCGCGACCAACCCGCTGCTCGTGTGGTTCTCGCAGGAGGCCCGGGCCTACGCCCTGCTCGTCCTGCTCGCCGCCGTCTCGGTGCTGCTGCTGCAGCGGGCCCTCGAGTCACCGACCGCCCCGAGGCTCGTGGCCTGGGGCGTGGTCGCCGCGTTCGCGTTCGCGACGCACTTCTTCGCGCTGTTCCTCGTCCTGGGGGAGGCGATCTGGCTCGTGTGGGCGCTTCGTGGCCAGGCGCGGATGGCCGCGGTCGCCCTGGCGGCCCCGTTCATCGCCGGGCTCGCGCTGCTGCCGCTGGCCCTCGACCAGCGGGAGGCGGGGCGGGCCGGGTTCATCTCCCAGACGCCGCTCGGTGAGCGCGTGCTCCAGGTCCCGAAGCAGCTGCTGGTCGGCTACGACGCGCCGGCCGAAGCCCTCCTGACGGCGCTCGGCGCAGCGCTCGCACTGCTCGCGGTCGCGTGGGCGGTGCGCGTCCGCCAGGACGCGGTGCGGCGACTGGGACTCGTCGGCCTCGGCAGCGTGCTCGTTCCGGTCGGGCTGGCCCTGGCGGGGGACGACTACGTGGTCACCCGCAACCTGATCGCCGCGGTGGTGCCGCTCATCGCGCTGCTGGGCGTCGGGTTCGCGGCCCTGCCGGCGCGGACCGGACTGGCGGCCGCGGCGCTCGCGGGCGTGCTCGGGACGGGCACGGTCCTCGCCGTCCAGGCCGACCCCGCCTACCAGCGTGAGGACTGGCGCGCGGCCGTCCGGGCGCTGGGTCCCGCGCCGGCGGGGCCGCGGGCGGTCGTCGTCGTGCCCGGCTCCGGGCGCGTCGCCGCGCAGCACTACCTCGGCGGCGGGACGGTCCTGCGGCGCGCCGCCCCGGCAGCGCAGCTGGCGTTCGTCGCGGTGGCCGGCCGCGGAACGGGTGCGGCACCCGCGGCGCGACGCCTGGCGCCGCTGGCGATCCTGCCGCCGCCCGTGACCGGGGACGACGGGCACTGGGCCGCGCGCGCCCTCACCCTGGCCCCCGGGGAGGTCGTCGACCCCCTGGCCCTGCAGTCGGCGGTGCCCGAGGCGGCGGTGCTGCTGGTCCCCGGGCGTTGATGCTGACACCGTGTCAGGTCGCGCTAGGCTCAGAGCATGTACGACGTCGTGATCGTGGGTGGCGGTTCCGCCGGATGCGTGCTGGCCGCTCGTCTCTCGGAGGACCCGTCGACCCGGGTGCTCCTGCTCGAAGCCGGGCCCGAGAAGGCCTCGAAGGAGGTGCGGATCCCCGCCGCCTTCCCGAAGCTGTTCAAGACGGACCGCGACTGGAACTACGAGACCGAGCCGCAGCCCGGACTCGACGGCCGGCGCGTGTTCACGCCGCGGGGTCGCATGCTCGGCGGCTGCTCGGCGATGAACGCGATGATGCAGATCCCCGGTCATCGCCAGGACCAGGAGGACTGGGTCGCGGAAGGGGCCGAGGGGTGGGGTCCCCGTGAGCTGGCCCCCTACCGCGAGCGCGCGCACCGCGCGCAGTCCCCGCGGTTCCCGCGGTCCCTGAACCCGCTGTCGCAGGCGTTCCTGGAGGCGGCGCAGCAGGACGGGCTGCCGCTGTCCGGACCGCTGACCAGCGACGAGCCCGACGGGGTGGCGGTCACGCCACTGGCGCAGCGGCGCGGCATGCGTCGCACGGCCGCCGACGCCTACCTCACGCCCGCGCGCGAGCGCCCCAACCTCGAGGTGCGGTGCGGGGTCGTCGTCGACCGCGTCCTGTTCGAGGGGCGTCGCGCGACGGGCGTCGCCTTCACGGACGCCGCCGGAGCGGCGCACACCGCGAACGCCGCGCGGGAGGTGATCCTGAGCGCTGGTGCGCTCAACACCCCCCAGGTGCTCATGCGGTCCGGCGTCGGGCCGGCCGACCACCTCGCCGAGCTCGACATCGACGTCGTCCTCGACAGCCCGCAGGTCGGCGAGCACCTGCAGGACCACCTCGTCGCGCTCGTCACCGCGGCGACCCCCACGCCGACGTCGCTCTTCGCGGCCGAGAAGCCCGCCGAGCTCGTGCGGTTCCTGGCTCGTCGGACCGGGATGCTCACCTCCAACGTCGGGGAGATCGCGGCCTTCGCCCGCAGCGACGATGGCCTCGCCGCACCGGACTACGAGCTGATCTTCGCTCCCGTCCTGTTCGAAGGCGAGGGCCTCGTGGACGCCGAGGAGCACGGCATCAGCGTCGGGGTCGTCCTGCTGCGTCCCGAGAGCCGGGGCCGCGTGCGGCTGGCGTCGCGGGATGCGCGCGTCGCGCCGATCGTCGACCCCAACTACTTCGGCGACCCGGACGGGCACGACATGCGGGTCATGGTGGCCGGGGTCCGGCGGGCGCGCGAGATCCTGCGGCGTCCCGCCTTCGCGCAGCACCTGGGACGCGAGCGCTTTCCGGGCTCGCAGCTGCAGACCGACGAGGAGATCGCCTCGGGGGTCCGGAAGATCGCCCACACCCTGTACCACCCGGTCGGCACGTGCCGGATCGGCGGGGGAGGGCAGGGCGTGGTCGACAGCGAGCTGCGGGTCCAGGGCCTCGACGCCCTGCGGATCGTGGACGCCTCGGTGCTCCCGTCGTTGCCGCGCGGCCACACGCACGGCACCGTGCAGGCCGTGGCCGAGCGGGCGGCGGACCTGATCCGCGGCCGCGTCGCGGCCTCCGTCTGACGCGGTCGCCGCGGGGCGGCCTGCGCTGCTCAGACGCTCTCGGACACCGACGCGAGCGGGTCGATACCCGTCTCGCGTTGGGTCCCGCGCGTCTCGCCGGAGAAGCCCAGGCGGGTCAGCCGCTCGATCTCCTGCTCGCCGAGCACCCGCGCGGGGTGGTCGGCCGGAAGGCCCCGGACGAGCTTGGCGATCCGGTTGCGCAGTTGGAGGGCGAAGTGCGGTGTCGAGGCGCCCATCAGCTCGCGGACGTCGTCCACGGTGACCTGGACGCCGCTGCGGGTGGTGCGATCGGGGGACTCGGCTTCGCTCAAGGTGCGCTCCGCGTGGTGGTGGTCGGTGACGGGTCCGGCTTGGGGGTGGTGGTCGTCGACGGCTTGGGCGCCGACGCCCCGCCGGTGGTGGCCGTCGGCTCCTCCTCCTGTGCGGCGTTCACGGGGGAGATCTCCAGCAGGCCGTCGATCTTCGCCTGCACCCCGATGTCGATCGCCTTGGCGTCGCCGATGATCCAGCCGTGATTGTAGACGCCGCGTACCGGATCGAGGTCGTAGCCGGGCTGGACGTCGAGCAGGTACTGCTGGACCGCGGCAGGGAGCCGGCCCGCCTGCGGGAGGACCAGGAGCGGACCGTAGGTCCCGCTCGAGGACAGGGGCGCGGCGGCGGCGGCATCGGCGGGGCGCGCGGCGCTCGCGAACACGAGCCCGTGGCCGGGATCCGTGATGCCCCAGCCGAACTCGCCGTCGCGGAACCGGGCGAAGGCGACGGCGTTGGAGGCGATGTCCTGATCGCCGACGCGCGTCACGGTGCCCAGGGTGCGGAGGACGCGCGTGACCTTCGGTGACACGATCTTCGACGGGCCCAGGACGTAGATCTGCGGCTTGCGGTGGGCCTTCAACGCCGCTCGGGTCTCGGGCGGCACCACGTCCTTGCGGACGAACAGGATCGGATCGCCGCTGCGCGCCGACCACGAGGCGGCGGGCATGGCGTATCCGGGGGCGTCGGCACTCACCACGACGACGCGGTTCGAGGCGCTGCCCCGCACCGCCGCGCCGAAGGCGTCCAGGGCACGCGCCACGGCGAACGGGTTGGCCCCGGTGACGTCGGTCGTCTTCAGGCGCGCGGGGCGGAACACGTCGCCGACCCGAACGACCTGTGCGCCTCCGGTGCGCTTGGAGCCCGTCGGGGCCAGCGTCCGCAGCGCCTCGACGGTGACGGCCGGCGCCTTCTCACCGTCGGAGAGCAGGACCGGGGCGCGCAGCGGCGGCGCCATGAGCGCGCTGGCGGCGAGCGCGATGCGCCAGTCGCTGCCGTCGGCGAGGGCGACGGCGGCCGGGCGCTGCGCGGGTTCGTCCCCGGGGTACACGGCCCGGGCGACGGCGGCCGCGTTGGCGGCCGGGTCGCTGCCTCCGACGCGGGTCGTGTTCTTGGTCGCGAAGCCGGGGAAGCCCAGATCCTCGGCGGCCTCCTTCTCGGTGCTGCCGATGCCGAGCTGCGGCTTGTCGAGCGTCTTGCGCGAGGGGTTCTCCTTGCCGCATCCGGCGCCGATGAGGGCGGTGGC
>NZ_JBFIGP010000084.1:0-13192 GCF_041602235.1 Paraconexibacter sp.
GGCGGGGTACGGTTCGCGCGTGACGTCCGTCTCGTCGACCACCGCCCCCGAGGGGCTCGAGGCGCGCGGGCTCACCGTGACGGCGGGCGGGCAGACGATCCTGCGATCGGCGTCGATCTCGGTACCGGTCGGGCGCATGATCGGGCTGATCGGGGCCAGCGGCTCCGGCAAGTCGACGCTGCTGCGCACGCTCGCGGGAGTGGTGGAGCCCGCCGCCGGGTCGGTCGAGCTCGGAGGACACTCCGTCCGCCTGCGCTCCACCGATGTCGGCTACGTCCCCTTCGGCACGCTGCTGCACCCGGAGCTCACGGTGCGCGAGGCGCTGCGGTACGCGGCGGAGCTGCGCCTCCCGCCGGGCACCAGCCCATCCGAGCTGGACGACCGCGTCGACGAGGTGCTCGGTCAGCTGCAGATGGAGGACCGCGCCGACATCAGGATAGCGTCGCTCTCCGACGGTCAGCGCCGCCGGGCGTCCTGTGGCGCCGAGCTCGTCGGACGGCCCCCGGTGCTCCTGCTCGACGAGCCCGCCACCGGGCTCGACGCGGTCCTGGAGGCGCGCATGATGCGCCTGCTGCGCCGGCTGGCCGACGAGGGCCGCGGCGTGCTCATCGCCACGCACGCGACGAGCAGCCTCGGGCTCTGCGACGAGGTCGCGGTCATGGCGCAGGGCGGCGAGCTGCGGTTCATCGGCTCGCCCGAGGAGACGCTCGAGCGGTTCGGGGTCTCGAGCTACGACGAGGTGTACGAGGCCCTCGACCTGGAGGACGCCCCGGTCCCGGCGCCCGACGAGCCGTTCCCGGACGCCCTGCCGGGCGAGCCCGCGGCGGTGGAGCGGGTCGCGCTGCCGCCGCTCGGTCGGCAGGCCGGCGTGCTCGCGGCGCGGTACCGGACGTGCACGTGGCGCAACCAGCGCCAGCTCGCCCTCCTGCTCGGGCAGGCCCCGGTGATCGGGCTGGGGATCGGGCTCGCGGTCCCGACGGGAGCGCTGGACTCCCCGGCGTTCGCCCCGTACTACAACGCCACGCTGCTCTTCCTGCTGCTGACGGGCAGCATCTGGCTGGGGATCATCGCGGCGTGCCGCGAGATCGTGCGGGAACGCGCGATCCTCGATCGGGAAGTCGCGGTCGGCGTGCGCCTGGACGCCTACATCCTGGCCAAGTGCGCCGTGCTGTTCCCCCTGGTCGCCACGCAGGTGCTGCTCCTCGTCCTCGTGGCCATCGTCCTGCAGCCGCTCGGGGAGGGGCCGGTGGCGGTCGCCCAGGTGTACGCGATGTGCGTCGCGGTCGGGTGGGCGGCCGTGGCCATGGGCCTCTGGATCTCCGCGGCGGTGCGCACCTCCGACCAGGCCACGAGCTCGGTGCCGTTGCTCCTCATCCCGCAGCTGCTCTTCGCCGGCGCGGTGATCCCGTACGCGACGATGATCGCGCCGATGAAGCTGATCGCCAACCTGACGATCAGCCGCTGGGCCCTGACCGGGCTGGGCAACGCGGTGGGGCTCGACCGCAACGTCTCCCCCGACGTCGGGGCCGTCACCGGCTTCGAGCCGTCCTTCTACGCGACACCCATGGTGTTCGCCTTCGGGGTGCTGATCGGTGCGGCCCTGCTGATGCTCTCCGCCACCGGGATGACCCTGGAGCGCAGGCTGCTCGCTCCCGCTCCGCGGGACTGACCGATCGCCGACGGCCGCCCGGAGCCGGACGTCGACCGGCTCAGACGCCGGCGGGCGTCCGGTCCCGGTCCTGCTCCCACGAGCGCCGGTGACGATCGAACGCGTCCCAGTCCAGCCCGTCGGGGGCCGGCGGCGGGTCGGGGCCGCGGTCCGGTGGCGGCGAGCCACCTCCGCCACCGCCGTGGTCGTCGTCGTCCGGGTCGTCGCTGCTCTGGGCCTCGGGGTCCGGCGTCGCGTACAGATCGGGCTGCCGCGCCAGCCAGAACATGGCGAGCCACAGTCCGAGGGCGGCGCCGATCGCGGCGATCGCCGGGTACCAGACGTCGAACGCGGGAAGGGTCGCGGCGCCGATCATCAGCCCGATACCGAGGGTCAACAGCGCACGGCACCACCGCGCGGCGAGCGACAGCGGCATGCGGGGCGCAGGCAGCACGAGCGCAGCGAGGAGGCAGACGCCCACCATTGCGAACATGGCATGCACGTACGACGGCACGTAGCCATCGTGCCATGTTGCGAGCCCGCGGTCGAGGGCATCGCTCACGGACATCCGTCCGCTGCGGGCACATCGGGCTCGAGATCCGGGGTCCGTAAGGTTGCCGCATGCGAGCGACTCTCCTCTACGGCGCCGGCGACGTCCGGGTCGAAGACGTCCCCGACGCGACGATCTCCGCGCCGAGCGACGCCCTGGTCCGCGTCACGCGGTCGTGCATCTGCGGCAGCGACCTGTGGCCGTACAAGTCCAAGGACCCCGATGCGCCCGGGCAGCGGATGGGTCACGAGTTCATCGGCGTCGTCGAGGACATCGGCAGCGAGGTGACCACCGTCCGCAAGGGCGACGTCGTCGTCGCGCCGTTCGTGTTCTCCGACGGGACCTGCGCGTACTGCCACGAGGGCTTGCACACCTCCTGCGTCAACGGTGGCTTCTGGGGCGTGGGGGACGTGGACGGCGGGCAGGGAGAGGCGGTCCGCGTGCCGCAGGCCGACGGCACGCTCGTCGTGCTTCCGGTCCCCGTGGACGACGCGCTGATGCCGTCGCTGCTCACGCTGTCGGACGTCATGGGCACCGGCCACCACGCCGCAGTCCGTGCCGGGGTCCGCGAGGGATCCACGGTCGCGGTCGTCGGCGACGGGGCCGTGGGGCTGTGTGGCGTCATCGCCGCCAAGCGCCTGGGGGCCGACCGGATCATCATCCTGGGCCGCCACCAGGTCCGGACGGACCTCGCCCGGGAGTTCGGGGCGACCGACGTGGTCGCCGAGCGGGGCAAGGCGGCGGTCGCGCGGGTGAAGGAGCTCACGGGCGGCGAGGGCGCCCACGCGGTCATCGAGGCCGTCGGTCTGGGTGAGTCGCTCGAGACGGCGCTCCGCATCGCTCGGCCCGGTGGCGCGGTCGGTCGCGTCGGCGTGCCGCAGACCGGGGACATCCCGGGGGCCCAGCTGACGTTCCTCAAGAACGTGACCGTCAGCGGCGGCATCGCCCCGGCCCGCGCCTACATCGACGAGCTGCTGCCCGACGTCCTGGAGGGGCGGATCGAGCCCGGGCGCGTCTTCGACCGGACCATCGGCATCGAGGAGGTCCCCGACGGCTACCGGGCGATGGACCAGCGCGAGGCGATCAAGGTGATGATCGCCCCCTGAGCGACCGTCAGGCCGCGGCGGACTCCGGCTGCGGCTCGGCGTCCGACGTGCGCTCCACGAAGGTGAACTGGGCCGGATCGAGCTGGGCGGTCTGGGCGACGTACTCGCGCATGTAGCCGGGCCAGTTCGTCACGATCCGGCCGTTCTCGTCGCGGTACCAGGAGTCGCACTGGGTCCAGGCGGTCCCGGCGAACCGCGCCTGCACGTCGCGGTCGCTCGCCGCCTCGGCCTCCGGGCGCACGTCGATCGCCGCGGCCCCGCGGCCCCGCACGTGCTGGAGGGCCTGGCGGATGTACGCGGCCTGCGCCTCCAGGTAGACGATGATCGACCCACCCGAGGTGTTGGTGTTCGGCCCGTACATGAGGAACATGGACGGGAACCCGGGGACGGCCACCCCGAGGTGGGCGTGTGCCCCCTGCGACCAGACGTCGGCGAGCCGCGTGCCGCCGGTGCCGCGGATCTCCATCGGCAGCATGAAGTCGGCGGGCTTGAAGCCGGTCCCGTAGATCACGACGTCCACCTCCCGCTCCAGGCCGTCCGCCGTCACGACGCCGTCGCGCGTGACGCGCGTGATCGGGTCGGTGACCAGCTCGACGTTCGGCCGCTGCAGGGCCGGCAGCCAGGCGGAGCTGAACAGCACGCGCTTGCAGCCGAAGGTGTAGTCCGGCCAGACCTTGCGTCGCAGCTCGGCGTCCCGGAGCTGCCACCGCATGAACAGCGTGGACCGCAGCTTGCCGACGCGCCCGAAGGTCCTCGGGTGGCGGATCATCGCCGTGAGCAGCTCGCCGTAGTTGTAGATGTAGCGACGGCGGAGCTCCTGCACACCCGGCAGGTACCGGATCGCCTGCTTGATCCCCGGCGGGTAGCGGCGGTTGCGCCGGGGCATGAACCAGTTGCCCGTGCGCTGGAACACGTGGAGCTTGCCGGCGACCTTCGCGATCTCGGGGACGAACTGGACGGCGCTCGCCCCCGTGCCGATGACGGCGACGCGCTTGCCGGTGAGGTCGACGTCGTGGCGCCACTGGGCCGAGTGGAAGCTCGGGCCCTCGAAGTCGTCGATGCCCTCCACCCGGGGGTACGCGAGGCGGTGGAGCTGCCCGGTGGCGACGACGACGGCGTCGGCCTCCCAGGTGCGCTCGTCGGTCGCGGTGACGGTCCAGTGGCGCTCGCCGTCGTCCCAGTCGCAGCTCGCCACCTCCACGCCGGTCTCGACGAGCTCGTCGACGTCGTGGTCGCGCGCCACCTCGTGGAGGTAGTCGAGGATCTCCTGCTGCGGAGAGCACAGCCGCGTCCACGTGCGGCGCGTGGCGAACGAGAACGAGTACAGGTGGCTCGGCACGTCGCAGGCCGCGCCCGGATACGTGTTGTAGAACCAGGTGCCGCCGAGGTCCTCGCCGCGTTCGAGGATCGTGATGTTCCGGAACCCGTGGTTCTGCAGCTCGATCGCGCAGCCGATCCCGGCGAAGCCACCGCCGATGATCACGATTCGTGGATCCGTCACGCTCGACATGGTGTCAAGGTAGCGGAGGAGGCCGCGCACCGGCCCGTAGGCCCGAGGGGCCCACCGGCCGTCCCCACCCGCGGGCGCGGTACGGTCGCACGCATGCATCCTGACGTCGACTTCCGCGCTGACCCCGAGGCGATCTACCGTCAGGTGGTCGCGCTCGACGACGCCGGGTTCGCGGCGCTCATGGCGGACGCCGAGAGCCGCGACCGGGTCATCGACGTACTCGTCGAGCACATGGCTTCGCGCCTGCGGCCGGAGGCGGCCAAGGACCTCGACGCGGTCCTGCACGTGAAGCTGTGGGACCGGCCGGGCGGGGGCTACGACCACCGCGAGCTCGTGATCCGCGACGGGGCGTGCTTCGTGTCGCCCGAGCCGGTCGGCGAGGCGCGGCTGACCCTCAAGATCCGGCCGGAGGATCTCCGCAAGGTGATCGCCGGCAGCGCGGGACCCAAGCGGCTGGCCCTGCGCGGGCGCCTGCGGGCGATCGGTGATCTCGGACTCGGCCTGCGCCTCACGGAGCTGTTCGACCTCAGCGCGTGAGGCACGGGGACGCCCGAACGTCCCCCCGCCGAGACCCGGCTCAGCGTCGGCCGGAGCGCGTCGTCAGCCCTGCGCGCTCCCAGGCGAGCATGCCGCCACGGACGTTCACCGCGTCCAGCCCACTGGCGCGAGCCCGCCGCGTGGCCACGGCGCTCCGCGCGCCGCTGCGGCAGATGAAGGCGATCGGTTGCCCGCTCTGCGCGAGGTCGGACATCGCGTCCGCGACGCGGGACAGCGGGACGTGGCGCGCGCCCGGAGCATGACCTGAGGCGAACTCCGACGCCTCGCGCACGTCGACGAGCAGCAGGTCGCCGGCCTCGACGCCCGCCGCGGCTGCGGCGGGCGTGATCGGCCGGTGACGACGGAGCCGTTCGAGGAGGCCCATGTCGTCCTCAGTGCCCGAACTTCACGTTGGGCAGGATGCGGTCCAGCCAGCGCGGCAGCCACCACGCCTTGGCGCCGGTGAGGCGCAGCAGCACCGGGACGAGCAGCAACCGCACCAGCGCCGCGTCCAGGAGGACGGCCACGCCGAGGATGATGCCCATCTCCTTCGGGGGCAGCGGGCCGGACAGGGCGAAGGTGAAGAACACCGCGACCATCACGGCCGCCGCGGCGAAGATCACCCGGCCGGAGTGCGCCAGTCCGCCGACCATCGCGTCCTTGGCGTCACCCGTCCGGTCCCAGTGCTCCTTGGCGCTGGACAGGAGGAACACCGTGTAGTCCATCGAGATCGCGAAGATCATCGCGAAGAAGAACACGGGTCCCCAGGCGTCCAGGAAGCCCTGGGACTCGAACCCGAGCAGGCCCGACCCGAAGCCGTCCTGGAAGATCCACTTGGCGACGCCGAACGCCGCGCCGGTGGCCAGGAGGTTGGTGACCGTGCCGATGAGCGCCACCAGCGGCGCCTGCAGCGCGACGAGCAGCAGCAGGAACCCGAGCGCGAGCACGACACCGATGACCAGTGGCGTCTTGCTCGCCAGCTCGGTCTCGAGGTCGTGGTTCTCGGCGGCGGCACCGCCGACCATCGCCCCGGCCGGCACGCTCTCGCGGAGCCGGTCGATCGTCGCACCCAGGGCCGGGTCCGACGGGTCGGTGTCAGGCACCGCCTGCAGCAGGACGGTCTGGCCGTCCCCGCTGGTCTGCGCGGGCGCCACCTGCGCGATGCCGCGGTCCGCCTCCAGCGCCGTCCTGGTGGCGTCGGCCTGCGCGGCGGGGGCGGTCACCTGCAGGGCGCCGGTCGCCCCGACCCCGAACCCGTCTTGCACGAGCTGGTAGCCGACACGGGCGGAGTCGCCCTCGGGCACGACCTTGATCGACGGCATGCCGGTGTCGAGGTTCAGGACAGGCACCGCCAGCGCGACGAGCGCGGCGACGGTCGCGATGCCGGGGATCCACGGCTTGGCCCACAACCGCTCGCCCCAGGCCGCGAAGCGCTTGGAGCGGTGGTCGCCGGTCTTCGCCCACGGCAGTGCGCCGCGATCGATGCGCGGGCCCATGCGACCCAGGATCGCGGGCAGCAGGGTCAGGGTCGCGCCCAGGATGAAGATGACGCTGAGCATGATCCCGAGGGCCATCGAGCGGAACGCCGGGCTGTTGACCAGCATCACCGCACTCAGGGAGATCAGCACGGTGAGGCCACTGAACATCACCGCCTTCCCGGCCGTGTCCATCGTCGTGGCGACCGAGTCGCGGACCCGGTGCGGGTCGTCGGGCACGGTCGCGTGCAGGGCCGCCCGGAAGCGCATCACCACGAACAGCGCGTAGTCGATCCCGAGCGCCAGCGCGAACATCAGCGCGAAGTTCATCGCCCAGATGGAGATGTCGAGGACCTGCGTCCCGAGGTACAGCGAACCGGCCGACGCGGCCAGGCCGAGGATGGTCAGGAGCAGCGGCAGCCCGGCCGCCGCGAGCGAGCCGAACGCGAGCACGAGGATGCCGAGCGTGACCGGCCAGCTCATCAGCTCGGACTTCATCATCGCCGTCTTGTTGGCGTGGTTGAAGTCCGACCACAGGCCGGAGGCGCCGGTCATCGCGATCTGGACCCCGTCGTCGCCGAGGGCGCGGACCGGGTCCTTCAGATCGTCCGCGGCGCGGACCATGTCGTTGCTGTCGGCGGCCGCGCCGGCCATCACGACGACGGTGCGACCGTCACGGCTGACCGTGCCGGCCTGGGCCTGCGGGAGCACCACCTGCGACACGCGGTCGTCCTGCTCCAGCGTGGCGGCGACCTCGCTGATCCGCTGCTGGAACGCGGGGGAGTCCGCCGTCAGTGTGTCGCTGTGCATCGCGACCATCAGGCCGGTCGAGTTGAGTCCACCGAACTCGCTCTGGACGAGGTCACGGACCTCGACCGACTCCGAGCCGTTGGCCTGCCACCCGGCGCCGGAGAGCGCGTGCTCGACCTTCGGGGCGAACACGCCGAGTCCGACGACGATGACCGCCCAGGCGATGAACACCGTGCGGCGGTTGACTGCCGCCCAGCGTCCCAGCCGGCCCAGAGGGCCGAGGGACGACGGGGCGTGGGCGCTTCCGCGCTGCTCGGGAGCGGGCGCGTTGCGTGACGAGGAGGGAGTCGGGGCGGTGAGGGGATTCATGGGGTGACGCTCCGCTGGAGGTGGAAGACGCGGGACAGGACGAGCGATGCGGGGCAGTCGCCGAACGCGACGAATACCCACTGGTTGACGCCGACGAACGCGGCGAGCAGCACGAACCAGGAGCTCACGGTGAGCGTGAGGACGGTCGCGATGAGGGTCACGGTGCCGGCCATGGCGAAGAGGACGCGCTCGAGCGGCCAGCCGGTGCGGGTGGCGACCGTGTCGGCCGGACAGGACGGGCGGGCGGTGGGGGAGCTCATCGCGCTGCCTCCTGGACCGTGGTGCCCTCGATCAGGGCGCCGAGCTCGGCGACCTGTGCCTGGATGCCTCCGCAGACCTGCTCGCAGAGCGCGAACACGCTGTCGTCGGCGATCGCGTAGTAGGCGCTGGTGCCGACCTTGTGGCGGTTGACGATGCCGGCCTGCAACAGCACTCCGAGGTGCTTGCTGGCGTTCTGCTGGCTGGTGCCGAGAGCGTCGGCGATCTCGGAGACCGGCCGCTCACCGTCACGCAGGAGATCCAGCGTGCGGATGCGCAGCGGGTCGCCGATGACCCGCAGACGCTGAGCGATCAGCTCGGCGAGGTCGGCTGGGATGGGACGGGGGAGATCCATGGGTGCGCTCCTTGAGGGGGATGGAACGGTCAGCGAGCCGAGCAGCTGTTGCCGCCGGACTCGAGTTCGGGGTCGAAGGGGTGGGTGCCGGAGTTGACGGCGATGATCGCCTCGTAGTTGGCGGGGCGTGGGGGCATGTCGGCGACGACGTCCTCGGCGAACGCGTCGGGATCGGCGATCGCGAGGGAGTCGACGCGGGCCCGGACCTCGGCGAGCGTCGGCGCGACCGCGCCGGCGGGGACACCGGGGTGATGGTGGCCCGGGAGCAGCACCACGTCGTCGCCGAGGGCGAGGATCCGCTCGTGCAGCGTGGCGTGCAGGCGTCGCGCCATGGCACGCGATCCGTCGGGATCGCCCTGCTCGAGGTCGGGACGCGCGAGGCCATCGGCGAACAGCGAGTCGCCGCCGATGAGGGCGCGGTCCGCGACGACGAGCCCGGTCATGTCCGTGGTGTGTCCCGGCAGGTGCACGGCGCGCACCGTGAGGTCGCCGAGGGCGATCTCGTCGCCGTCCTTCAGCGGGGTCACGCTGTCGGCGTAGCTGACGCCGCGCTCCAGGGACCCGGCGGGGAGCCGCAGGGCGGCGCCGGTGATCGCGGCGAGCTCGCGGGCACCCGAGAGGTGGTCGGCGTGCAGGTGCGTGTCGACGACGTCGCGGATCTCCACGCTCAGCTCGCTCGCCAGGTCGGCGTAGAACTGGGCGTCGGGCGCGGGGTCGACGACGAGCGCCTGATCGCCGGAGGCCACGAGGTACGACAGGCAGCCGCGCCCGGGGCGCTGGATCTGCAGGACGCGCAGGTCCTCGACGCCGAGGTCGACGGGCACCGGACGCAGCGTGGCGATCCAGCCGCGCAGGCCACCGAGCAGCACCGGGAGCATGCGGCCCTTCGCGAGGAGCCGGTCGGCGAGCTGCTGGGCGGTGACCCCGCGGTTGCAGAGGATCACCGTGTCGTCAGGGAGGTCGCGGGCGAGGTCGTCGAGGGTGGCTGCCGCGCAGTGGGCGGGGACGTGCCGGACGGTGACGTTCGGGGCCTCGATCGTCCAGGCCGCGTCGTCGCGGATGTCGAGGATGGTCACCGGCTCGTCGGCCGCGAGGCGGGCGACGAGCTCGTTGGCGTCGATGGAGCGGGTGGGGTGGGTGGTGGTCATCGGGGTCTCCGTTGCACGGGGGAGGGGTGGTCCGGAACTCGACCGGTACACTACTACACAACGATGTAGTTGTAAAGCAGGGAAGCTGCATCGCTCGCCAGCCCCTCGCCGCGGCTCTCCGTGATGGTCCTGCTCGTCGCGATCGGCGCGCGCCGTCGCGACGCTCGCGGGGCGTCAGCCCGCTGGCGTCAGTCCGCCGGCGTGAGCTACGCCGGCGTCAGCCCGTGAGCGGAGCCGCCGCCGTCGATCCGTGGGCGACGATCTCCCGGGCCACGCGCTCGCCCGACTCGATCGCGCCATCGATGTAGCCGCTCCACGTCGTCGCGGTCTCGGTCCCGGCCCAGTGGATCCGGCCGACCGGCGCCGTCAGCGCGTGACCGAACGCCGTCCACGTCCCGGTCGGCAGATGCCCGCCGTAGCAGCCGCGCGTGAAGGCCTCGGCGGACCAGTCCAGGTCGACGTAGTCGATCGGCTGGGCGGCCTGCGGGCCGAACAGGCGGGCGAACCCCGCGACCACGGCCGCTCGCCGCTCGGACTGCGGGCGGCCCGTGAACTCCCGCGCCTCCCGACCCTCGAGGAAGCCCAGGAGCACCCCGCGGTCCGAGCCGTGCGGGCTGTTGTCGAACACGACCCGGGCCGGACCCGTGAGGGACGCCGCCTGGCCGCTGAGACCCTGCTCACGCCAGAAGGGACGGTCGTAGACCGCCATGCACTTGATCACCGAGCCGTTCGGCGTGCGCTGCGTGAGCTGATCGCGCGCCGCGGGCAGATCCGGCGTGTAGCGGATGCGACCGGCCAGCGCGGGCGAGAGGGCGACCACGACGTGCCGGGCCCGGTGCACCCCGTCCTCGGAGTGGACCTCGACCCCATCGTCGTCCTGGGTGATCTGCGACACGGCGGCGTCGAGCCGCACCGTGCCGGGGGCGAGCTCGTCGTGCAGGCCAAGCGCCAGCAGGTGTGAGCCACCGACGACCCGATCCTGCTGGGCGCCGCCGCGGGTCCCGATCAGGTCCTCGAACCGGCCCGCCGACCGCGTGTAGAACAGGACGTGCAGCAGGGACACGTCGCGGGGCTCGCAGGCCCAGACCGCCGCGCACGCCAGCCGCAGAAACTCGCGGCCGAGCTTCGTCGCCACGTTGCGGGCGATCCAGTCCTCGAACGTCCGGGCATCCCAGCGGTCGGCGCGCGGCGCGCGCCACGGCGCGTCGGTCGGGACCTGCGCCGCCATGCGGTCGAGGCGCAGCTGCGCCTGTCCGACGTCCGCGAGCACGACCGGGTTGATCCGCGGGATGTCGCCCCGGTACCGCGTGAGCGTGCCGCCGTGCTCCATGAGGTTCTCGCCCGCGGTGTGCGTGGGGTACAGCTCGAGGCCCAGACGGCGTGCGAGCGCGAGGGCGCGGTGCTGCTTGGGCCCCAGCCACTGGCCGCCCACCTCGACGATCCCGCCGTCCGCGAGCTCGTGGTTTCGCAGGCGTCCGCCGACGCGGTCGCGCGCCTCGAGCACGACGACCTCGCTGCCTCGCTGCTGGAGCTCCCGCGCCGCGGTCAGCCCGGCGATACCGGCTCCGATGACGATCACGTCGGTCACGGCGAGCAGACTACGCTCCCCGTCATGTCAGCGGGGCAGATCGACCTTGACCGCATCCGTCGCGACGTCGCGACGCTCGCGTCCATGACGCGGGAATCCGCGCGCGACGGCGAGCTCGAGGCCGCCCGCTGGGTCGCCGACCAGCTCGCCGACGCAGGGCTCCAGCCGGTCGTGCAGGTGCACCGCTACCAGCACTCCTACGCCCTGGTCCACGGGGTCCACGAGATGGTCGCGCTCGCCGGCGTGGCGCGAGGCGGCCTGCGCGGCGCGCTGCTCACCGCGGCCGCGGGGGTCTCCCTGGACGCGGAGTGCAGCGGTCGCTCGCAGTGGCTCCGCGGACTCCTGCCCGACGACGTCGGGGCGGGCGTGCTCGTCCGCATCCCCGCGGCCGACGACGGGGCCGACCATCGCGGGACGGTCGTGTTCGCCGCGCACGTCGACGCGGCCAACACCGGCTGGGTGTGGCATCCCAGGCTCGCCGCGCTCGGGGCCGACCGGGCGCACCGCGAGCGGACGATGGCACCGGCGATGGCGCCCGTCACCGCGGCGCTGGCGGCCGGGGTCCTCGGCTCCGCGCTCCCGCGGCGGGCGCGTGTCGCCCGCGCGCTGCGCGCGGGCGCCGCGGCGGTCCTCGCCGGTGCGGTGGCCGGGGTGACGAGCGTGGGGCGCAGCCTGACCGTGCCCGGCGCCAGCGACAACGCCACCGGGGTCGCCGTGCTCCTCGAACTGGCACGGCGGCTGGCCGTCGCGGCCCCCTCGGGCACCGACGTCGTGCTGCTGTTCCCCGGTTCGGAGGAGGCCGGGATGGGGGGCATGCGCGCGGCGCTCGACCACCCGATGCTCGTGGAGAGCCTCGCCCGCGGGCCGGTCACCGTCGTCGGCGTCGACACGCTGGGCAGCGGGACGCCGATCGTCGCCCGGACGGAGGGCACGATGCGCGACCACCACTTCGACCGCGCGGCGATCGAGCTCGTCCAGCGCGGGGCCGTCGAGGCGGGCGTCGAGGCGCCGCAGCCGTGGAGGATCGGCGGCTGGACCGACCCGATCCTGGCCCAGCTGCGCGGGATCCCGTCGACCTGCCTGCTGTCGGTGGGGCACGGCGGCTACACGAACTACCACCTGCCCACCGACACCGCCGACCGCGTGGACCACGACTCCGTCGAGCGGTGCGCGCGCATCGTGGACGGTGTGGTCCGCGTCGCCGGGCGCGCCTAGCCGGCGTCCTCCTCGAGCACCGCGATCCCGAGGGACGCGGCGAAGAGCCCGGCGTTGTCGAGCACGTCGGTCCAGCGCATCTGCACCCCGCGGAGGCTGGGGACGCCGCGCAGACGGTCCAGGCGGCAGCCGACGATCTCCACGCGCGAGACCTCCACCCCGGTGAAGTCGGCGCCGCTCAGGTCGCAGTTCTCGAACGCCACCGAGTGCAGTCGGGCGTCCAGGAACGACGCCTCGCGCAGGACGCAGTCCTCGAACCGCACGCGGTCGAGCGTCGCGGCGTCGAACCCGGCCAGGTCGAGTTGAGTCCCACGCACGAGGACGTCCCGCAACGACGCGTTGGAGAGCGTGATCCCGGTCGCGCGACACGACCGCAGCTCGACCCTCGACGCGGTCGCCCGCCGGGCGAGGATGTTCGCCAGGTCGCAGGTCTTCAGCACGACGTCGCTCAGCGCGGCGGCCGCCGGCTGCTCGCCGCGGTGATCGGCGTCCTCGACGACGGTCGTCTCGTCCGGGTCCGGCGCCATGGGAGCGGCTGCACGGGCGCGACCACGGGACATGCGGCAAGGGTCGCAGACCACGCGGGGCGGTGCTGCGACGCGCCGCCGCGAGGGCCGCGTGGCGATACTAGGAACGGTGTCCGCCATCGACGAAGCCCGCGACGGGGCCGTGACCGGGATCGA
>NZ_JBFIGP010000085.1:0-13150 GCF_041602235.1 Paraconexibacter sp.
CTCGGGCCGGGACAGATGGCGAAGTACGAGTACGAGCTCGCTGCCGTCGCAGGCACGGGCCTCGGCGACATCGAGCTCGACGCGATCCTGGCGCTCGTCCTGGGCTTCGTCCGGACGAACGCGATCGAGGCCCAGGCCACGGTCGCGGCGGCCCGAACCGGGGTGAGCGACGACGCGTGGTGGGCGGCCAACGCTCCGCTCCTGCGTCGTGTGCTGGACCCGCGGCGCTTCCCGCTCGCGTCGCGCGTCGGCACGGCGGCCGGAGAGGCGCACGGTGCCGCATCAGATCCCGATCACGCATACGCGTTCGGGCTGGAACGGCTGCTCGACGGCGTCGCCACGCTCGCCGGGAGGCGCGACTAGGCGCCGAGCTCCTCGCGCAGTGCCCGCAGCTCTGCGCGTACCGCCGCGAGTTCCTCACGGAGGGCACTGACGTCGGCTTCGAGGCCCTCGATGCGCCGGTCGGCGGGGTCGGCCGAGAATGGTCGGACGTCCGGCTCCGCCGGGCCGATGGGTGCGGAGGGCTCCGGGGCGGTTGCGGCGGGTGCCGACGCCCCTGGGGGTTGGTCGGCTCGCGCCCCGTGCTCGACGTCGCCGTCGCCCCCGAGCACCTGCGCGTAGCGCTCCTCCTTCTGGCCGGGACGCCGGTCGAGTCGCACCACGTGCCCCCGGCCGACCAGCTTCTCGACCGTGAACTGCAGCTCCGCGAGATCGGCGAAGCGGTGCAGGCGCTCCGTACGGGCCTTGAGCTCGCCCGGCGTCTGCGGGCCGCGCAGCATCAGGACGGCCAGCACGGCGAGCTCGTCGCCGCCGATGCCGAGGGCCTCGTCGAGGAGGTGCCGGTACTTCGCGGTCCGCGACCCCTGGCCGCTGGCCAGGCGGGACCAGCGCCGCCGCCCGAGGCGCTGTGCGGCCTCGCGGACCGTGTGCTCGTCGTAGTCGACGACGGGGTCGCGGTTGGTCGACTGGTTGCAGGCCAGCCGCAACGCGTTGAGGCTGAGCGGGTACTGATCCGGCGTCGTGCGCTGCTTCTCGATGAGGCAGCCCAGGACGCGCAGCTCGGCGGCATCGGGGTCCACGGCTGGAGCGTATCGACCCCTCCGGGGACGCCGGCGGAGGCTCGCGCGATGCGCGGCACGCCCCGCCCGTTACGGTTCGCCGATGCGAGCAGCCACCATCCGTGACGGCGCCGTCGGCGTCGAAGAGCACCCCGATCCGGTCGCCGGGGCCGGTGAGGTCCTGGTCCGCGTGAAGGCGGCTGGACTGAACGGAGCGGACCTGCTGCAGCGCAAGGGCTTCTACCCGGCCCCTCCCGGGTCGCCCCCGGACATCCCGGGGCTCGAGCTCGCGGGCGAGGTCGCGGCGCTCGGTGCGGGCGTGCAGCGGTTCGCGGTCGGCGACCGCGTCATGGCCATCGTCGGCGGGGGCGGTCAGGGCGAGCTGTGCGTCGTCCACGAGCGCCAGCTGATGCCCGTCCCGGACGGCCTGGGCTGGGAGGAGGCGGGCGGCGTTCCCGAGGTGTTCACCACCGCTCACGACGCGGTGTTCACGCAGTGCGGTCTCGTCGCCGGCGAGCGCCTGCTCGTCCACGGGGCAGCCGGAGGCGTCGGCACGGCGGCCGTGCAGCTGGGTGCCGCGGCAGGAGCCCGGGTCACCGCGACCGTGCGCAACGCGAGCCTGCGCGACGGGGTCGGCGCGCTGGGAGCGGCCGAGGTCATCGCGCCCGAGGGCTTCGCCGAGCACGGCCCGTTCGACGTCATCCTCGAACTGGTCGGTGGGCCGAACCTGCCGGACGACGTCAAGGCGCTGAACACCGGTGGCCGCATCGTCGTGATCGGCGTCGGCGCCGGGGGCAAGTCGGAGCTCAACCTGCTCGCCCTGATGGCCAAGCGCGGCACGATCCGCGCCTCCACGTTGCGCGCCCGACCGCTGGAGGAGAAGGCCGCCACCGCCCGCGCCATGGAGCGCTCGGTCCTGCCGTTGCTGCAGGGAGGCGCCGTGCGGGTCCCCGTCGCCGAGACGTTCCCGCTGGATCGCGTGCACGACGCCTACGAGCGGTTCGCCGCGGGCGGCAAGCTGGGCAAGATCGTCCTCACGATGTAGCGCGCCGCGGCCGCCGTCCTCAGCCGGAGCGCAGGGCGGCGACCAGCCGGTCCCCACCGCCGGCCAGGAACGCGACGGACAGCGCCACGACGACGGGCGGCCCCGTGTCGGTCGCCGTGCCGACGGCGACGGCCACGGGCATCGCGATCACGAGCAGCGGGATGACGGCGTCCCGCCGCCGGCCGACGTGGTTCCGCGTCCAGGTCGCGAAGGCGGCGAGGTAGGCGGCCCCGATCGGGTCCACCTGCCCGCCCGCCGTGGCCCCGGCCCCGAGGCCTGCGAGGCCGAGACCCAGGCCCAGCAGCGCGACGCCGAGGGCCAGGCCGGCCTCGTCGAACACGCGCGCGAAGACGATCCCCCCTCCGGCCGCGAGCGCCACGGCCAGGCCGTCGGCCACGACGTCGGCGTCCGTCGCCCGCGCGGCGGCGAAGCCGAGCCCCGCCGCGGCCAGCACGAGCACGAGCGACCAGCGGACGTCACCCAGCGGCACGCACACGACGACCGCTACGGCCACGGTCAGCGCGACCGCGACGGCGCCCGCGTCCATGGGTCAGTAGGGAGGGAGGTCGGCGTACCAGTCGCCGAGCACGCGGAACGCCGACCAGAACGCCCGCTTGGCCGCTTCCTCGTCGAGGGCGCCGTCGATGTCCGGCGTGTACAGGGCATCGATCGAGGGCGTCAGCTCCTGCACCCGTCCCGGCTCCGCCACGACGGGACGCGCGAGGGGCACGTCGAGGTCGTTGAGCACGGCGAGCGCCTCCTCGCCCATCACGACGACGATCCGCGGCTGCACGATCGCCAGCTCCTCCACGACGCGGGCGACGCACCCAGGGTCGGCCAGCGAGGTGTCGCTCACCGGGCACTTCACGCACAGGGTCCCGTAGACGACCAGCGGATCGATCCGCAGGCGCTCGAGGCTCTTCATCAGCGCGGTGCCGACCCGGCCGTAGAACGCCACGCCCTCGTCGATCTCCGCGGCGGTCGGCGCGTACTTCAGGAGCAGCACGTCGGCTTGGGGATGGCCGGAGCCGAGCACCGGCATCAGGCTCCCGCGGGGGCAGTGGGAGCACTCCTGGAGGTCGCGCGTGAGCGTGTTCAGCTCACGGATCGCGCGCTCCAGGTACTTCTCCCGGATCTCGTCGTCGGTCACAGGCATCGGCCCCGTGATGTTCGACGGCTGCGGCCCCGCGTCCTCGCCCTGCATCACGACTTGCGTGTCGCGCGCTCGATGCGACGGGCTCGCCGGGCCTTGCGTGCCGCGGGGGGCGTCGCCTTCGTCTCCAGGAACTTCAGCGCCTGGACGTACAGCAGCGTGCCCGGCTTGGTGTGGATCTCGGCGTCCCGCAGGGACTCCAGGAACTCCTGCGGGCCGTCGAAGTCCCGCATCCGGATCCGGACCGAGCCGAGGCCCTGGGCGACGTGGGAGTCGGAGCCCGCGCCCGCGACCAGGCGGTACTTCGCGGCGAAGCGCGCGGCCTCCTCGTTGAAGGAGCCGATCGCCACCCGCGGGTTGTAGACCTCGATCGCGTCGACGTCGTCGATGATCTTCAGCAGGTGCTCGTAGTCGGGCACCGCGTGCATGCGATCGAACGGGTGCGGCACGTACACGAGGCCGCCCTGGCGACGGATCTCGGCGACCGTCTCCTCGAGCGTCAGCCCGCGGGGGATCTTCTCGGTGATGAAGAGCCCGATCACCTCGCCCTGGTTGGCGGTCTTCACCTCCTCGCCGACGATCACCTTCACGCCGTACTGGGCGGCCTTCTTCGCCGCCTCCAGCGCCCCCGAGATCTCGTTGTGGTCGGTCACCGCGATCGCCCCGAGGCCCTGGTCGCGGGCGGTCGCGAGCAGCACCTCGACCGGGGTCGCGCAGTCGTGCGAGTGATCGGTGTGCATGTGCAGGTCGACGTCGATCAGCGGGCGGCCCTTCAGCCGCCGGCGCACCTCCGGGTCGCCCGCCGGGTCGTGGCGTCGGGCGACGAGGGAGGCGTAGACCTCCTCGAGGTCGTCGGTCACCCGGTCCCAGCCGGCGGCCGCCCGCATCGGGCTCGCGGCGCTGCGCAGGCGCTCGAGCAGGGCAGGGTCGGCGATGAGCCGGTCCAGCTGCGCGGAGAGCGTGTCGACGTCGCGTGGCTCGAACAGCAGTCCCTTGCCGTCCTCGGCCTGCTCCTCGTACCCGGGGAGGCGGCTGGCGACCGGCACGACGCCCGCCGCGAGACCGCGCAGGAGCAGGCCGGGGGCCGGGGCACCACCGTCGCTGGCACAGACGAGCACGTGGGCACCGGCCATCTCGGCATCCACGGCGTCCCCGGCGGCGAAGCGGACCCGCTCGCGGAGCTCGTGGCGCAGCGGCGTCGATGAGGACGGGCCACGGGCGCTCACCACGACGGCCTCCCACGGGGGCGCGGTGGGGCCGGTGTCGAGGCGGCGGAGCGCACGGAGGAAGAGGCGCAGCGCGCCGCGCTCCTCCTCGTCGACGAACAGGAGCCGGACCGGGGCCCCCGCGTACGTCGCACGGGGGGTGGCCCCGGCGGGGGCAGGGTCCGCGCCGGGCGCGACCACGCGGTACGTGCCGGGGAAGTGGCGGGCCATCAGGTCCGCGGTCGCCTGGAAGCTCGCCAGCCGGGCGTCGAGCCGGCCGAGGATGAGCTCGGTGAGCTTCTTCGTCACCTGCGTGGCGACGAGCCGCTCGCTCGGTGCGTGGAAGGTGCCGACGTTGAGGGCACGCGAGTAGCGCAGGGCGGTGCTCGAGACCGACGGGCCGAAGGGCTCGTGGACGTGGCAGATGTCGAGCGCCACGTGCCCCAGCAGTTCCTCCACGGTGCGCGTGACGTCGACGGGGAGCCCGGCCACGCGCCGCACCGTGCCCGGGGGCGGCAGCACCTCGCCGACCTGCAGGAGGGCCACCCCACCGTCCGGGTCGAACGGGTCGACGCCCTGCCGGACCGCTCGCCGCGTCGCCCGCACGGCGGCCGTGGACGTGGACGGAGCGACGATGAGGACGCGATGACCCCGCTCGGCGAGCCGGTGCGTGGTGCGCGCGACCGCGCGGTTGACCTCGCCGGCCGCGCCGGGCGCCTGAGGCGACGGGTCCCACGCGTACGGGGTCACGTGGGCGACGGTCAACCTGGTCACCCTTGGAACGATAGACCCCTCGTCACGTGAGGCGGACGACGGTCGCGGTCGCTCCGAGCGCATCGGGCCTCCGGAACGCGGAAGGCCCGCCGTCGCCGGCGGGCCTTCCGTCCCACGGTGGGTATGTCGCGCGGCTACGCCTTGGGCGCGGCCGTCTTGCGGGCAGCCGCCTTCTTGGCCGCCGGCTTCTTCGCGGCAGGCTTCTTCGCGGCGGTCTTGGCCGCGGCGGCACGGCCCTTGGGGCGGGTGCCCGGGCTCTTCTTGCCGGCGTACTTGGCGATGAACTTCTCGGTGTCCTCGCGCGCCTGGTCGTCGGGGCGCTGGTTCATCGGCGACTTCATGAGGTACGACGACGGGCCGTCGACCTGGCCGCCGAGCCCGTGGTTGAGGGCGAGCTTGCAGCAGCGCACCGCGTCGATGATCACGCCCGCCGAGTTCGGCGAGTCCCAGACCTCGAGCTTCATCTCCACGTTGAGCGGCACGTCGCCGAACGCCTGGCCCTCCATGCGGATGTGGGCCCACTTGCGGTCGGTCAGCCACGGCACGTAGTCCGACGGGCCGATGTAGACGTCGTCGGCCGGCAGCGTGGTCCCCATGATCGAGGTCACGGCCTGCGTCTTGGAGATCTTCTTGGACTCCAGGCGCTCGCGCTCGAGCATGTTGAAGAAGTCCATGTTGCCGCCCACGTTGAGCTGCGAGGTGCGCAGCATCTTCACGCCGCGCTCGTGGAACAGGCGGGCGAGCGTGCGGTGCACGATGGTCGCGCCGACCTGCGACTTGATGTCGTCGCCGACGATCGGGAGGCCGGCCTTCTTGAACCGGTTGTTCCAGTACGGCTCGGAGGCGATGAAGACGGGGATGCAGTTGACGAAGCCACAGCCGGCCTCGAGGACCTGCTCGACGTACCACTTGGTGGCGTCCTCGGAGCCGACCGGGAGGTAGGAGACGACCACGTCGGTCTTCGTCTCGCGCAGGATGCTGACGATGTCGGCGGTCTCGCCCTTGGCCTTCTTGATGATCGTGGCCGGGTACTTGCCGATGCCGTCGAGCGTCATGCCGCGGTGCACGGTCACGCCGGTCTTCTTGGGGACCTTGTTCGTGAACTTCATCGTGTTGTTCGGCGCGGCCCAGATCGCCTGGCCGAGGTCCTTGCCGACCTTGGTGGCGTTGATGTCGAACGCGGCGACGACCTCGACGTCCCCGACGTGGTACCCGCCGAGGTCGGTGTGCATGAGGCCGGGGACCTCGGTCGAGGCGTCGGCGTCCGCGTAGTGGTACAGGCCCTGCACGAAGCTGTTGGCGCAGTTGCCGATGCCGACGATCGCGACCCGCACCTTGTCGTGCTGGTAGCGACCGCTGCCGTTGGTGGCCGCCGCGCTGGCGAGCGCGCTGCCGTTGCCGTTGCCGGTGGTGCTCACGGTGAAGTGGATCCTTGATTCGAGAGAAGGGGGTGGGACGGGACGTCCCGGCGGACCGGGGAGGTCCGCTCCTGGACCCTTCGTACCCCGGCCGTGCGCGCGCGGTTACAGGTTGGTGACGACGTTACGGCGTGGGGCCCGCGGCGATGAGCTGCGAGCGCACGTGCCAGATGCGCTGGAGGGTGGTGATCAGCGACAGGCCGGCGAGCACGTAGACCGACGGTGCGAGCAGCTCGAGGTCGCCGGGACCGGTGGCGAACAGCAGGCCGACCGAGAGGATCACCACGCGCACCGCGCGGTTCGCGAAGCCGACCTTGCACTCGACGCCCAGCGCCTCGGCGCGCGCCCGGGTGTAGCTCACGAGCAGCGAGCCGGCGACCGCGACCATGCACGCCACGACGGCCGCGTCGTCGCCGGTCTGCGCGAAGTACCGGGCGACCACCGTGAGGATGATCGCCTCCTCGATGCGGTCGAGCGTGGAGTCCAGGAACGCGCCGAACGGGGTGCCCTTGCCGGACATCCGCGAGTACCGCCCGTCCAGGGTGTCGCAGATCGACCCGATGATGAACGCGATGCCGCCGGCGACGAAGTGCCGCTCCCACAGGAGCGCCGCCGCGACGAAGTGGAGGGCGAGCCCGGTGAGCGAGATCGCGTTGGGGGTCAGGCGCGATTCGATGAGCGCGTTGCGCATCATCTCGCGGCGCTGACCGCGCTGTGTCGGCGTGCTCATGGCGGGGGGAAGGGTACGGAAAACGGCGCCGGATGCCGGCTGCGCCCGGGGGGCGGTGTCACCCGGCCGTCGCCGGCGAGGTCGCGCGCCAGGACCAGTGGGCGGGGCGCGCACGTGCCATGTGCTTGGCGGAGTAGGCGGCGATTCCGGCGGCCAGGGCGCCGAGGACGGCGTCGGCGAGGAAGTGGTTGCCGGTCACCACGATCACGAAGGTGACGAGCACGGGGTAGGTGCCCCAGAAGACCTTCAGGGCGCGCGGCTTGACGAGCTTCGCGAGCGGGATGCCGATCATCAGGGCGAAGCAGACGTGCATCGACGGGACCGCCGCGTACGGGTTGTACAGCGAGTTCACCAGCGACGGATCGGCGCTGTCGATGCCGCTCAGGCGCTCGACGGCGTCGAAGAAGCCCCACTCGGGGAAGAACCGCGGTGGCGCGGTCGGGTACAGGACGTAGCCGACGATCGCGCACAGGAACGCGACGAAGAACATGTTCCGCACGAAGTAGAAGTGCGAGTTGTGGCGCAGGTAGAGGTACACGAGCGCGCCGACCGTCACCGAGGTCTGGGCGTTGATGTAGATGATGCTCGCGCCGTCGATGATCGCGGTCTTGCTCGCCGCCCACGCCTGGATGCTGGGCTCGACGAAGAGGCCCAGGGAGCGCTCGATGTCGATCAGGTTGCGGGCGTTCTGGAAGGCGACGGCCGCTCCGGCCGGGTCGTCGATGGCCCCGCGAAGCATCCTGTACGCGTAGTACATGGCGAAGAAGAGCGCTATCTGGATCGCGACGTCGAAGACGCCACGAGGGAACAGACGCGCCCGCAGATCAGCGAGACGGGCCAGCACGAGGGCAAGCAGTCTACCCGCCGCGACTGCGCGGCGAAAGGCCTACGGCCGCCGTGCGGGGCCTCCGGACGGCGTGTCGCCGATCGGCACGGGCCGTGCTCGCCCCTCAGCAGCGCTCGCCGGTCGCGCCGATCCGCGCGAGACTGAACGTCGTCACCAGTCGCACGCGACCCGGCCGTGTGACGCGCAGAGAGGTCCACTCCTGCGCGCCCGGAGCCTTCGACACGCAGGCGTTCCCGGTGCTCACCCGCCAGTAGGGCGTGAAGCGAAAGCGCAGGAGCACGGTCCCGGACGCGGGGACCTCGAGGGTCACCGTGTCGTGGTCCAGCGCCGTCACGCGCGCGCTGTCCGCCAGGCGTCGCGTGCCCGGACCGTCGACGCGCCACACCCGCCAGCGTCCCCGGGAGTAGACCTCGGTCAGGCCGCGCACCTTTCCGGTCCGCAGCAGCCAGGCCTCGGTGATCGCGCTCGTGTCGAGCTTGCCGCGGGGGAGCGCCACGTACCGCACCGCCTGCTCCTCGAGCCACGCGCGGTACCGCTCCGGCGTGAGGGTGCCTTCGTAGAACACGGGGTTGCGCCGCAGGTCGAGCTGGCGCTGCCACCCCCTGGCGATCGGGTGCCGGCGGGCGACCAGGTCGGCGTCGACGTGGTTGCGCGTGAAGGGCACCTCCACACGGAACGGCCCCTCGGCCTCCCGGCGCTCGTCGAGGAACCGCAGGACGTCGGTGTACGCCGCCCGCTCCACGAGCGGATCGCCGTGGGCCCGGTAGGCGTCGTAGACGGGCGCCTCCCACTGCCACTGCAGGAACGGCAGCGCCAGCAGCACGAGCACCCGCGCCGACCAGCGGGGAAGGAGCACGCAGGCGAGGACGGGGCCGGCCGCGAGGGTCCCGAGCCGCGTCACGTTGCTGCCCATCGGGGTGTCGAGGGCGTAGCTGGCGACGATCGCGACCACGTAGAGCGCGGCCGTGATGCGGAGGACCGGGAGGTCCCGCGGGACCACGGCGAGGATGGCCAGGGCCATGATCAGCGTGCGGATGAACGTCCCCGTCAGCATCGGCTGCGATCCGCCCTCCGGGAAGACGATCGCCATCGCGAGGACCGGAGCGGTGGCGACGATCGCCAGCACGAGGAGCGGGCTGCGTCGCTCGTGCAACCACCAGGCCGCCGCGACCATCGCCAGGAACAGCGCCGCCACCGGGCTCGACACCGCGGTCAGCATCGCCGCGGCCCACGAGGAGCGGTGACGCCCGTGGAGCGCGAGCCACACGGCGGCGAGCGCCGTGGCGGTGCCCAGCGCGAAGGTCAGCCGGCCGGCCAGCAGGGTGGATGCGGTCGCGATCCCGAACCACAGGGACCCGAGCCACGCGTCGTCCCCGACGAGCTCCTCCGCGATCCGGGCGAAGAACCACGCGGAGGCGATCGCCCCGAGGGCGCCCGCGACCTGCACGCCGATCAGGGCGGCGAGGGGCGGGTAGGCCAGGCTGTAGCCGGGCATGTGATGACCGCCGTACCACGCGGTGTCGTACAGCGACGGGCCCTCGTGCTCGAACAGCCACGTGCGGTACGTCTGGGCCGGCAGGTCTCCCGCCGCGGGGGAGACGATGACGTACAGCAGCGCCAACGCCGCCGCGGCCACCCAGGGCGCGCGGCGGTGCTGCAGGAGCGTCACGCGTCCCCGTGCAGGAAGTCCACGACCGTGTCGATGAGGTCGGGCCGGTCGTACCACGGCCAGTGTCCTGCGCCCGGTACCGGCACGTGGTCGGCGTTGCCCAGCGCGTCGGCGTACGCCGGACCGAAGCGCGCGGGGATGTACGGGTCCTCCTGGCCCCAGAGCACGAGCGCCGGGCAGTCGACGTCCTTCAGGCCCGCGCCGGCCGCTGCGAGCTTCTCCGGCGGAGAGGTGCGGTACAGGCGCAGGATCGCGCGCTGCGTCCCCTGGTCCATGTGGTCGGCGACGAGGTCCAGGAACGGCGCCGGCATCGGGCCCTTCGTGGCGTTGGACTCCCGCGAGGCCTGCTTGAGCACGAAGCGGTTCAGCAGGCCGACGGCGAACTCGCCGAGTCCCCTCGTGCGCCAGGCCCGCGCGATCCGGTGCCAGCGGTAGCCGGGCAGCAGCGGGACCGCGTTGAACACCACGAGGCGCCCGACCCGCTCCGGGAAGCGCTGGGCGGTCAGGAGGGCGACGCCGCCCCAGTCCTGCACCACGAGGTTGAACCGGTCGATGTCCCGCCACGCGAGGAAGCGCTCGATCCAGCGGTCGTAGCCCTCCATCGTGTAGTCCAGGTCGCCGCGCTTGCCGCTGCGCCCGAAGCCGGGCAGGTCGGGTGCGATGCCTCCGGTGCGCTCCAGGAACGGGATCCACAGGTCGCTGTTCGTCGGGACGCCGTGGACGTAGAGGGTCGGGATCTGCCCGTCGGGGACCGGAGCCTCGCGCCATGCGGCGGGCTGACCGTCGAGCTCCTCGGTCCGCAGCACCGCCTCCGTCGTCACCGCCATACGCGCGGAGGATAGCCGCGGTTGTCAGACTGCTGCGCATGGCCACGCTCTGCCTCGGCGAGGCGCTCGTCGATCTCGTGTGCGAGACCCCGGTCTCCGGGATCGCGGACGCGCCCGCGTTCGTCCCCCACTTCGGAGGCGCCACCGCGAACGTCGCGGTCGCCGCGGCGCGGCGGGGGGCGAAGGTCGACCTGGCGGGCGGGGCGGGCGACGACGCCTGGGGCCGCTGGCTGCGCTCCCGGCTCGAGGACGCGGGGGTCGGTCTGGACTGGTTCCGTCTCGTGCCCGGTCAGCAGACGCCGATCGCGTTCGTCACCGTCGACGAGGACGCGCAGCCGTCGTTCCTGATCCAGGGCGAGGGCATCGGGACGGCGATCGAGGCGGTCGGGCCGCGGCTCCTCGAGGCGGTCGAGCAGGCGGACGCGCTGTTCTTCGGCTCCAACACGCTCGTGGGCGAGGCCGAGCGCGAGCTGACGGTCAGCGCGCGCGACCAGGCGCTCGCGCTGAACATCCCGGTGATCTTCGACCCGAACCTGCGCCTACACCGCTGGCCGACGCCCGGGGCCGGCGTCGCGGAGGCGCGCGCCTGCGTCAAGGAATCGTTCCTGGTCAAGTGCAACCGCGAGGAGGCGCGGCTGCTGACCGGGGAGTCCGACCCGGCCGCGGCCGCCGCGGGCCTGCTGGCGGGGGGCGCGCAGCACGTCGTCATCACGCTCGGGGCGGACGGCGCGATCCTGCGGGGTGGCGGTCTCAAGCTGGACGTCCCCGGCGTTCCGGTCACACCGGTCGACACGACCGGCGCGGGCGACCTGCTGATCGGGGCGCTCATCGCCGCGCTGGACTCCACCCGGTTCTACCCCGCCTCGCTCGCGGCCGCGCTGCCCGCGGCGGTCGAGGCCGCGGCGCGCTCGACCGAGCACTGGGGCGCGCGGGGGTGAGCCCGGCGCCGGCGGCGCCGCGGCCGGTCGCCGTCGAGGCGGTGCCCCGGTCCGACTGGGTCGCGCCGACGCGGAGCCGGGTCCGTGGCATCCGGCGCACGCTCGCCGCGCTCTACGGCGTCCCGGTCCAGCCGCCCCACGGGGATCCGCTGGCCGAGCTCGTGCTCACCGTGCTCTCGCAGTCGACCAACGACCGCAACCGCGACGTCGCGTTCCTGCGACTGCGCGAGCGGTTCCCCTCGTGGGCGGCGGTCCGCGACGCCGACGTCGCGCAGGTGCAGGACGCGATCCGGCCCGGTGGCCTGCACGTCCAGAAGTCCCGGCGCATCGTCGAGATGCTGCGCGCCCTGCCGGAGGACCTCGACCTCTCGTGGATGCGCGACGCTCCGCTGGAGGGCTGCCGGGAGGCGCTGTGCGCCCTGCCCGGGGTCGGTCGCAAGACCACCGCCTGCGTGCTGCTGTTCTCGTACGGGCGGGACGACGTGCCGGTCGACACCCACGTCTCCCGCGTCGCGACCCGATTGGGCCTGCTGCGACCCGGCGCCGGACTCGACCCCGAGCAGCACGACGCCATGAACGCCCTGACACCGCGCGGGGCCGCCCTGGAGCTGCACATGAACCTGCTGCGCCACGGCCGCAGGACCTGCCACGCGCAGCGTCCCGCGTGCGACCGCTGCGCACTGCGCCGCTCGTGCCGCAGGGTGGGTGTCGCGTGATCGACGTCCAGACCTCGCTGGAGATGCGCTCGCCCGACGTCCTCCGCGCGGCGGGCCCGCCGCGGCTGCCGGCGCGGCTCGAGCGCGTCGATCCCGCGGACTTCGCCCTCAGCCGCCGCTTGTACTCCGGCGTGGGCGAGGAGTACGGATGGACCGACCGCCTCGTCTGGTCCGAGCGGCAGTGGCGGGACTGGACGGCCGGCGTGGAGACCTGGGTCGCGATCGCCGGGGACGAGAGCGACGGCGGCGACGCCGCGCACGCCGGGTTCTTCGAGCTGCAGGTGCAGCCGCGCAGCACGGTGGAGATCACGATCTTCGGCCTG
This sequence comes from Paraconexibacter sp., assembly GCF_041602235.1. Classification (GTDB taxonomy): domain Bacteria; phylum Actinomycetota; class Thermoleophilia; order Solirubrobacterales; family Solirubrobacteraceae; genus Paraconexibacter. The sequence continues at coordinate 12,704 of NZ_JBFIGP010000085.1, forward strand.
CTGCCCCGGTTCCACGGCCAGGGCCTGGGAGGCTGGCTGCTGACCGCGGCCCTGGAGCAGGCCTGGCGGCTGCACCCCGACGGCACGCGGCGCGTCTGGGTGCACACGCGCCGCCTCGACGGCCCGGCCGCGCTGCCCAACTACCTCGCGCGGGGCCTGCGGCCGTTCGACGCTCTGGTCGCGGACGTCTAGCGCGTCGCCTCCCCGCTCAGCGCGCCAGCGCCACGTCCGGCGCGTCCCGGCGCATCCGCGCGACGATCGCCGCCACGTCGGGCCGGCAGCCGCCGCAGCCGGTGGAGGCGCGCGTGTGCTCGGCGACCTGCTCGACGGTCGTGAGTCCGCGGTCGCGGATCGCGTGCTCGATCTCGCCGTGGGTGACTCCCTGGCACGAGCACACGTTCATGGCCGGGTCGGTCGTCCCGTCGAGCGCCTGCGCGTTCGCGGTGA
>NZ_JBFIGP010000086.1:0-13092 GCF_041602235.1 Paraconexibacter sp.
CGACACGTGGACCAGACTGCTGCGGCGGGCCGGGCAGCCGAAGCAGCGCAAGGGCCGGGTCTTCACCTACGGCGTTGCCGGAGCGAAGAACACCAAGGCACGGGTGCGCGCGGTGTTCACGACCCGCGGGCGCGTCGGCCTCATCACGTCGACCGCGAAGGGGCACAGGGCCTCGGGCGTCGCGATCGGGGCGAAGGCCAGCAAGCTCAAGGGCAAGACCATCTCCTACGGCAAGAACATCCGGGCCCGCAAGCTCGGCAAGGGCGCGATGTTCCTGTTCGGGGTCAAGAAGGGCCGCGTCGCCTGGATCGGCGTCACCTCGACGTCGGTGGCGAAGACGCCCGCGCGGGCTCGCAGCTACCTGAAGCTCGCCGGCCTGAAGTAGGGCTGTCCGCAGCCGGGGGCGTCGTCAGGCGGACGACGCCAGTTCGGTGAGCAGCAGGGCCTGGGCGAGCGTCGCGCGTTCGAGATCGCCCAGGTCGACGCTCTCGTTCGCGGCGTGGATCTGGGCGGCGTCGTCGCACGCCCCCCACAGCACGATGTCGGCGTCGGGCAGCACCTGCGCGAGGGTCACGCACAACGGGATCGCCCCACCGCTGCCGACCGCGACGGCTTCCTTGCCGTAGGCGCGGGCCATGGCCCGCCGCGCCGCGTCGGCGCCCGGTCCGTCGGCGGCGAGCACGGCACCGGACGCCGTCTCCCCGGGCGTGCAGGTCACCCGCACGCCCCACGGTGCGACCCGGAGCAGGTGATCGATGATGGCCTGCTGCGCGCGTGACGGGTCCTCCTGGGGGGCGAGGCGGGCGCTCAGCCGCGCAGTCGCGCGGGGCACGATGGCGTTCGTCGCTCCCGCTGTCCCCGGGACGTCCATGCCGATCGCGGTGATGGACGGCCGGGTGTACAGCCGCTCGGCCAGCGAGCCACTGCCGATCAGGGAGACGCCGTCCAGGACGCGACCGGAGGCCCGCAGGACCTCGTCCTGGACCGGCCGTCCTTCCCACGTCGAGCGCGCCAGGCCCTCGACGGCGACGTCGCCCTGCTCGTCGTGCAGGGTCGCGAGCATCCGCGACAGGGCGATCAGCGCGTCGGGGGCCGCGCCGCCGTACAGACCCGAGTGCGCCGGGCCCTCGAGGGTCTCGACGACGACGTCGACGACGCAGAGTCCCCGGAGCGTCGTGGTCAGGGTCGGCTCACCGACCTTCCAGTTGCCGCCGTCGGCGACGACGACCACGTCGGCCGCGAACCGGTCCGGGTGCTCGGCGACGTAGCTCATGAAGGTGCCGCCGCCGGTCTCCTCCTCACCCTCGATGACGATCTTCACGGTGACGGGCGGTTGCCCGCCGAAGGCCCGCAGGGCGCCGGAGATGACGGCGACGCCGCACTTGTCGTCCGCCGTCCCCCGGCCGTAGAGGCGTCCGGCGCGTTCGGTCGGTTCGTAGGGCGGGGAGTCCCACGCCTCCGGGTCGCCCGCAGGCTGCACGTCGTAGTGGGCGTACATGAGCACCGTCGGGGCATCCGGCGGGCCGTCGATCTGCGCCCAGACGGCGGGCGGGGCACCGGGGACCTCGAGCAGTTCGGCCGGAGCGCCCGCAGCGGTGAGGATCCCGACCGTCGCCTGTGCCGCATCCGCCACCGGCTCGGGCGGATAGCCGGGGAACGCGATGGACGGGATGCGGACGAGGCGCTCGAGGTCGGCGCGCACGGTCGGCATGAGGTCGCGGACAACGGCGGCGAGATCGGTCATGGGCGCCGAGGCTATCTTGCCGCCGGCGGGTCCCGACGGTCCCGCCCCGGACGTCCCGCGGCTGCGGTCGGCCGACCCGGGTGCGGCCCGCCCGGCGGCCTACCGCCCGCCCGCGGCGCGCCGTGGGATCCGCGTCCGCAGCGTGTACCTGCGGACCGTCTTGACGCCCGGACCGGCGGCGTCGATGACGTGCGCCCGCACCTGCACGACGAGCTTGCGCCGTCGGATCAGCGTGCGCCGCGCGCTCGTGGAGAGCTTCAGGTACAGCGTCTGGGTGCCGTAGGTCGGGATGCGGAACCGGGAGCCCCCGAGCGAGAACACGAGCCTGCCGGACGTCGCGGTCGCCGCCATGCGCCCGGGACAGGGGTCCGGGCCCAGGCAGCTCACCCGGATGCGCACGCGGCCCTTCGTGGACAGCGCGGCGTGACGGATCGCGACCGTCGAGCCTGTGGTGATCGGGTGCAGGTGGCCGTCCGAACCCGCGGCGACCTGGGTGTCGACGCTCTGCGGCCCCGGCTCGACCGACGCACCCGCCAGGTCGTTCGACGAGTCGGCCCCGGTCCCGCCACCGCCCGACGCGGGCGGGCCCTGGGCGGGCGGATCCTGCGCCGGCGGGTCCTTCACCGGTGGCTCCTCCGGGGGCGGGTCCTTGACGGGCTCCTCCTCCACCGGATCCTCGATCGGATCGTCGTCCTTCGGCTCGGGGCAGGGGTCGGTGCCGGCGGCGCGGGTCGTGAAGCTCCACGACCCGGGCGCGGTCAGGGATGCGCCCGCATGGTCGCGGACCCCGTCGCTCACGACCGCGGTGTACCGCGTGCACGGCACGAGGTTCTCGGCCGGATAGAACATCATCGAGTGCGTGCCGTCGCCCCCGCCGTACGGGCCCGGCTTCGGGAACCCGGGGGCGGGCGCGACCCGCCGTCCGTCCCCGTCGAGGAGGTAGAAGGTGTCGGGGGTGATGCTCGACACGTCGAGCGAGTTCGCCAGGACGGCGATGATCCGGTCGGCCGCCCCGCCGCCGACCGGCCCTGGCGACGCGCGCACCGGCAGCCAGTCGAGCTTCACCGTGTCCGCCCCCGGCTTCGGGTTGACGTTCACGATGCGTGGCGCAGGATGGCCGTCGGTCGTCAGCTTCGCCCACACGTTGTCGTAGTAGCCGCCGATCGCCTGGGCGGTGTCGATCACCCCGCCGGCGCCCTCGAGGTAGGCGGCGGCCGAGCGTGGCATCGTGAGCTTCACCCTCGGGTACTCCGCCGCGAGGCCCATCCGCTCCCCCGTCAGCGCGGCGGTGATCAGGGCGTGTCCGGCGTAGATGCCGTCCTCGGTGATGTCCGTACGGCCGATCGAGCGGTAGGTGGGGAGGAGATCGTCCACGGGCGGGAGGTACGTCGGGATCTTGGGCGCGCGCCCGTACTCGGCCAGCGCGATGTTGTCCATCGCGAACTCGGGCGTGTTGATCAGCGAGCCGGGAGGGACCGAGCCGAGCTCGGCGGAGCCCGGCAGGCCGGCACGGTAGAACGGGTGGACGGGGGACTCGCCGTAGTCGGCCATCTGCGGCTCGAACAGCCAGTCCCACATCTCGTCGCCCATGCCGTGCGCCGCCACGCCCATGAGGTGCGCGACCTGCGAGGCGCACGGTCCGGAGGGGTCGTCGAGGGGGGCGCAGTCCGCGCGCCCGCGCAGGTGCGCCGCGTAGGCGTTGACGAAGCGCTCCCAGTGGGTGACCTCGCCGAAGTCGCCGCCCGGGTAGCTCGACGAGCCGTACCCCGCATCCGGGTAGTGCGCGCCTGCCAGGACCTCGTTCACGTGCGACGCGAGCAGGTCCCGCAGGCGCGGCTCGGACACGAACGGGATCGCTCGCTCGGCCATGAACGCGTGCGTCGTGACGCCGGAGGCCGAGGCGTGGGACGGCAGCGCGAGGGCGCAGATCGCGGCGCCGGCGATCGCGGCGCGTTCGATGGTGCGGGACAGGACCATGCCAGTGCAGACGAACGGGGAGCCCGGGACTTGCGCGAACGGGACACGTTCACCGCACGGCCACCCCGACGACGGGCTCGTGGGAGCGCGCCCGCGTCCCCACGGGGGTAGTGTCGTCGGCCTCATGCGTCTCCTGCCGTCCGACACGCCCACGCCCAAGCGCCTGCTGCGCAACGGGCGGACGATCGCCGTCGAGGGGCTCCTGTTCGTCCTGTGGACCGTGCTGCTGCCGGTGCTGCTCGTCGTCGCCCTCGTGGTGGATGCGGTCCGCGCCGCCGTGCGCCGCACGCCCTGGACGGGGACACGGCTGGTGCTCATGGCGTGGTGGTTCCTGGCCGGCGAGGTCCGCGGCCTCACGGGGCTGGCGGTCACCTGGCTGCTGACGGGCGGGCCCTTCAGCCGCGACTCGCAGCGCCGTCGCCGGATGGTGTGGAGGCTCCAGTCGATGTGGGCCGGGGGGCACATGGACGGGGTGCGCCGGATCTTCGGTCTGAAGGTCGAGATCGAGGGGGAGGACCTCATCACGCCCGGGCCCGCGGTGTACCTGGTCCGTCACGCGTCGATCATCGACAACGCGCTGCCGGCCGCCTTCGTCTCCCGCGGCCGCGACCTCGAGCTGCGCTACGTGCTCAAGCACGAGCTGCAGGCGCTCCCGACGCTGGACTGGGGCGGGCACTGGGTGCCGACCTGCTTCGTCAAGCGGGCCTCCGACGACGCGCTGACCGAGATCGCCAACGTCCGCACGCTGGCGGAGGGGCTCACCGGACCGCTCGAGGGAGCGCTGATCTTCCCCGAGGGCACGCGCTGGACCGCGCCGAAGCTCGCACGCGCGCAGGAGAAGCTGCGGGAGGCCGACCCGCTCGTGGGTGAGCTGGCGTCCCGGCTTCGCTGGGTCCTGCCGCCACGTCTCGGCGGGCCGGTCGCCCTGCTCGACGAGGCCCGGGGGGCGGACGTCGTCGTCGTCGGGCACACCGGCTTCGACGGGTTCGAGACGGTGGGCGACATCTGGTCCGGCCGTCTGGTCGACCGCACGATCAGGATCAAGTTCTGGCGCTACCCGGCCGACGAGGTCCCGACCGACCGCGACGAGCTCGTCACCTGGCTCTACGGCGTGTGGCAGGTGCTCGACGACTGGATCGACGAGCAGCGTCGGCTCGACCCGGCGTCCACGCTCGGGCCGAAGGCCGCGGCCGCTGCCCACGTCCCGGCGCCCTCGCAGGTCTGACCGACCCGCGGTCCGCGCCGCGTGGGCCTACACGGCGCGGTGACCGCATCGCCACCGCGCCGTCGCGGGCCCACTCGGTCCCCTACGGCTTGAAGAGCTTCTTCTTCCGGATGGTGTTGCGGACCTCGTAGTAGCCGGCCCGGCGGCTGCCGTCGGCACGCACGAGGCCGTAGTCGTAGCGCTCGTCGAGACAGCTCGTGCCGGTCCACTGGTACACGTAGATGCGGTCGATGTCGCGCTTGTACCGGTTGGCGATCCGGAACATCCACGCGATCGCGCTGTCGGCCTTGCGCTCGGCCCGCTTGACGCTCGCCGGGTTGTTCGGGTCGCACGGGAAGCCCTTGCCGAGCTTCACGATCCCGCCGGTCTCGGTCAGCCAGATGTTGGGGTTCTTCACGTACTTCTTGACGGCCTTGATGGCGCTGCGTGTGCCCCTGGTGGACTTGCGGTTGGTGTCGGAGTAGTTGTGCAGACCCACGGTCCGGGCGCGCCGGTCCCACGTCTTGCTCAGGCGCTTGTAGAACCGCTGCACGTACCGCGCGGTCGAGCGGTGGTTCTTGGAGGTACGGCCGTCCAGCAGGTCGAGCGCGACGATGTTGCACTTGCGGGTCAGGCGCCGGCCGCAGCGGTTCTTGTTGTCCAGCATGCCGTACATGTCCTTGAAGTAGTCGGCGGCGCGCTTGGGGTTGTTGTAGGTCGGCTGCGTGCTGTCGTTGGCCTCGTTCCACGTGCCCCAGTCGCGCACGCCCTTGCGGTAGTAGCGCGAGATGAGCTTGCCGACGTACTTCTTGTACTTCTTGCGGGAGGGCAGCTCGCCCTTGCGGCGGGCGAAGTTGTTGGTCGAGATGTGCAGGAGCACCTTGACCTTGCTCTTGCGCGCACGGTTCACGAACGCGTCGAGACGCTTGAGCTCCTCCGGGAGCCTCGCGGCGTCCCAGCGGACCACGTAGCGCGTCCGCTTCACCTTCGTCGGCTTGAAGTAGGGCGAGTCGAACATCGACGTGTCCTGGTTGGCGATGCCGACCCGGATCGTCTTGGTCGAAGCCGTCGCCGGCGAGGCGGGCATCAGGAGCGCAGCCAGGACCAGCGTCGCGATGGGCAAGGACAGGAGACGTAGGCGCACACCAACTCAACCCCGAAGGGCCGGAAGAGTTGCGCGAACCCGACGAACGTCGCTCAGGAATTACGACCGATGGCGACGTTCGTCGGGTTGGCGGCCCGGCGCTTGCATCGCGCTCCGCGGCAGGCGTAGGGTCGGACGAAGGGTCCGAGAACCGAACGAGGAGACGCACGTGGGTACCACCACGAAGGTCGATGTCGACGTCACCGTCAACGGACAGCGACGGACGGTCGCGGTCGAACCCCGGACGCTGCTCGTCCACATGCTTCGGGACGACCTCGGGCTGACCGGCACGCACGTCGGGTGCGACACCGGCAACTGCGGCGCCTGCACCGTCCACCTCGACGGCGAGTCCTGCAAGAGCTGCACCGTCCTCGCGGTCCAGGCGCAGGACAGCGAGGTCGTCACGATCGAGGGACTCGGGAGCGAGGGCGACCTGCATCCCCTGCAGGAGGCGTTCTGGGCCAAGCACGGACTGCAGTGCGGCTACTGCACGCCAGGGATGATCATGGCCGCCGCGGACCTGCTCGCACGCAACGCCAACCCGACCGAGGAGGAGATCCGGACGGGTCTGGAGGGCAACCTCTGCCGCTGCACCGGCTACCACAACATCGTGGCCGCCGTGCAGGAAGCCGCGTCCCAAGGAGTCTCGGCATGAGCCTCGTCGAGCAGTCCCACGCCGCCGGCGGACACGTCGGCAAGCCGCTGCGTCGCAAGGAGGACCCGCGGCTCATCACCGGGCGCGCCACCTACGTCGACGACATCACGTTGCCCGGGATGCTCCACGCGGTCGTCGTGCGCTCGCCGGAGGCCCACGCGAGGATCGTCAGCATCGACACGAGCGCCGCGGAGGCGCGTGACGACGTGGTCGCGGTGTTCACCGGCGCCGACATGACCGACCTGGCCTCACCGCTTCCGTGTGCCTGGGCGCCCGAGGGCGTCGAGGTGAAGCAGGTGGAGCACTGGCCGCTGGCCCGCGACGCCGTCAAGCACGTCGGGGACCCGGTCGCGGTCGTCGTCTGCGAGGACCGCGGCGCGGCGTTCGACGCTGCCGAGGACGTCTTCGTCGAGTACGAGCCGCTGCCCGCCGTGACCGACGCGCGCGCGGCGCTCGCCGACGGCAGCCCCCTCGTCCACGAGTCGCTCGGGACCAACCAGAGCCACGAGTGGTCCCTCGGCGGCGGCGACCTCGAAGCGGGGTTCGCGGCGGCCGACGTCATCATCGAGCGCACCGTCGAGAACCACCGCATCTCGGGCGCGCCGATCGAGCCGCGCGGGCTCGTGGCGGACTACCGCGCCGGCCACCTGACGATCCACACCTCCACGCAGGTCCCGCACTTCGTGCGGCTGTTCCTGGGCCTCATGCTCGGCATGAGCGAGGAGCGCGTGCGGGTCATCGCCCCGGAGGTCGGCGGCGGCTTCGGCGCCAAGCTCCAGATGACCGGGGAGGAGGCCCTCTTCTCCTGGGTCTCGCGCAAGCTGCAGCGGCCGGTCAAGTGGATCGAGACCCGCTCGGAGCACATGGCGGTGTGCCACCACGGCCGCGCCCAGACCGCCGACATCCGCATGGGTGCGACGAACGACGGCAGGATCACGGCGTTCCACGTGAAGATCACGCAGGACCTCGGCGCGTACCTGATGCTGCTCACGCCGACGATCCCGTCGCTCGGCGCGTTCGTGATGAACGGCGTCTACGACATGCCCGCGGTGCAGACCGACATCGTCGGCGCCTACACCAACACGTGCGCGACCGACGCGATCCGCGGAGCCGGACGGCCCGAGGCCACGCACATGATCGAGGTCTGCATGGATCAGCTCGCGGCCGAGCTGGGCATGGACCGCCTCGAGCTGCGCCGCAAGAACTTCATCCCGAAGGAGAACTTCCCGGCGGAGACCGCCGTCGGCATCGTCTACGACTCCGGCGACTACGCGGGCGCGCTCGACAAGCTGCTCGAGCACGTCGACGTGGCCGAGGTCGAGGCGTCGAAGGCCGCGTTGCGCGAGCAGGGCATCCTGCGCGGGATCGGCTTCTCCACCTACACGGAGATCTGCGGGCTGGCGCCGTCGCGGATCACCGGCCCGGCGGGCTTCGGCCTGCAGGCCGGGCTGTGGGAGTCGGCGATCGTCCGGGTCACGGTGACCGGAGCCGTCACCGTCTACACCGGCACCTCCCCGCACGGGCAGGGTCACGAGACGACGATGGCGCAGGTCGTCGCCGACCAGCTCGGCGTGGATCCCGAGAACGTCGAGATCATCCACGGCGACACCGGTACGGGCGCGATGGGCCTGGGGACGTACGGGTCGCGGTCGACCGCGGTCGGCACCGAGTCGATCTCCCGCGCGGCGGAGAAGGTCGCCAAGAAGGTCCGCGAGATCGTCGCGCACACGCTGGAGGCCAGCGCCGAGGACATCGTCGTGCAGGACGGCAAGTTCGTCGTGAAGGGCTCGCCGGACAAGGGCATGGCCCTCGCCGAGGTCGCGGGCATGGCTCACGTGCGACCCGAGCTGCTGCCCGAGGGCATGGAGCCCGCCCTGGAGGAGACGTCGTTCTACGACCCGCAGAACTTCGTGTTCCCCTTCGGGGCGCACGCGTGCATCGTCGACGTGGAGGAGGAGACCGGCAAGGTCAGGGTGGTCCGCCACATCGCGGTCGACGACTGCGGTCCCGCGATCAACCCGATGCTGATCGACGGCCAGGTGCACGGCGGCATCGCCCACGCGATCGGGCAGGCGCTCTACGAGCAGGTCGCCTACGACGAGGACGGTCAGCTCGTGACCGGCACGTTCGTGGACTACGCGCTCCCGACGGCGGCCGAGCTGCCGTCGTTCGAGACCGACAGGACCGAGACGCCGTCGCCCGTGAACACCCTCGGGGTGAAGGGGGTCGGCGAGGCCGGCACGATCGCCGCGACGCCGGCGGTGCTGAACGCGGTCGTCGACGCCCTGCGGCCGGTCGGCGTGACCTACCTGCAGATGCCGCTCTTCCCGGAGCGGATCTGGCGAGCCATGAACGACGCGAAGGGCGGTGCCGCATGATCCCCGCGGCGTTCGACTACACCCGGCCGACGTCCCTCGAGGAGGCGCTCGGCGCGCTGCGCGACGGCGGCGAGGACGCGAAGCTGCTCGCCGGCGGGCACTCGCTGATCCCGCTCATGAAGCTGCGGCTCGCCGCGCCGGCGTTGCTGGTCGACCTGGCGGCGGTGCCCGGGCTCGGCGGCATCCAGCGGGAGAACGGGCACTGGAAGATCGGGGCGATGACCCGCCACGTCGAGCTGCAGAACAGCGACGAGCTGGGGCTCCTGCAGCGGGTCGCCACGCTGATCGCCGATCAGCAGGTCCGCAACCGCGGCACGATCGGCGGGTCGCTGGCCCACGGTGACTCCGCGTCGGACCTGCCGACGGCGCTGGTCGCCGCCGAGGGCTCGGTCACCGCGACCGGGCCGGACGGGACCCGCGAGATCGCGGCCGCCGACCTGTTCCAGGACTACCTGACCACCGCGCTGGACCCGGTCGAGGTCCTGACCGAGGTGCGGATGCCCGCGCTCGACGGCTACGGCTGGGGGTACCGCAAGTTCACCCGCCGCGCCGAGGACTGGGCGATGGTCGGCGTGGTCGCGCTGGTCAAGCAGGGCGCCGACGGATCCTGCGAGGACGCGCGCGTGGCGTTCACCAACATGGGCTCGACGCCGCTGCGGGCGAGTGCCACCGAGGCGGCACTGCGGGGAGGCGCCCTCGACGCGTCGTCCATCGCCGCGGCGGCCGAGCAGGCGGCCGAGGGGACCGAGCCGCCGGCGGACCGCAACGCGTCGGCCGACTACAAGCGACACCTCGCGCGCGTGCTGACCAAGCAGGCGCTCACAGAAGCTGCGGGACTCTGAGGGCGGCGCGCGAGGTGAGGCCCCGACCAGCATGACCGACACCGGGGTCGACGCCGTCGTCCAGGCACTCGCCGGTCAGGGGTACCTGGCCGACCGGGCCCTGGCGACGAGCGTGCACCTCGCGAGGACGCTCGAGCTGCCGCTGCTGCTCGAGGGGGAGGCCGGGGTCGGCAAGACCGAGGTCGCCCGGGCGCTGGCGGCCGCGACCGGCGCGGAGCTGGTCCGGCTGCAGTGCCACGAGGGGATCGACGTCCACCACGCCCTCTACGACTGGGATCACGCGCGGCAGCTGCTGGCGCTGCGGGCCTCGGAGGGCGCGCAGGGCGGCGACGTCGATCTCTGGTCGGAGCGCTTCCTGCTCGAGCGCCCGCTGCTGCACGCGTTGCGGGCCGAGGGCGACGTCGTCCTGCTCATCGACGAGATCGACCGCGCCGACGACGCCTTCGAGGCGTTCCTGCTGGAGCTGCTGTCGGACTTCGCGGTCTCGATCCCGGAGCTCGGGACCGTCCGGGCCACGAGCCCGCCGCTGGTGATCCTGACCTCCAACCGCACCCGGGAGCTGCACGACGCGCTCAAGCGCAGGTGCCTGTACCACTGGATCGACTACCCGACGCCCGAACGGGAGCTCGAGGTCGTCCGCGTCCGCGCCCCCGATGTCGCCGAGGGCGTGGCGCGCCGGGTGTGCTCCGCGGTCGCCCGCCTGCGCGACGAGGACCTCTACAAGCAACCCGGAGTGGGCGAGACCATCGCATGGGCGCGCGCCCTCGGGGCGCTGGGCGAGGACGCCGCGCCCGACGACGCCCTCGGCGCGGCCCTGAAGGTGCGCGAGGACCTCGACCGCATCCGCGAGCTGGGGGTGCTGGACGGTGTCTGAGGGGCCGGGTCACGGCGACGCCGTCATCACGCGCCTGACCGCGCTCGCGACGGCCCTGCGGGCCCGCGGGGTCCGGGTGGGAAGCGGGGAGCTGGTGACGGCCACCCGCGCGCTCGACGCCGTGGACGCCGGCTCTCGCGAGGCGGTGCGCCTCGCCCTGCGCGCCGTGCTGTGCTCACGGCCGGCCGACCTGCCGCTGTTCGACGCCGCCTTCACCGAGGTGTACGGGACGGCCGAACCCGACGCGCGGATCGGACCGGTCGACCTCGGGGGCGGCTCGGCGCTGGCCCTCCCTCGCGTCGCGGCTCCCGACGCACCTGCCGCACCCCGGACGTCGGGCGTCGAGCCCGTGGTGGTCCCGGCCGCCTACAGCGATGTCGAACTTCTTCACGACAAGGACTTCGCGGAGTACTCGGACGCCGAGCGCGCCGCCGCCCGCGCCGTGCTGCGCGAGCTGGCGCGCCACGGGCCGACCCGCATCGGACGGCGGACGCGACCGGTGCGCTCCCGCGGCGCCCGTCATCCGCGCATGGACGTGCCCGGGACCCTGAGGGACGCGCTGCGGACCGGCGGGGAGCCCCTGCACCTCGCACGCAGGGCACCGACCGAGACGTCGCGACCGCTGGTCCTGCTCGTCGACGTGTCCGGTTCGATGGCGCCGTACGCGCGGATGCTGCTGCAGTACGCGCAGGCCGCGGTCGTCGCGCGCTCGCGCGTGGAGGTCTTCGCGTTCGGCACGCGGCTCACCCGGTTGACGCTCGAGCTGCGGGCGCGCGATCCGGACGCTGCGCTCGCCCGCGCCGCGGCGGCGGTGGACGACTGGGCCGGCGGCACCCGGATCGGCGCGTCGTTGTCGGCGCTCAACCGCGAGCACGGCCGGAGGCTCGGGCGGGGCGCTGTCGTCGTGATCCTCTCCGACGGGTGGGATCGCGGCGACCCCGGCCTGCTGGCGGACGAGATGGCCCGGCTGCGCCGCAGTGCCCATCGGGTCATCTGGCTCAACCCGCTCAAGGCGGCGCCGGGCTACGAGCCCCTCGCCGCGGGCATGGCCGCCGCCCTGCCGCACACCGATCACTTCATCCCGGGCAACTCCCTCGGCGGGATCGCCGAGCTCGCCGCGCTGCTGTCCGGGCGGCTCGATCAGCACGGAGGAGGACCAACGTCATGAGGGACGTCGTCGAGCAGCTGGATCGCTGGCGCGCCGCCGGCAACGCGCGGACCGCGATCGCCACGGTCGTCGGCGTCAAGCGCTCGGCGCCGAGGCCGCCCGGCGCGAAGATGGCGCTCGCGCAGGACGGGTCGGTCGCGGGCGCCGTCAGCGGAGGGTGCGTGGAAGGCGCGGTGGTGGTGGCCGCGGAGGAGGTGCTCGAGGGCGGCGAGCCGAGGATGCTGCACTTCGGGATCTCCGATGACGAGGCGTGGGACGTCGGGCTGCCCTGCGGAGGAGAGATCGACGTGTGGATCGACCGACCGGACGGGCCGGAGGGCGAGGCGTTCGCCGCGCTGGCGCGCGCGGACGGCCGGGGGGCCCTCGTGACGCGGCTCGATGGCGGCGGCAGGATGCTCGTGGACGCCGAGGGCATCCGGACGGGTTCGCTCGGGACCGCCGCGCTCGACGACGGCGCCGCGGAGCACGCGCGGGAGCTGATGTGGGCCGAGCGGTCCGAACGCCGGACGGTCGAGGATGTCGAGGTGTTCGTCGACGCGACGGCGCCGTCGCCGCGCGTGATCATCTTCGGCGCGGTCGACCACTCGGCGGCGCTGTGCACCCTGGCCAGGGCGGCTCGCTGGCGTCCGTTCGTCGTGGACCCGCGCGAGCGGTTCGCCACGCCCGAGCGCTTCCCGGACGCCGAGCGCGTGGTCGCGAAGTGGCCGGCCGAGGCCTTCGCGGACCTGGGCGGGATCGATCGCGCGACGTCGATCGTGGTCCTCACCCACGACCCCAAGCTCGACGACGCCGCGTTGCAGATCGCCCTCGCCTCCGACGCCGGCTACATCGGGGCGATGGGATCCCGGCTCGCGCAGGCCGGCCGTCGGGAGCGGCTGCTCGCTCGCGGGCTGACCGACGACGACCTGGCCCGCATCAGCGCGCCGATCGGACTGGACCTGGGCGGGCTGACCTCCGAGGAGACGGCGCTCTCCATCATGGCCGAGCTCGTCGCCGTCCGGCGCGGACATCCGGGCGGTCGCCTGCGCGACGCCGAGGGGCGCATCCACGAGGTCGGCGCATGAGCTCGCACAGCGCCGCGGTGATCCTCGCTGCGGGGGCCTCCG
>NZ_JBFIGP010000087.1:0-12868 GCF_041602235.1 Paraconexibacter sp.
CCGACCATCACCGGCACCCGGACACAGGTGGGCGACACCGCGAGATCGGGCAGACCGAGGATCTTGCGGCTCTCGGTCAGCATCTTCATCTCCTCGTCCGTGTAGCCCGCCTCCTTCTCGGAGCCCAGCCACGGGACGACGTTGAACGCGATCGGCTTCGCGTGGACCGACGCGGTGACGCTGGCGTACGCGGCCGCGCCGTCGTCGACGAGCGCCTCGCGCTGGCCGAGCAGCACGGGGATCTGCTCCGCGAGCTCGTCCATCCCCTTCTGGCCGGCGCCGCCGACGGCCTGGAAGCTGGTGGCCACCAGCGCCTTCAGCCCGTAGGCCTCGTGCAGCGCCTTCATCGGCGGCATGAACGCCATCGTCGTGCAGTTCGGGTTGGCGACGATGCCCTTGGCGGCGTCGGCCAGCGCGTCCGGGTTGACCTCGCTGACGACGAGAGGGACGTCGGGATCCGCCCGGAACGCGGACGAGTTGTCGACGACGATCGCCCCCGCAGCGGCGAACCTCGGCGCCCATTCGCGGCTGATCGAGCCGCCGGCCGAGAAGATCGCGACGTCGAAGCCGCCGATCGTGTCCTCGCGGATCGGCTGGACGACCATCCCGTTGGGCAGGGTGCGGCCCGCCGAGCGCTCGGAGGCGAACGGCACGATCTCCGACGCCGGGAAGTCCCGGTCGGCGAGCAGCCGCAGCATGGTGGTGCCGACCGCGCCGGTGGCTCCGACGACGGCGACGCGCACCGCGCTCATGCGAACTCCCCGAAGGGCTGCTCGGGCCGGATGGTGTCGGGGCCGCTGAGCTCGAACGCGCTGTGCAGTGCCCGGACGGCGTCGGGGACCCGCTCACCCGGCACGACGCACGAGATCCGGATCGGCGACGTCGAGATCATCTCGATGTTGATGCCGCTCTCGCCGAGCGTCGTGAAGACCTTGGCGGCCACGCCCGGATGGGACTTCATGCCGGCGCCCACGATCGAGACCTTGCCCATCGCCTCGTCGGTCGCCACCTCGATGCCGTGCTCGGACACCAGCGCGGCGAGCGCGGCCCGAGCGGCGTCGACATCGTCGCGCGGCACCGTGAAGGACATGTCGGCCTTCGCCCCCTCGGTCACGGGCTCGTTCTGGATGATCATGTCGATGTTCACGTTCGCGTCGGCGAGCGCGGTGGTGACCTGACCGGCGATGCCGGGCGTGTCCGGCACGCCCATGAGCGTGACGCGGGCCTCCCCGGTCGAGTGGGTGACGGCGGTGATGAGCGGGTGTTCCACGGTGTCCTCCTCGGACACCACGACGGTGCCCGGCTGATCGTCGAAGCTGGAACGGCAATGGATGCGCACGCCGTGGTTGCGGGCGTACTCGACGCTGCGCAACTGCAGCACCCCGGCGCCGGAAGCGGACATCTCGAGCATCTCGTCGAACGAGACGACCGGCAGCTTGCGGGCCTCGGGCACGATGCGCGGGTCGGCGCTGAAGACGCCGGCGACGTCGGTGTAGATCTCGCAGACGTCGGCGCCCACGGCGGCCGCGAGCGCGACCGCGGTCGTGTCCGAGCCACCCCGTCCGAGCGTCGTGACGTCCTTCGAGGTGGAGACGCCCTGGAAGCCGGCGACCAGGACGATGTTGTCCTCGTCGAGCGCTCGGGTGATCCGATCGGCCCGAACATCGAGGATTCTCGCCTTCGTGTGTGACGTGTCTGTCACGATGCCCGCCTGTGAGCCGGTCAGGGAGATCGCGCGGTGCCCAAGGTCGTTGATCGCCATCGCGCAGAGGGCGCACGACACGCGCTCGCCCGTGGACAGGAGCATGTCCATCTCCCGGGGGTCCGGCACCGGGCTGACCTCGAAGGCGTCGGCGATGAGGCGGTCGGTCTCCTTGCCCCGCGCAGAGAGGACCGCGACCACGCGATGGCCGGCCTCGCGCTTCTCGACGATGCGGCGGGCGGCACGCTTGAGGCGCTCGGCGTCGGCGACGGACGTGCCTCCGAACTTCATGACGACGATCGGGGTGGGGCTCATGGGAACGGACAAGTCTACGAGGCAAGCACCGTGATCGATCCGCCGGCATGCGCATGACCCGCGGAGCTCGACGCGTGGGCATCGTGGTCGCCCTGCTTGCGGTGCTGGCCGGGGGCGCCTTCGCCGCCCTGCGCGCGGGCGGCGACACCCCGGACATCCCTGAGGCGGGCTCCGCGTTCGGCGCCGACCCGGACGTCCGCGACCGCGGCTCCTCGCTGCTCAGCGCGCTCGCCCCGTTGCTGGGGGCGGGGCGGACCGCCGCCCAGCGCAGCGACGACGCGACCGCCGGCTCCAGACCATCCGGCACGCGGGCGCCGGCCTCCGACACCACGGGCACCGCGCGCGGCGGGTCCTCGGGCCTCGGCCTGCCGGTCGACCGTGCCGTCACCCGGCTGTTCGTGGTCGGGTTCCCGGGGGCCACGCCGGATGCGGCGTTCTTCGAGCGGCTCCAGGTGCGTGACTGGGGTGGCGTGCTGCTGACAGGCGACAACTACACCGACCCCGAGCAGCTCGCGACGCTCACGTCGCAGATCGGGATCGTCGCGCGGAACGCCGGCCACGGCGCGCCCCTCGTGGCCGCCCGCCAGGCGGGCGGGGAGGACTCCGCGTTCCCCGACCTTCCCCCTTCGGCGCAGACCGACCAGACGAACGACGACGGCGCCCGCGGACAGGCGCTGGCGGCGGGCCGGGCGCTCCGCAAGGCCGGGGTCACCATGACGCTCGCCCCCGACGCCGATCTGAGCGCCGTCGGCGGGCCGTGGGACGGCCGTGGCTTCTCGGGCGACGGAAAGGTGGCCGCGGCCCGCACCCGTGCTGCGGTCGCCGGGTACCGGGCGGCTCGCGTGATCGCGACGGTCGGGCACTTCCCCGGCGAGGGCGCGGCCTCCGGCGACCCCGGGCTCGGGCCGGCGACGGTCGGCCTGGGTCTCGACGAGCTGAAGGCCGCCGACCTGCGGCCCTTCGCCGCCGCCGCGGGGACGACCCCGGTGGTGCAGATGAGCGGGGCGCTCTATGCGGCCTTCGACGGCGTGACCCCGGCGACGCTCCTCCCGGACGCCGTCGCGCTGCTGCGCGGTCTGGGGTTCCGGGGGGTCGTGCTGTCTGCCGATCTCGGCGCCGCGGCGTTCACGAGCGGCACGACCCCGGGGGACGCGGCGATCGACGCGCTCAACGCCGGGTGCGACCTCCTGCTGCTCCCCGGCGATGCGGACGACCAGGAGCAGGCCGTCCGCACGGTTGTCCGGGCGATCCGGAAGGGCACCGTGAGGACGGCGCGGGTGCGCGAGGCCCTCGACCGCGTCGCCGCGCTCAAGCGGCGCTACGCGGTGCGCTACGGGCAGTCGACCGCTCCGTAGGTCTTGTCGAAGGATGCCGCGAGGGCATCGATCTGGGCCTTGGCCTTCGTCGCGTCCGAGGCTCGCACGGCGTCGCTGAGGGCCAGGCCGGCGTCGGTGAAGGCGGAGGTGAACGCGGCGTTCGCCGACTCCAACTCCGCCCGATCGGGCTCCTCGAACTCGGCGATCTCCGCGGTGAGCGCCGCGAGCTCGGTGCCGACCGCGCTCATCGCCGTCGCGATCGCCCCCGGTCCCGTGGGCGTGTCGAGGTCCAGGCCCTCGAGCTCCTCGATCGCCGTGCCCATCGCGGTCCTCGCCTCGCAGAGCGCGGTGAGGTCCGCGCCCTGATCCTGCTGCGTCCGGGTCCCGGAGTCCCCCGATTCGCCGCAGGCCACCACGACGATCGCGACCAGCACGAGCGCGGCCGTCAGCACCAGGTAGACGACGGGACGGATCGAACCCATGGGTGCACGGTAACGCGCCGACGCGGGCGCGCCGCGCCTCAGAGCGTGCGTCGCCCGGCGAGCGCCTTGCCGAGCGTGACCTCGTCCGCGTACTCGAGGTCCGCGCCTACCGGGAGCCCCGAGGCCAGGCGGCTGACCGTGACGCCTGGGGCGCGCTCGTGCAGTCCCGCCGCGATGTGCAGGGCGGTTGCCTCCCCGGTCGTCGTGGGGTTGGTCGCGACGACGACCTCCCGCACCGGGGGATCGCCCGGCGGCGGTCCGGCGACGCGCCGGTACAGCTCGGCGATGCGCAGATCGTCGGGATCGACCCCGTCGATCGGGCTGAGCGCCCCGCCGAGCACGTGATAGCGGCCCCGGTACTCGTGGGTGCGCTCCAGCGGGACGATGTCACCGGGCTCCTCGACCACGCAGATGAGCGCCGCGTCGCGCCGCTCGTCCTGGCAGATCGTGCAACGCGGGCCCTCGGCGAGGTTGAAGCAGACCTCGCACACCCCGATCTTCTCCTTGACCTCGCGGATGGCGTCGGCAAGGGCCAGTGCCTCGTCGGCGTCCGCGCGCAGGATGTGGAACGCCAGCCGCTGCGCGGTGCGCTGCCCGATGCCGGGCAGCCGGCCGAGCTCGGTGACGAGCCGCTGGACGGATGGGGCCTGCATGCGGGGGTGTGACTCGAGCGGCCGGCGGTCTAGAAGCCGGGGAGCCCGAGACCGCCGAGATCCATACCGCCGGTGACGCCGCCCATCGTCTTGGCGGCGAGCTCCTGGGCCGAGCGGATGCCCTCGTTGACCGCGGCGAGCACGAGGTCGGCGAGCATCTCCGGATCGTCCGGATCGATCGCGTCGGGCTCGATCGCGATCGACTTCACGACGAGCTCTCCGGTGACCGTCACGGTGACCATCCCGCCGCCCGCGGTCGCGGTGACCTCCTGATCCTTGAGCTTCTCCTGCGCAGCCATCATGTCGGCCTGCATCTTCTGAACCTGCTTGAGCATCTGGTTCATGTTCGGCTGGGGCATCGGGTCACTCTCCGGGCGTGGTGGGGGTCGGCTCGGGTTCGGTCCCGGAGGTCTCCTCGGGGAGGATCTCCTCCGCGTCGAACGCGGTCTTCAGGCGGTGCAGCAGCTCGTCCTCGCCGATCGGCTGGGCTGCGGCCGCGATCTCGGGCACGACATCGCTGAGGTCGCGCAGGTCGAACGTGACGCGGGCGCGCATCCCGGTGATCGAGCGGATCGCGTCGACGAGCGCGTCACGATTGGTGCGGTCCTCCGCCTTGCGGCGCATGAAGGCGTTGGACTGGTCGAACGCGACGATGAGCTCCTCGCCGTGCAACTCGACGGGGACGGCGCCGGCGAGGACGGCGCCGAGCAGGCCGCTCTGCTCCCCGACCGTCTCCAGGACGGCCGGCCACAGGTCGCGGACGCCTGCGAGATCCATCGCGCCGGCGGGAGCGGACGACTGAGGTTCCGGGTCGGGGACCGCGTGGATCGCCGGAGCACCTTCGTGATGGGCCGGCGACGGGGCGTGGGCGGGCGCGGGCGGGCCCGACTCCGCGGTGGGTGGCGTCGGCGCGTCGGGAGCCTGCGCATCGCGTGGCGCCTGGGATGCCGGGGGCGCGGGGGGCGCCTGGGATGCCGGGGGCGCCGGAGGCGCCTGGGGCGCGGGCGCCGGCGTCGCAGCGCCCGGAGCGCCCTCCGAGGACGCCGCGGCGCCCGTCGGGGAGTCCGCGCGTGGGGGGACCGCCGGTGCCGGCGGGGCGCCGGACGCCAGACGCTGCTCCAGGCGCTCGATACGCGCCATGAGCGCGCGCGTCGTCGCATCGACCTGCGGCGTGGCGGCCTTGACCAGCGCGAGCTCGAGCTGGGTGCGGGCGTCCGCGCCGTCCCGGGTGGCCCGCAGCGCGGTGTTCAGCAGGTCGAGCAGGCGCACGACGTCCCCGGGGACGACGCGCTGGGCCTGCTCGAGCAGGCGGGCGTCGCGGTCCGCGGTGACCGCGATCTCCCGCGGCACGGCACCGAGGGTCTGCGTGACGAGGACCTCGCGAACATGACCCTCGAGCTGGCGGCTGAAGTGCTGGAGATCGCGACCGGCCTCCGACAGCGCAGCGACGGCCCGCAGGACACCGGCGCCGTCGTGGGCGGCGACCGCGTCGATCGCGCCGAAGAGGTGATCGTCGGCCGCGACGCCGAGGACCGCCAGCACGTCGTCGAGCGCGATCTCGTTGCCCGAGTAGGTGATGAGCTGCTCGAGCGTGCCGAGCGCGTCGCGGAACGACCCGGTGGCGTGGCGCGCGAGCAGCGCGACGGCGTCCGGCGGGATCGTGATGCCTTCCTGCTCGGCGACCCGGCCGACCACGCCGGCGAGCTGGTCGACGGTGGGGCGCTGGAAGTCGAAGCGGTGACAGCGGTCGGCGACCGTCGGCAGGATCTTGTCCGCCTCGGTGGTCGCGAGCACGAAGATGGTGTTCGGCGGCGGCTCCTCGAGCGTCTTGAGGAACGCGTTCCACGCCTGCGTGGTCAGCATGTGCGCCTCGTCGAGGATGTACACCTTCGCGCCGCCGGAGACCGGCGCGAAGGACACGCTGTCCCGCAGGTCGCGCACGTCGTCCACGGAGTTGTTCGACGCGGCGTCCATCTCGATGACGTCCATCGAGGTCGCGCCCGCGATCGCCCGGCACGAGTCGCACGCGCCGCACGGGGTGATCGTCGGCCGCGTCTCGGCGCCCGTGCAGTTCAGGCACGCCGCGAGGATCTTCGCCATCGACGTCTTGCCCGTACCCCGCGAGCCCACGAACAGGTAGGCGTGGTGCACCTTGTCCTGTTCCACGGCGTTGCGCAGCGTGCGGACGACGTGCTCCTGCCCGACGACGTCGGCGAACGTCCGGGGGCGGTGGCGACGGTAGAGCGATGGGCCGGCAGACACGGACGGCCAGTGTAGGAGACTGGGCCGCTGGTACGGCCCGGGCCCCCCATGGTCGAGTCCACCGGCGGGCGCCGTCAGTAGCTGAAGACCTCCGCGTGGTCGTCGCCGATCCACTCCCAGAGCGGGGTCGCCCCCGCGAGGCGCGCGTTGGAGACCAGGTCGGACGCCTCCAGCTTGCGCGCGTCGAAGCAGATCGGACAGACCAGGAACTCCCCCGCACCGTCGAGGTACTGCTCGAACAGCCGGGGCAGCGGCGGACATCCGTCGCACGCCACGCCCTCGGCGTACCCCGCGAGAGCGAGGCGCACCGCCTCCTTCGTGAGGAACATCGCCACGCGCCTTCCGCTCGCCGCGGCGGCCCCGGCGACCAGGAAGGCCACCGTCACCCGCTCGGGATCCTCGAGACCCGTGGCGAGGTTGATCACCACGTTGCCGTCGCTCATCGTCGTCACTCCTTCACCGTGTTCCAGGGACGAGCCGAGGCTCCCACGGGCCGCGTCGCACCGCGTCGCACCGATCCGCCATCTTCGATCGGCGCCACGATGGCCTGATCCGGCCACCCCGCGCCACCCGGGCGCTACAGCAGGCGGCGGCGCAACGCCTCGGCGACGGCCGCCGAACGTGAGCGCGCGCCCAGCTTCGCGAGGATGTTGGACGCATGCCGGTGGACCGTGTGCTCACTGAGCACGAGCGCACGGGCGACCTCCCGGTCGGTCGCCCCGTCGGCGATCAGCCGCAGCACCTCCTGCTCACGAGGGGTCAGCAGGGACCGCTCGGAGGGTGGGCGGTGCGTCACCGACCGTGCCCGCTCGGCCTCGAACGCGGCGCCCAGGCGAAGCAGCGACTCCGCGGCCCGCTCGGCCTCCTGACCCGCCTGGGCCGTGCGACCTGTCGCCACGAGCGAGCGCGCCAGCCCGATCCGCGCCCGAGCCGCCTCGTAGGGCGCACCGGCGCGGCCGTAGGCGTGCAGGGCGTCGGAGAAGCTGCGCGCCGCAGCCTGATGCTCTCCTGCCGCGGCTTCGAGGCTGCCTGCCGCGAAGCTCACGCACCCGCGCACCGGGTCCGTGAGGAGGATCTCGCCGATCTCCCGCAACTCGTCCAGCACCGCCGCGGCGCTGTCGAGGTCGCCGAGCGCGACGTGCGCGCCGATCGCGAGCTCGAGCCACGACGCGCGCTCGGTGCGGCTGCTGGCGGGCGTCTCGCGCAGGAAGCGCTCGGCCAGGTCGAGGGCGTGGTGCGGGTCGCCCCGATCGACGGCGAGGTACGCCAACCCCAGCGCCGCCAGGGGATGGTCGCCCGCCGAGACGAACAGGGCGTCGGCCTCGTCGAAGTCGCCCTGCCGGCGACGGAGCTCCCCCAGCCGCGCCACCGCCTCCGACGCGAGCGCCGGCCGGCTGACCGAGAGGGCGTCCTGGGCCTCGATCAGCTCCGACTCGGCCTCCGTCCACATCCCGCGCCAGATGAGGACCCCGGCGTGGTGCGCACGACAGAGCCGGTTGAGCGACTCCATCCCCGTCCGCTCCGCGTACTCGACGGCGCGGACACACCATTCCGACGCGCGGCTGTAGTCGCGTACGCGCTCGCACGCGTAGATCACGAAGCACGAGGCGAACCCTGCGTAGACGCGCTCGCCGAACTCCCCGGCCAGCGCCGCGGTGGCCGCCTCGTCGAGACCCCGCATGCCCCGGGCGACCTCGCCCTCCGTGACCAGGGCCAGGCCCTCGACGGCGAGGCCCATCATCTCCAGCGCCGTGTTGTCGAGCCTCCTCCCCGCCTCGGCAGCCTGCGCCCCCCGCGCGCGTGCGGCCGCCGTGTCCTCGGCGTAGATCAACTGCTCACCCTCGTGGACGCAGAGCCACCCGTACTCGGCGGAGTCCTCGAGCCCGACGAGCAACCGACGGGCTCGCGAGAGCCAGCCGCCGGCCACCGCGAACTCCCCCCGGAAGTCGACGCTGTCGGTGCCGAGCCACATCGCCATGCGGACGGCGCCCAGCCGATCGTCGCGCTTGCGGTACAGCGCGTAGGCGGACTCGCGGGAGGCGAACAGCAGGTCGGTGTCACCCGTCCACCACGCGACCCAGCTGAGGCCCTCGAGTGCCTCTGGCGTCTCGTCGCGCGTGAGCGCCGCGTCGAACTCCCGCCGAGCCTCGGCCCAGTCGGCGCGCGCCAGCGCCGCCCGGCCCCGCTGGACGCCCTCGTCGAGGTGTTCGAGATCGACCACGATGCGCCCGAGCGTAGCCCCCGGTCGGACACAGGTCGAGGACGGCACCGTGGTGGCCGGTTCCGGCCATCCCCGGAGATGGCCCGAACGTGCGAAGTCGCGGCGTTCGCGGGTTCCTACGGTGGTCTGGCCATCGAACAACCACCGAGGACCCGATGACCCCCCAGACCACACCCTTCGCCAGCGAACTGGCCCTGCCCGACGGCAGCGTCCACCGACCGGGCGAGCCCGAGTACGAGGACGCCTGCGGGCTCTTCAACGCGATGATCGTGCGCCGGCCCCGGCTCGTCGCCCGGTGCACGTCCGCGGCGGACGTCCAGGCCGCGCTCGCGTTCGCACGCGCCAACGGCCTCGACTTCACGGTCCGCGCCGGTGGCCATTCCGTCTCGGGCCTCGCGCTCTGCGACGACGGCGTCGTGGCCGATGTGCGCGGGATCGACTTCATCGAGGTCGATCCCGAGCGGCAGATCGCCCGAGTCGGAGGCGGAGTGATCTGGGCCGACCTCGACCGCGCCACCGCAGCGCACGGCCTGGCGACGACCGGTGGCCGCGTCTCGAGCACGGGCGTCGCCGGGCTGACGCTGGGCGGCGGCTCGGGCTGGCTCGAGCGCAAGCACGGCCTGACCACCGACAACCTGATCGCCGCGGAGCTCGTCACCGCGGATGGCCGCGTCGTCCGGGCGAGCGCGGACGAGAACGCCGAGCTGTTCTGGGCGCTGCGCGGCGGCGGCGGCAACTTCGGCGTCGTCGTCGCGTTCGAGTTCGCGCTGCACCGCCTCGAGCGGGAGGTCCTGGCCGGCCTGGTGATCCATCCGGGCGACCGGACCGCGGAACTGCTGGCGCTCTGGCGTGACGTCATGCGCGACGCGCCCGAAGGACTGAGCCTGGCGTTCATCTCCCTCACGGCTCCGGCGGAGCCGGAGATCCCCGAGCACCTGCACGGCACCACCGTCGCGGCGATCGCCGGGATGTACGCGGGACCGGTCGAGGAGGGCGAGCAGGCGCTCCGCTCGGTGCGCGAGTTCGGCGACGGCGTCGACCTGTTCGAGCCGATGGCCTACGAGGACTTCCAGTGCTCGCTCGACGACCCACCCGGGTACCGCAACTGGTGGACGGCCGAGTACCTGCGGGAGATGCCCGACGCGACGGTCGAGCGGATCGCCGCACGCTGCGAGGCCAAGCCGACCGGACCGGCCCAGCTGTTCTGCGTCGCCTGGGGCGGGGCGGTCTCGCGCGGCAGTTCCGAGCAGGGGCCGCTGCGCGGCCGCGACGCCCGCTACATCGTCCATCCCCTGGTCCTCTGGGAGGACGCGTCGGACGATCAGGAGATGATCGCCTGGGGTCGGGGCTTCCGCGAGGACGTCGCCGGCCTCGGGGCCGAAGGCACCTACCTCAACTTCGTGGGCGCCGACGAGGGCCAGGCCCGGGTGGTCGCGTCCTACGGGCGCCAGAGCTACGAGCGCCTGCGCCGGATCAAGGCGCAGTGGGACCCGCAGGACGTGTTCCGCGGCAGCGGCCACGTGCCGCCCGCTCGAGGTGCGGGCGGCTGAGGCGGCGTCGCGGACGGCGGCGTTCGGACGCGCGGGGGACGCGTCGAGCGCCGTCGTCAGCGGCGGTCCAGCGTCGTCATCGCGTTGTGCTTCGGGATCAGGACGATGTTCGCGCGCCCGATGCCCTCGACCGGCGTGTCCGCGCGTCGGAACGTCGCCTCACGGGCGATCGTCGCGAGCATGACGCGCATCTCCGCGATCGAGAACGCCCCGCCCAGGCACCGGCGGGAACCGCCGCCGAACGGGATCCACGTGTAGGTGCCCGGCCGGACCCCCAGGAACCGCTCCGGACGGAACTCCTCCGGGTCCTCGTACACGTCCGGATCGCGCATCATCGGAGCCATCATGGGCGCCAGCACGGCGCCCTCGGGGACCGTGAAGCCGTCGTCGAAGGTGAACGGTGCGACGGTCCCGCGGAAGGTGAACGCGCCTGGGGGGCGCAGCCGCAGCGTCTCGGTGACGACCGCCTCCGCGTAGGAGTCGTCGCCGGCGCGAGCGGTCTCGTGCAGACGATCGAGGACGTGCGGTGCCCGGGTGATGAGGTTCGCGGTCCACCCCAGCGTGGTCGCCGTCGTCTCGAAACCGCCGATGAGCAGTCCGGCCATCATGTTGAGCAGGAACGCGTCGGAGAGCGGCTCACCGTCCTCGGTGCGCGTCTCCAGGAAGAGCTGGAGCACGTCGGGGCTCGCGGGGATCTCGCCACCGCGCCGCGCCGCGATCTCCTGCGCGACCACCTCGTCGAGCTCACGGCGTGCTGTGACGATCGCGGAGTAGTTGCCGTCCCAGACCCCTCCGCGCGCCGTCGCCCACGCGGTCTGCACCGCGAAGCGCGTCGTCTGGATCGAGCTGAGGAAGGCCTGCGCGCGCCGGCGGACGACCTCGTGCCGCGCCGGATCCTTCACCCCCACGATGGTCGTGAGGATGATCTCGAGCGCGACCGGAGCGATCATCGTCCGGAACGGGACCGACGTCCCGTACGGCCATCTCGCCATCGCCTCCTCGGTGCGCTCACGGAACGCGTCCTCGTAGGAGGACAGCGCGTTGCCGTGCATCGGCGGGCTGATCAGCCGCTTGGTCTTGATGTGCTTGTCGCCCTCGTACCCGACGATGGACTCCTCGCCGAACACCTCGGCGTGCGGGAAGAACTTGCGGCTGACCGGCGCCATCTGGAGCTTGGACGCCCCGGTGGTGAAGACCTGCTTGAGGTCAGCGGGGTCGCGCAGCCCGATCATCGTGCCCGCCCCCGGGAGGTCGAGGGTGAACCGCTTCGGCGCGGCGATGCACCGCTTGATGAAGCTCTCGGGGCGCGCCCAGTACTCGGCGGCGTGAACCGCGCCCATGGCCCCGCGAGCGGATCGCGGCAGGATCGACGGGATCGCCTCGGTCCCTTCGAGCACTCCCGCGAGGCCTCCGAGCGGCCCGGGCCCCGACAGGCGCGGTGGAAGCGTCGTGTACTGCGGCGGTGCGGCCGTCTCGGCCGCCTCCGGCGTGATCGTCGCCATGGGACAGGCTCCTCCTCGTGGTGATTGGGCACAACCCGAGCGTGACGTTACAACATCACCATCTTGTAACGCAAGCTTCGATCCTCAAGGATCTGCCCGCTCCAGCCGCGGGTAGTACGCCGTCTTGCCGCGGTACTCGTAGGGCCCCTGCGTGAGGCACGGGGGCGCCCCCGTGCCCGGCGGGATGACGGGCACCGTCTGGGGGTTGTCGAGGTGATCGCACGACCACGCCTTGAGGGGCTCCTTCCCGACGGCGTCGAGCGACCCGGGCTTCGGGTACTGGTTCTGTCGGCTCGTGGGCAGCGGCTGCTGGAAACCGGCCGGGATCTCGTTCCAGATCATCGGAACGGCCCGGGCGTACCGCTGCTTGGTCCCGCCCGGCCCCGGGACGTACGGATTGCCGATGTTCGCGAGGTTCGCCGCGGTCGACGTCACGAACCCCGGGTCCTCGGCGACGAACTGCACGGCCGGGAGGATCTCGCGGAGTGCCGGGTACAGCCCGTCGAGCGCGGGCCGCAGGTTCTCGAGCAGGCGCCGGCCGGGCGGGAGCCCTCGGCGACCGGACGCGAGCGTCGCCGGAAGGTCGGCGAACAGCCCGCGAGCCTCCGGAAGCATGTCCTGGAGCGCGCGGAGCGCCGGATCCAGGCGGGGCGCGACCGGCCGGAGTGACCGCACCGCCGACCGCAGGTCGGGCGTCGCCTCCGCGATCACGTCGCCGGCGCCACGCATCTCCCCGAGGAACCCCGGCAGGGCGCGGACGATGCGGGTGATCTGCTCGGTGCGCCGACCGGTCACGGCGAACAGCCGGTCGCCCTCGGTGACCATCCCCTGAATCGCTCCCTCGCGGGCCCCGGCCTCGTCGAGC
>NZ_JBFIGP010000088.1:0-12784 GCF_041602235.1 Paraconexibacter sp.
GACGGCGTCATGCTCGGCTTCAAGGGGGGACGGGTCCCGATCCTGGTCGCGACCGACGTCGCCTCGCGCGGACTCGACATCTCCACCGTGACCCACGTCATCAACTTCGACGTGCCGACGTCCCCCGACGTGTACGTGCACCGCATCGGCCGCACGGGTCGCGTCGGACGCAGCGGTCGCGCGGTGACCTTCGTCGAGGCGCGCCAGGCCGGCGAGATGTCCGCGATCGAGGCGCACATCGGCACGAAGATCAAGCCGTGGGAGCCCGGCGCGGCCTCGGAGCCCACGCCGGTGAAGGTCGACGAGAAGCCGCGCCGCCACACCAAGCCGAAGCTCACCGAGCACGGCGACCAGCCGCCGGTGACGCTGCTCGCCGGGATCGGGACCCAGGACGGCGTCGAGGTCCGCGACGTGGTGCGGCACGTGACGAAGCTCACGGGCCTCGATGGCGAGGTCGTGCAGGACGTCAAGGTGCTCCAGCGGTTCACCCTCTTCAAGGTGCCCGGCGCCGAGGTGGACCGGGTGCTGGAGGAGGTCGACGGCTCCGAATTGCGCCGCACCACGGTCCGCGTGCAGCGCGCCGCCTGACGGACCCCGTCCCGGACGGTTCGCGGTCCGGGGGCACCCGCCAGGTGTGCGTTGCCCCACGCGGGCGGGATGTGCGACCCTAGTGGTGTGCAGCCCGTCCTCGCAGAACGTGAGGTCGTCGCCGAGCCGACGGCTTCCGCCGAGATTCCGCCGCAGGGCCCGGGGTCGTCCGACCCGAACCTCCGTGAGCCGTCGCCCGAGGCGACGGCCCGCCTCTGCGACACCTGCAACGCCACCATGGAGCCCGAGCAGGACTGGTGCCTGGAGTGCGGTACCGCCGCGCCGGGCCGTCTGGGCTCGCGGGCCGGGTGGCGGCCGATGGCCGCGGTCGTCGTGCTCACCCTCGCGCTCGTGGGCGGCGCCGTCGCCGCCAGCTACGCGGCGTTGAGCGAGGACTCGAAGATCGAGGCGGGCAGCAGCGTCGCCCAGGCCGATGCTGCACCCGTCCCGCAGGCACCGCCCGCGCTGCCGCCGGCCTCTGCCGCACCGGGTGCGGCGACACCGGTCGCGCCGGGCGCCGTCGCGCCCACGGATCTGCCGAAGGTGCCGACCCCGCCCAGTGCTTCCGCCGCGCCCTCGGTCCCCATCACCCCGAGCTCGCCGATCGTCCCGAGCCCGCCCGTCACCCCGGTGACCCCCTCGTCAGGCGGCAGCTCGCCCGGCACGTCCGGTGGAAGCGGCGGCAAGGGCGACGCCAAGGAGGAGGACGACACGTCGTCCACCACGAAGTCGCCCGTGGACATCACGCTCGGCGCCGATGCGGTCTCGATCTACGACCCGTACACGCGCGTCTCCGTCAAGGGCGACCCGGCCGATGCCTACGACGGCAGTCGCGACACCACGTTCCGCATCGGGACCCCCGACGACGGCAAGCCGATGGGCGTCGGCATCGTGATCGACCTCGAGAAGACGACCGCGGTGCGCGGCGTCGAGCTGGTGACCGACACGCCCGGCTACCGCGTGGAGATCTACGGCGCGTCGTCCTCGAAGCTGCCGCCGGACATCCTCGATGCCCGCTGGGAGCACTTCGCCGACCGCTCGAAGGTCGACCAGGGCAAGAAGGACGGGAACATCCCCGGCGACGACAAGGACCGCATCTCCCTGAACGGCGAGCGCAAGACGCGCTGGCTCGTGCTGTGGATGACGACCCCGCCGGTCAAGAGCCCGCTCGTCCGGATCAACGAGCTGAGCCTCTTCCGCTAGGTTCGGGAGCTGCGCGCCCCCTGCGGGCGCCCCCGATCCCCACGACCGAGAGGCACCGTGATGTCCACCGCCACCATGAACACGACCGAGGGCGAGATCGTCTTCGAGCTGTTCGACGCCGACGCCCCGAAGACCGTCGAGAACTTCAAGAAGCTCGCCGGAGAGGGCTTCTACGACGGGCTGATCTTCCACCGCGTCATCAAGGACTTCATGATCCAGGGCGGCTGCCCCCAGGGCACCGGTACCGGCGGTCCGGGCTACACGTTCGAGGACGAGTTCAACGACCACAAGGTCGTTCGCGGCGCGCTGGCGATGGCCAACGCAGGTCCCAACACCAACGGCTCGCAGTTCTTCATCGTCACCACCGACGCCGCGCCGTGGCTCGACGG
Source organism: Paraconexibacter sp. (assembly GCF_041602235.1). GTDB lineage: Bacteria > Actinomycetota > Thermoleophilia > Solirubrobacterales > Solirubrobacteraceae > Paraconexibacter. The sequence continues at coordinate 2,181 of NZ_JBFIGP010000088.1, forward strand.
CAAGCACACGGTGTTCGGCCAGGTCACCTCCGGGATGGACGTCGTCGACGCCATCGAAGGCGCCGAGACCGATCCGCGCGACCGCCCGGTGGAGCCGCTGGGCATCACCACCGTCACGCTGAGCTAGTCGCGACGGCCGCCGTGGTTCGAGCCGCCCCGTGGGTGGCTCGGGTCGCGGGAGGGGTCGCGCCCTGAGGGTCGCCGCCAGGGGCCGGTTGACAGATTTTCGGAGTACCGCGTACGATTCCGCTCGCCGCGGGGGGAGGCGGTGCGTCGGAGCGGTGATCGTCGTGGCGCTGGTCGGGGACCGTGCCGCTTGTCTCAGGGGGACGGTGTGGTGACTCGGTCTGGTGGTGGCTGGTCGTGGACCAGCCACATGTGTTCTGTGCGACAGAGAGCGGGGTCCGTCGCGTGCGGCGCTGCGCTGCTGGTCGCCGGAGCCTTCGTGGCATCGGCCCACGCAGCCGGAGGCGGCTTCGCCGACACCGGCGGCCTCGTCAGTGCGAGCGACGGTCACACCGCGACGCTGCTCCAGAACGGTCAGGTCCTGGTCACCGGTGGAACCCGGTCCAGCGGGGGACAGAACACGCTCGGGATCGTGTTCGTGCATCGGCGTGCCGAGCTCTTCGATCCGAGCACCGGCGGGTTCACGAGAACCGGCGACCTCGGTGCGGGCCGTCGTGGGCACACCGCGACGCGGTTGCAGACCGCAGAGGTGCTCGTGGCTGGTGGGGGCACGTTGAGAGCAGAGCTGTTCGACCCTGACGCAGGCGCGTTCGTCCCGACCGGCGACCTCGGCACGCGCCGGGAGGGCCACACGTCGACGCTGCTGAACAGCGGACGGGTGCTCCTGGCCGGTGGGGGCTCGGAAACCGCGGAGGTGTTCGACCCGGTCGCCGGCACGTTCGGCTTCACCGGGAGTCTCATGACCCCTCGCAGCCGGCACACAGCAACGCTGCTGGCGGACGGCAGGGTGCTCGTCGTCGGTGGGAGCGACGCAGCCGGCGAGCGGCTGGCGAGTGCGGAGCTGTTCGATCCGGCCGCGGGCACGTTCACGCCGACGGGCAGTCTCACCGTGGCCCGCGAGGCGCATACGGCGACGCTGCTGAGCGACGGCAGCGTGCTCGTCGTAGGTGGTACCGGTGCGTCCGGCGTCAGCCTCGCGAGCGCCGAGGTGTTCGATCCCGCCCTGGCCGGGTTCAGACCCGTGGGTGGGCTCACAGCCGCCCGGAGCGGTCACGCCGCGACGCCGCTGAGGGGCGGCAGGGTCCTCATCTCCGGTGGGGGGACCGCCGGCGGCCCGGCCTGGATGACCGGCGCAGAGGAGTTCGTGGTCGCCAAGGGCACGTTCACACCCACCGGCAGCCTCGGAGTTGCTCGAACCCGACACAGCGCGACGTTGCTCGACGACGGAAGGGTCCTCGTGGCCGGGGGTATCGGGGATTGCGCTTGCGGAGAACCGCGATGGAACTCGCTTGCGAGTGCAGAGGTGTACAGCGCGAACACCGGTGTGTCGGTGGCGGACGCGCGCGTGGTGGAGGGGACCGGCGATTCGCCGGGTGTGGTGGACGTGACGGTGTCGTTGGATCAGCGGCATCCGGATGCGGTTCGGGTGAGGGTCTCGACGGAGTCGGGGACGGCGGTGTCGCCGGCGGACTTCGAGGCCGTGGATCGAGTGGTGGAGGTCCCGGCGGGCGCGTCGAGCGTGAAGGTCGGGATCGCGGTGGTGCGGGACAGCGTGGACGAACCGGACGAGACGTTCACGGTGCGGCTGAACGACGTTGCTGACGCGTCGCCGGGTGTGGCGCCCAACGCGGTGCTGCTTCGTGATCGGGCGACGGTGACGATCGCGGACGATGACGAGCCGGCACCGGCACCGGTGTCGCCCGCGGCTGCGGGGCCTGCGAATCCAGGACCCGAACCAAAGCCCGCGCCGCCCGCGTCCGAGCCGCCGGTGGCCGCTCAGGGCGGCGTGCCGCTCGCATCGGCGGCCGAGATGCAGCTCGTGAGCGCGCCTGCGTCGGTGGTCGCGACCGCGCTCGGGCTGCCGTCGCCGCGTCGCTGCGAGAGCCGCCGGCGGTTCTCCATCCGGGTCCGTGAGCCGCGCGGGGTGCCGTTGGCCTCGGTGGCGCTGACGGTGCAGGGCAGGACGGTGCGGATGCGGCGCGTCGCGGGCCGGTTCGTGGGGACGGTCGACCTGCGGACGTTGCGCAAGGGGGTGTACGCGGTGACGATCCGGGCGCGGACCCGGGCGGGCCGCACGCTCGTTGGCAAGCGCACCTACCGGACGTGTGCGGCGACCGCCGAGCGGCGCGGTGGCGCGAAGCGCTGACGACGCTTTCGGGCCGCCCGGCCAAGACCCGCTACCGTTAGGGTTGACACGTTGTCGAACGTCAAATTCGGAGAGGGTTGGACATGGCGAGCGTCGAGGACCAGGTCGTCGAGACCAGCGGGAACGGGAACGGAACGGCGGCGGTCGCCGCAGACCAGATCCCGGTAGAGAATCCGGCCACGGGCGAGGTCATCGCCCATGTCCCCGACGTGAGCGCCGCCGAGGTCGCGGAGATGGCCCGCAAGGCGCGGGCTGCGCAGCCCGCCTGGGAGGCCCTGGGCTTCGAGGGACGCGGACGCGTCCTCAAGCGGATGCAGAAGTGGGTCCTGGACAACAGCGACGAGATCATCGCCGTCATCCGTTCGGAGACCGGCAAGACCTACGAGGACGCGCAGCTGGCGGAGATCTCCTACGGCGCCTCGGCGTTCGGGTTCTGGGCCGACAACGCGCCGAAGTACCTGGCCGACGAGCGGGTGAAGTCCGCGAACGTCCTGGTCGCCGGCAAGAAGCTGATGATGCGGTACAAGCCGCTCGGCCTGATCGGCGTGATCGGCCCGTGGAACTACCCGCTGACGAACTCCTTCGGCGACTGCATCCCGGCCCTCGCAGCCGGCAACGCGGTCATCCTCAAGCCGTCGGAGATCACGCCGCTCACGAGCCTCAAGCTGCTCGAGGGCCTCAAGGAGTGCGGCGTGCCCGAGCACGTCTTCCAGGTCGCGACCGGTCGCGGTGGCACCGGTGCCGCCCTGACCGACCAGGTCGACATGATCATGTTCACCGGCTCGACGGCCACCGGGAAGAAGGTCATGGCCAAGGCGGCCGAGACGCTCACCCCGGTCTCTCTGGAGCTCGGCGGCAAGGACCCGCTGATCGTGCTCTCCGACGCCGACCTCGAGCGCGCCGCCAACAGCGCCGTGTACTGGGGGATGTTCAACGGCGGGCAGACCTGCATCTCGGTCGAGCGCGTCTACGTCGAGGAGCCGGTCTACGACGAGTTCGTCGCGAAGGTCACCGAGAAGGCCAAGGCGCTGCGCCAGGGCGCCGGTGACATGGGTACGGCGGACGTCGGCTCGATGACCTTCCCGCCGCAGGTGGACATCGTCGAGCGTCACGTCGAGGACGCGAAGGCCAAGGGCGCCAAGGTCCTCGTCGGCGGCCACCGCGGCAAGGGCGGCGGCTACTGGTTCGAGCCGACCGTGCTGGTGGACGTCGACCACACGATGGAGTGCATGACCGAGGAGACCTTCGGTCCGACCCTTCCCATCATGAAGGTGGCCGACGCCGAGGAGGCCATCCGCCTCGCCAACGACTCGCCCTACGGGCTGGGTGCGTCGGTGTACGGCAAGGACGTCGACCGGGCCGAGGCGGTCGGACGCCGCCTCGAGTCGGGAGCGGTGTGCATCAACGACTCGCTGGTCAACTACACCGCGCTCGAGTTGCCCATGGGCGGTGCCAAGGCATCGGGCCTCGGCACGCGCCACGGGGCGGGCGGCATCCGCAAGTACTGCCAGCAGCAGGCGATCGTCGTCACCCGCTTCGCGATGAAGAAGGAGCTCTACATGTACCCCTACAAGGGCCGCAACACGAAGCTCCTCGGTCGCGCCCTGAAGTTCCTCTACGGCCGCGGCAAGCGCGACTGACACCGATCACGGCATGACGGGCTCCGCTGCGACCGACGCCGGTCGCAGCGCCCCGGCCATGGCGTGATAGCCGCCGTCGACGTGCAGGATCTCGCCCGTGATGGCACGGGCGTGATCCGACAGCAGGAAGCACACCGCGTCCGCGACCGGACCGGGATCGCGGGCGTCCCACTGCATCGGCGCGCCCGTCTCCCAGGCGTCCAGCAGCTTCTCGAAGTCCGGGATGCCCCCGGCCGCGCGGGTGAGCAGCGGTCCCGCCGCCACCAGATTGGCGCGGATGCGGCGCGGGCCGAGGTCGCGTGCGAGGTAGCGGTTCACGGACTGGAGGGCCGCCTTGCAGACGCCCATCCAGTTGTAGACGGGCCACGCGCCGCCGCCGGCGTCGAAGTCCAGTCCGACCAGCGCGCCGCCACGATCGGGTGCGAGCTCCGCGAGGATCCGTCCCAGCGACGCGTACGAGAACGCGCTGGTCTGGAAGGCGAGGTTGACCCCGTCCGGATCGGCGGCGAGGAAGTCGCCCGCCAAGGCATCGCGGGGCGCGAACGCGACCGCGTGCAGGATCCCGTCGAGACCCCCGAGCTCCCGGCCGACGTGGTCCCGCAGCGCCTCGAGGTCCTCCTGGTCGTTGACGTCGAGGTCGACGATCGCCGCTGCGCGCGGCAGTTGGGCGGCGGCGGTCTCGGTCAGGACCCGGTCCGCCGGACGGGTGGTGAGCAGGACCTCGGCGCCCATGCGCTGCGCGCGCTGCGCCACCGCGTACGCGATCGAGTCCGTGGTGACGATGCCGGTGATGATCAGGCGCTGGTCGATGAGCATGGGGTTCCTGGTTCGGGGGAGTGGACGAAGCGGACGCGAGCGTCCTTGGCACGCGCGGTGTCGGCGAGATCCGCCTGGGCCTGCACGACCGCGGCGCGCAGCGCCGGGTCCGACAGGGCGAGCATGCGGGCGGCGAGCAGCCCGGCGTTGCGGGCGCCGCCCACCGCGACCGTGGCGACCGGGATGCCCGCGGGCATCTGCACGATGGACAGCAGCGAGTCGAGGCCGTCCAGGTGACGCAGCGGCACCGGCACGCCGATGACGGGGAGCGGGGTCGCCGCCGCCAGCATGCCGGGCAGGTGGGCGGCGCCACCGGCGCCGGCGATGATGACCTGCAGTCCGCGACCGGCCGCCTCGTCCGCGTAGTCGAGCATGTCGTGCGGGGTGCGGTGGGCGGACACGACACGCAGCTCGTGCGGCACGCCCAGCTCGACCAGGGCCTCGGAGGCGGGGCGCATCGTCTCGAGATCCGAGTCGCTGCCCATCACGATCGCGACCAGCGGCCCGCTCACGACCGCTCTCCGGTCAGCAGTTCGACGGCGCCGCGAGCTGCGCTGCGTGCCGAGTCGTGGTCGCGCCCGCACACCGTCACGTGTCCGAGCTTGCGCCCGGGGACGGCGGTCTTGCCGTAGAGGTGGACGTGCGCCCCCGGCACGCCGAGCGCGAAGCCGAGCCGCCGCGCAGGGTCGCTGCCGTCGTCCGGGCCGACCACGTTGACGGTCACCACGGCGGGTGCGCAGAGCGTGGTCGGACCCAGCGGCCAGCCGAGCACCGCGCGAAGGTGCTGCTCGAACTGCGACGTCGCGCAGCCCTCGATCGTGTAGTGGCCGGAGTTGTGGGGGCGCAGCGCGACCTCGTTGACCATCAGGCCGTCGGCGGTCACGAAGAGCTCCACGGCGACGAGGCCCGTCGCGTCGACGCCCTCGACCAACACGAGCGCGAGCTCCCTCGCGGCGGCGGCGAGGTCCTCGTCGACCCTGGCCGGGGCGATGATCTCGCGGCACATCGCGTCCTCCTGGATCGTCTCGACGACCGGGTACACGGCGGTCTCCCCCGTCGTCGAGCGGGCGACGAGCACGGCGAGCTCGCACGTGATGTCGAGCCGTGGCTCGACGAGCACACCACCCGGGTGGTCCGCCAGCACCGCCCGGGCCTCCTCGGCGTCCGCGACGGTGAAGACCCCGCGACCGTCGTAGCCACCGCGCGGGGCCTTGGCGATCAGGGGCCAGCCGTGCACGGTCGCGAACGCGGTGACCTCCGCGACGGTGCGGGCCAGCTCGAAGTCCGGGACCGGGAGTCCCAGGGCCGCGAAGGTCCGTCGTGCGTGCAGCTTGTCCTGGGCGAGCAGCTTGGCGGCCGGATCGGGCACCACGCGCACGCCCGCCTGCTGGAGGGCGGTCAGGTGGGCCGTGGGAACCCGCTCGTGGTCGAACGTCACCACGTCGCTCCCCGCCGCGAGCGCCATCAGGCTGTCGAGCTCCGTGGCGGCGCCCTGGACGCACCGGGCACCGGCGCCGACGGCCGGGGCCAGCGGGTCCTCGGTGAGGACGGCCAGCTCCACGCCGAGGGCGATCGCCGCCTGGTGCGTCATGCGGGCGAGCTGGCCACCGCCGACCATGCCGACGGTGGGGCCGATGGGACGCGTCGCGGTCCCCGGGCGCGAGGCGAGGCTCTGCGCGCTCATCGGAAGTACTCCGGCCGGCTCACGTAGGTGTCCGAGACGAACATCACTCCCGAGGCCTGCTCGAGCAGCGGGCGCAGCCCCGCGAGCAGCCCCGCCGCGCGATCGTCGGGTACCACCGTGATCAGCAGCGCGAGCGTGTCGCGCTCGTTGAACAGGAGGTTGCCCTGGTGGTAGCCGCCGTGGCCGAGCCCGGAGACCCCCGAGACGCTCGTGAAGCCGCTGGCCCCCGAGGTCTGGATGAGCTCGCGGACGGCCGGCACCTCGGTGCCGCCGACGACCACCTCGATCTTCGTCATCTTCGTCAATCCGTCGTGGTCCATGGTTAGGCCTGGTCCTCTCGTGTCCAGGGCTGCCATCCCCGCGGGGTGTGGCGCAGCCAGGGGTCGGTGGGGTGCTCGCGGGCGGCGAGCGCCACCCAGTCGTTGCCGAACAGGTGCTGCAGGATGGTGTTGCGCGCGACGATCTCGTCGATCCGCTCGAGCGGCGCCTGGACCGCGGCCAGCAGGCGCATCGGCTCGTGGACCAGCCGCGTCCCGTCCGCGACGGACTGCCAGGGCAGGCCCAGCTTCAGGTCGCCGTCGTGCCCGGCGAGCACGCCGATGCCGCCGACGACGTTGTGGATCGTCTTGCTCCCGGCTCCGTGGACGACCGGGTCGACGGTCGAGAAGTAGTACTGGCAGGAGATCCACTGCGCGACCACGAGGGGCGCGGTCAGGATCGTCTCCAGGGCGCTCCCCTCCGGGTCGACGTCGGCCTCGTAGGAGTGCAGGAAGCACCGCCGGCCGAGGTCCAGGCCGCGGGTCATCGCCCGTGGCCCGACGATGAACGCGGCGTTCCCGGCCAGCCCCCACTCGGGGAAGACCTGGGCCCAGTCGGTTCCGCGCGTGCGCACGTGCCGGGCGGCGCGACCCGGCGTCGCGCCGCTCGGAGCGCCCGGCAAGGTCTGCGACCGCTCGGCGCTGAGCCGGCGCCCCGCCTCCCGGAGGTCCGCCTCGAGGTGCGCGACGTCGTCGTGGTGGGACTCCGGCACCAGGTGGCGATCGAGCAGCGTCACGCGATCGGATGCGGTGTCGTGCTCGGCGGCGACGAACCAGGTGTCCTGCGGGATCGCGATGCCCTTCGCGGCGAGATGCTCGCGGACGTCGTCACCGTTGAGGATCGCCGCAGCGGTTCGGGCGTTCGGTCCGCCCGCGTTGCCGCCGCAGGCCCCGCAGGCGAGCGCGGACTCGTAGGGGTTGTTCTCGGTCGTGCTGCCGTGCCCGCAGAGCACGACGACCCGACCGAAGTCCTTGGTCAGCCCCATCATCGTGAGCGTCGCCTCGGCGACGAGCGCGCGCTCCTGCGCTCCGAACGACTCCTGCGGCACGACGACGGTCGGCGCGGGCGGAGCGGCACGGCGGTGCAGCCTGTCGCGCAGCGCTCCGTAGGGTCCGGCGGCCATCGTCTTGGCGGCGGCCAGCGGGCCGCTGGCCCAGCCGGCGGCCTCGGCCAGCGCGAACGGGCTGATCAGGTCGTCCTTGGCGGCGTGGAACCCGTCCTCGACCCCGCTCAGCGCGCGTTGGCCCGCGAGCTGCCGGTCGGCGCGGGCCTCGTCACCCGGAGCCGGCACCTCGTGCACCTCGTTGCGCGGTGACAGCAGCACCGGGCACAGCGCGCTCGGGCGGCCTCCTGCGAGGTCGTGGTAGCGGATCGCCACCGCGAAGAACCCCGCGAAGCCGAGTGTGTCGTAGTCACCGAGACGCTCGAGCTGGCGGCGCAGGCCCTCGGACCGCGCGTCGATGCAGCACACGAGCTGCGCGGCGGGGCGCGCTTCCGAACGCTCCGGGAGGGGCCGCGTGAGCGCCCCTAGCAGCCGGTCGCGGTAGTGGCCCTCGTAGGCCTCCTGCCACATCAGCTCGCGGTCACGCGCGGGCAGCAGGTCGAGCACCTGCGCGACGGCGTGTACCTCGGCGTCCTTGGGCTGCGCGGTGTCGAAGGTCGCGATGGCCGCCCGGGCGCGGGCCTGCGTGGTCGGGTGACGGTCGGCGAGCGGTTGCGGGTCGGCCGTCGCCGCGACGGGGGTGTCGAGCAGCGCCCGCTCGTAGCTCAGACGCAGCGCCAGGAGGTCGACGAGCGTGATGTCCTCGCCCTGGTCGGCGTGCCAGCGGACGTGGGAGGACCAGCCGGGAAGCCGGGTCAGATGGGCGCGGAGGTACTCGGCGCGATGCTCATCGGCGACCTCCAGCACGCTGAGGGCTTCGAGGACCGCGTCGTCGGCCCGGCTCGGGAGGGTGCGCAGGGTGCCGCGCACCGTGGCCGGGACGGTCCGGTCCTGCGGCGCGAGCGCACGCCACGCGGCGTAGAAGCCGCGGTCGCGCATCGGCATCGACCAACCGGCCTGGCCGGCGTCCAGGAACGCCGCGCACCACTTGGTCGTCTGGGCGTCGATGACGTCGGCGATCTGCGGGTCGACCTGCTCGGACAGCGTCCGGACCCCGCGGGCCGGCGGACCGCTGACGGGGCCCTCGAGCAGGTCCGCCAGCAGGAGCTCACGGGCCGGGACGCTCCTCCCCGCGAGGCCGACGGCCGGGGCTGACAGCGCCTGCGGGTGCCGACGTGCCAGCACGCCGAGGAGGTCGGCACTCGTGATCCGTCCCGCCGCGTGCGCCTCGCGGTAGGTCGTCAGGTCGAGCGTGCCGCGAGCGCCCAGCGCGCCAGCGGCCGTCTCGATGGCGTCGCCGAAGGGCTTGTCCTCCAGGCCCCCCAACGGGTTGACGGCGATGAAAGTGCCCAACGGCCAGTTCGGCGCGAGCACCTTCGCGGCGAGCGAGACGTCGGCCCGGAGCAGGGCCCGCTCGGCGCTGCGGTCGGCAACGAGGGTCATGAGTGGCCTCCTTCGGACCGGGGGATGAGGATGCCCGGCCAGGCCGCTGCCTGCCGGGGGGGTGTGCGCCGACGGGTAGGCCGGCGACCGAGGTGGCCCGCTCCGAGCGCCCAGACGTAGAGCTGCTCGTGCGCGCGCCGGGTGTGACGCTCGAACCGCGGCGCCCTGATCAGGCTGAGCGCGCCGCCGATGGCGAGGACCGGCAGCAAGGCCCAGGCGCTGACGGTGTCCGTCCCCGCAGCGACCAGCGAGGGGTCGAGGAACCCGGTCGCCGTCCGCAGGGCACCCAGGTAGGCCAGGGTGGCGATCCCGAGTGCCGGCACCAGCGCCAGGGTCCCGAGCAGCGAGGGCGTGCGCCGCAGCCATCCCCAGGTGAGGGCGGCGCCGGTGGCCCAGGCGAAGATCAGCAGGGCCGTGCCGCCGTGACCGTGCAGGGGCTCGGCCGGCAGGAGGGCATCGCCGAGCACGATGGCGCCGGCAGGCAGGGCGGCGGCCAGGGCGATCGCGCGGAGCTGGGGGGCCCCGGCGAGGGCCGGACGCGGCGGCGCCTTCAGATGGCGCGCGTGCCGTCGCATCGCGCCGCCCGAGCCGAGGAAGAGCGTGGACTTGTACAGACCGTGCGCGACGAGGTGGAAGATCGCGGCGCCGAAGGCCCCGAGCCCGCAGGTCATGACCATGAACCCCATCTGGCCCATCGTGGAGTGGGCCAGCGCGCCCTTGACGTCGGGCTTGGCGAGCATCAGGGCGGTGCCGTAGATCGCCGTGGTGGCCCCGACCGCGAAGGCGAGGTGGGTCGCGGCGGTCGAGGCGCCGAAGATCGGGCTCGTGCGGACGAGGAGCACCCCGCCGCCGTTGATCATGCCCGCGTGCAGGAGCGCCGAGACGGGCGTGGGCGCGGCGATCGTGGCGGGGAGCCAGCTCTGCAGGGGTACCTGGGCGGAGCGGGCCATCGCCGCGACGACGAGCAGCAGCGCGACGATCGTGATGGTCGTCGGGTCGGCGGGGTCCGGGAGGCCCGCGGTGGCGAGCGCGCGGAGGTTCAGGTCGCCCCAGGTCAGGACGGCGACGGTGACGGCGGCCCAGAGCGCTCCGTCACCGATGACGAAGGCGCGGACGGTCCGCCGGACGCCCTCGTCGGCGGCGGGGAAGCCGCGGTAGAGCGCCAGGAGCGCGCACAGCGCGACGCTGCTCAGCGACCAGGCGAGCGCGAGGCCGACGAGCGTCGCGGAGGCGACGGTCGCCGCGGTCGCGGTGGTCAGCAGGCCGGCC
>NZ_JBFIGP010000089.1:0-12767 GCF_041602235.1 Paraconexibacter sp.
CACGCTTGCGACCGAGGACTGGAACGCCTGCGTCACGTCGATGTCGATGCCGCGCACGATGCCACGATCGAACACGCGCACCGCCGCCTCGGCCTGCGAGCCGTGCGTGATGTCGTCACCGACGATCCGCGGCCGCGGCTGTCCGGGTGTCCCGCGCAGCGTCACCCCGCTCAGCACGAACGCCCCCGGGGCGTAGGCGCCGGGGGCCGCGGTCACGACGTCCCCGTCGGTCGCCCCGAACAGCGCCGTGGGCAGCGAGCAGGGGGCGCCCTGCGTGCAGGAGTTGCCCGTGCCGTCCGGGGCCGCGAACCGGTCGGCGGCGCCTGCCGTGACCGGGGCCGCGAGCCCGAGGATCGCGGGTCCGAGGAGGGTCAGGAGCCGTCGGCGCTGGAGGGTCATACCGGGCATGACGCCCGGGACCCGACGATCCTTCCCGGGGGCCGGCCGGATGCACCGGCCGGCCCGCGGGGACCTACCTGACCGTCACCAGACGGCTGGCGCTCAACCGCGTGGCGCCCGCCGTGCCCGACACCGACACCCGGACGCGCAGCTTGCGACCGCGCGTCAGGGCGCGACGCGCCGACCGCGTGACGTACACGCTGACCGTGCGCGAGCGTCCGGAACTGATCACGAACGAGCGGCGTCCGAGCGTCGTGACCTTCTTGCCGGAGACGCGACCGCGCAGCAGCACCTTCCCGCGGCAGCGGACCTTCAGCTTCGGGCAGCGGACCTTCACGCCCAGGCGGCCCGTCTTGCGGGAGACCCGCGGCGTGCGCCCCACGGTGATCGCGACCCGCGCGGTGCGCGGGGCCGTCGGGCGGGCCGGCGAGGCCGGCGACGTCCCCGGGAACGGTGTGCCCTGCCCCGTGGCGGCACCGGTCGGAGGCGCGGCCACCGGGACGGGCTTTCCGTTCACCGACGGCGGCGGCACGGTGCCGGAGCCGCCGGCGCCGGGAGTGGTCCAGGGCCCGGGGTCGGTCGTGGGCGACTCCGTCGTGCGCTTGCCGCACCCGAGGTTGAACCGCACGGTCTGCCCGCGGCTGATGACGACGGAGTGCGACTCGCGCACCGTGCCGTCCGGGTCCTCGCAGGTCAGGGTGTAGGCCTCGGTGCCGCCCGGTCCCGTCGTCGTCCGCTGCGAGGTGACGTCGATCTGGTACTCACCGGTGAACGCCGCGTAGTACGTCACACGAGCGATGTAGTTCCCGGGCTGGGGCGACTTCACCATCACGGTCTCCCCGGCGCCGAACACGCCGCTGCTCCCGACCGGGGTCTGCGAGCCGTCGCCCTCCACCTTGAGCACCTCGAGGTCGTAGTCCTCGAGGTCACCGGGCGAGGACATCGCCACCGTGAGCGTGTCGCCGGCCTGCTCCGGCGTCACCGCGAAGGGCAGGTCCTCGACGCTCGTCGGCGCCTGCGGGCCGCTGCCCTTCAACGTCGCGACCGGCGTGGATTCGGCCGACTGCTCGCCCTTGAGCACGAACGGTCGCGTCGAGGGGTTGACGTGCCACTCGTACTTGCCCTTGGCGGGCACGGTGGTCGTGGCGTCGATCTCGTCGCTGAGCTCGATCGGGTCGGACCCACCGTCGGGGCAGACCGTCTCCGGCCCCAGCGTCACCAGCGGCTCGATGCCCTTGCCGCAGAAGGCGCTCGTCGTGGTGGTGAAGGCACGCTTCACGCGCAGGACCTGCCCCGCCGGTGCGTGGCCGGTGAGCACCGCATGGTCCGGCGTGCTGCCGGCCGCCTCGGCACCGAGCAGCAGCAGCTCGCGCAGCCCGCCCTTGCCGTTCGCGTGGGCGTTCTGACCGGTCCACTCGTTCACGACACCGGTCTCGTACGGCATGTGGAACTCGCCGCCCGGAGGACCGATCTCGATCGTGTAGCCGTAGCCACCCGTGGCCGCGTAGGTGTCGTCCTCCGTCGTGCCCGCAGTGTCGTAGAGCTGGAACCCGTACTGGGACTCGTAGCCCGCGGCGGCGCCCATCGCGTCGCCCAGGAGCTTCATGCGCTCCTCGTCGGGGGCCTGCCCGCCGTCGTGGACACCCGGCGGGCGCAGGACGAGCGCCGCGACCGTGTGGAGCGTGATGAGCGTGGTCGCGTGATGCGTGCGCGCGTAGTTCCAGACGGCCTGCGTCTCGGGCTCCGAGCGCGGGCCCGGGCCGTGGTAGGACTGCGAGGTCACGTCGGCCGAAGCACCGGGGCCACCCCAGGCCTTGCCGTAGTTGCGGTTGTTGTCCACGCCCCACGCGAGCTCGCACGGCAGGGAGGGCGACAGCTCGCCGTTGCAGTTCTTGCGGCGGTAGGCGAAGACGCCTCCGGGAGGCGCGACCGCCTCGACGAGCGTGAGGCCGATGCCGTCGACGTTCGGGCCGCTGTCGCCGCCGAAGAGCGTGTCGACCGGGTCCACCGCGCCGCGCGAGGCGACGAACCCGTCGACGTTGACGATCGGCACGACCACCACGCGCGAGGTCTCCAGGATCTTCGCGATCCGCGGATCCTGGGCCTGCGTGGCCATCATCGTGGCGAACTCCATCGCGGACTCCGCGGACGGCCACTCGCGGGCGTGATGCATGCCCATCAGGAAGTACACCGGGCGGCCGTCGTCGCCCTTCACGTCCTTGGCGATCTCGACCCCGGCGATCTCACGGCCCTGGTAGGTCGTGCCGATCACCAGCGGCTTGACGAGCGTCGGGTGGTCCTCGGCCAGCGCCTTGAGCTCCGTCTGGTAGTCGGAGAGGACCCGGTAGCTCGTGCGGCCGCTCGGCAGGGCCGACCCGCGCTGCCCGACACGCGCGGTGAACCGCGCATCGGCCGCGCGGTTGCGCGCGTTGAGCTTGCCGAGGTCGGCGTGACGGACCGTCGAGCTCAGGCCGCTGGCCGCGAGCTTCGCCTGGTCCTCGGCGCCGGAGACGATGACGTCGACCCAGCCCGGCCCGCGCGACTCGGTGACGTCGAGACCGGTGCGCTCGAGCGCGACGATCTGCTCGCGGGTCCCGCGGACCCGCAGGAGCTTGCCGGCGGGCGCCTGCGGCCGCTCGACATCGGCCAGGCGGAAGGCGATGCGGGCGGTGCGGGCGGCGCCGCGACGGCGGCACGCGATCGCGCTGATCCGCTCACCGGCGGTCACCCAGGCCTGCACGACCTCCTCGGCGCGGAAGCCCTGGGAGGAGCCCAGCGGCCGCCCGGCGCCGTCGAGGAGAGCGAGATCCCAGTCCCCGCGTCCCCGGAGCGCCGTGGTGAGGTACCCGGACATCGGGGCGCGATAGGTCGCTGTGGCGGTGCCGCGGGAGCCCTTCCCCGGGACGGCGCAGCCGGCTGAGGTCGTCGCCGCCGACGTGACGGCGGTCGACCGTGGCGGAAGCAACGTGGGCGTGGCTGCGTGTGCTGCGGTCGCGCCCGTGAGCAGCGCGACGGTGGTGAGGGCCGGGGCCCAGAGGCGTACGGACATCGGTGTCTGAGATCTCCTGATCGTTCTGATCGGCGGCGGACGTGGGCGTCCTGCCGGAAGTGGAGAACGGGCCTCCGGCACGAAACTTGCGGTCCGGGCGCAAGAAGGCGGCCGTCGAGGCCCTCCCCGGGCCCCGCATCCGCGCCAAGCACCTACGACACCACGTAGTTCTTCGCAGTGTCTGTGCACGCCCACCCCGTCGACGCGGATACCGGTGCAGCGTACGGTCGAAGGGTGCCCCAACCGCCCACGCACGCGGCCGTGCCCAGCGTCGCCGGCGTCGCCGTGCGCCTGGCCGGGGTCACCCGCGTGTTCCCCGGGCACGCTCCCGTCCTGGACCGGCTCGATCTCGAGGTCGCGCCCGGCGAGATGATCCTGCTCACCGGCCCTTCGGGCTCCGGCAAGACCACGCTGCTGCAGCTCGCAGCCGGCCTCGACCGGCCGGACGCCGGCGAGGTGTGGGTGGGCGACGTCCTCGTCTCGGACCTCGACAGCGCCGTCGACCTGCGACGCCACGACGTCGGGTTCGTCTTCCAGCTCCATCACCTGCTGCCGTCGCTCACCGCCCAGCGCAACGTCGAGCTGCCCCTGCTCGCCGCCCGCGTCCCCGGCCACGAGCGCAGGGACCGGGCCGGCGCCGCCCTGGAGCTCGTCGGGCTCGCCGGCAACGCCGACCGCCTCCCCGCGACCCTGTCGGGCGGCGAACGTCAGCGGGTCGCGCTCGCCCGCGCGATCGTGCACCGGCCCCGGCTGCTGCTCGCCGACGAACCGACCGGCGCCCTGGACCGCGTGTCCGCCGACCTCGTCATCGCGCTGCTGGCGGCGTTGCGGGACGCCGGCACGACCATCCTCGTCGTCTCGCACGACGAGACGTTCGCCCGGGTCTGCGACCGGCATCTCGTGGTCGAGGGCGGAACCCTGCGACCGGCCTCCCCGGCGGTCACGGCATGATCGCGCTGCTCCTGGGCAACCTGCGGTACCGCCCCGGTCGCACCCTGCTGACCGCCTTGGGCACCGCCGTCGGCGTCGCGACGATCGTCGCGCTGCTCGCGGTCACCGACGGGATCAAGTCGACCGCCGGCGAGCTCGTGCGCCTGGGCCGCGCGGACCTGGGCCTGTTCCAGGAAGGCACGTCGGACCTCACCGCCTCGACGCTGCCGCTCGAGCTGCGCGCCCGTATCGAGGCGCGTCCCGGGATCCAGCGCGTCGCTCCCGTGCAGCTGCTGGTCGAGGCGGTCCCCCAGGACTCCAGCGCCCTGGTGTTCGGCGCCGAGCCCGAGAGCTTCCTGGCCAAGCGCCTGGTGATGACCAGCGGCCGCCAGGTCACGGGCGACCGCGAGGTGTCCGTCGGGGACCGCCTCGCCGCGTCGCAGAACATCGCGGTGGGCGACAGCCTCAGCGTGCAGGGCGGGGTGTTCACCGTGGTCGGCGTGCACCACAGCGGCATCTTCTTCGAGGACACCGGGGCCGTCATCACGCTGGCGGCGGCCCAGGAGCTCACGGGCCGCCCGCGCGACGTCACCACCATCGCCGTGGAGCTCGACCCGACCCGCCGCGCGTCGGACGCCAAGGCTGACCTCGGCGCCGCCCTGCCCGGGGTCATCGCCATCGAGTACCCGGAGGAGGCGGTCCGGGCCGGGGCCAGCACCCAGCTCATCCAGGACGCCGGCACGGTGATCGTCGTGATGGCGCTGATCATCGGTGGCATCGCCGGGATGAACACCATGCTGCTCGCGACGCTCGAACGTCGCGGCGAGTTCGCGCTCATGTCGGCGGTCGGCTGGAGCGGGCCGCAGGTCGCGAGCGTCGTGGTCCTCGAGAGCCTGCTGATCGGGCTGATCGGAGCGATCCTCGGGATCGGCGCCGGGGTTCTGGGCAGCCCCCTGCTCGTCGACGCGCTCGGGGTCGGCGCGATCGTCCGGACCGACGTGACCGCCGGGGCCGTGGTCAGCGGCCTGCTGGTCGGCGGCCTGATCGGCGTCGTCAGCGGCCTGTACCCGGCCTGGCGCATCGCCCGGCTGCGACCGGCCCCGATCCTGGCGGGGCGCTGACGATGGGCGGGAACGTGATCCGGCTCGGACGCCTGGCCGGCATCCCCTTCGGGGTCCACCCCCTGTGGCTGGTCATCGTCGTGCTGCTCACGACGAGCCTCGGCGGCGCCTACTACCCGGACGCGGTCCCGGACCTGTCCGACGGTGCCGCGTACGCCCTGGGCCTCGCCAGCACCCTGGCGCTGTTCGCCGGGATCGTCGCCCACGAGCTCGGCCACGCGGTGGTGGCCCGCCGCCACGGCGTCGAGATCGAGGAGATCGACCTGTGGCTGCTGGGTGGCGTGGCCCGCATGGCCAACGAGCCGACCTACCCGAAGGCCGAGTTCCGGTTCGCGCTGGCGGGTCCTGCCGTGACCGCCATGCTGCTGGGCGCCTTCGGGGCGCTGCGTCTCGGGCTGGGAGCCGAGATGTCGGACTGGGTGCGCGCGTTCGTCGACTACCAGCTGTACGTCAACGCAGCGATCCTCTTCTTCAACATGCTGCCCGCGTTCCCCCTGGACGGCGGTCGGGTGCTGCGCTCGCTGCTGTGGATGCGATCGGGCGACCGGGACACGGCGACGATCAGCGCGGGCACGATCGGCGCCGGCTTCGGCTGGGGGTTCGTCTTCCTCGGCGTCATGATCACGCTCGAGGGCGCCAACGGCATCATGCTGGCGCTCGTCGGCGCCTTCATCATCGTCGCGGCCCGCGGCGAGCGGGCGAGGGCCTCGCTGCACCACGCGGTCGGAGACCTCACCGTCGTCGACGTCATGGAGCGCGCGCCGATCACGGTCCCCGCGGAGATGAGCGCGGAGCTGGCCGTCGAGCGGATCGTGCGCCCCCACCCCCACGCCGCCTTCCCGGTCGTGGACGGCGACGGGCTGGCGCTCGGCCTGCTGACCCTCACGAGCCTGCGGCAGATGCCCCGCATCCAGCGGGAGCGCGTGACGGTGGGCGATCTCGTCGTCAGCGGCCCAGGCGTCGTCGTCGGACGCGACACCGCCCTCGGTGACCTCGTCATGGACACCCAGTTCGCGGAGATCGGCCGTGCCGTCGTCGTGGAGGACGACCGCACCGTCGCCGGCCTCGTGTCGATGACCGACGTGCAGCGCCGCCTGCTGCTCGCCGCCCCCGGGGCCTCCCTGCAGCCGATGACGAGCGCGCGATGATGGGTGCATGAGCGGAGCCCCGCAGGCCACGAGCCGGGCCGTCGTCTTCGACGGCGTCGGACTCCCCCTGCGGCTGGAGGAGCGCCCGATCCCCTCCCCCGGCCCCGGTCAGGTCCTGCTGCGCGTGCTCGCGTGCGGACTGTGCCGCACCGACCTGCACCTGCTCGACGGGGAGGTGCAGGTGCGCCGGCCGCCGCGCGTCCTCGGCCATCAGATCATCGGCGAGGTCGTCGGCGAGGGCGGGCGGATCGTCGGCGTCCCGTGGATCGGCTGGACCTGCGGCGAGTGCTCGTCCTGCCGCTCGGACCAGGAGAACCTCTGCCCCCGGGCTCGCTTCACCGGCTGCGACATCGACGGGGGCCTCGCCGACCACGTCGTCGCCGACGAGCGCTTCTGCACCCCGGTACCCGACGGGTACCCGCCCGCCCAGGCGGCGCCGCTGCTGTGCGCGGGTGTCATCGGGCACCGTGCGCTGCGGATGGCCGGTGCGGGCCGGCGGCTGGGGATCTACGGCTTCGGCGCCGCGGCCCACATCCAGATCCAGGTCGCGCGGGCGCGCGGGTGGGACGTGCTGGCCTTCACGCGCGAGGGCGACGAGGCGGCCCAGGCGTTCGCGCGGGAGCTCGGCGCGATCTGGTCCGGGCCCTCCAGCGCCGACAGCCCCGAGCCTCTCGACGCGGCGATCATCTACGCACCCGCCGGTGAGCTCGTCCCGCTCGCGTTGCGCGCCGTGGTCCCGGGCGGCACGGTCGTCTGCGGCGGCATCCACATGAGCGACATCCCGTCCTTCCCCTACCGCGATCTGTGGGGCGAACGCACCCTGCGGTCGGTGGCGAACCTCACCCGGGTCGACGTCCAGGAGTTCCTGCCGCTGGCGGCGGGCGTTCCCGTGCGCACCAAGGTCACCGAGTACCCCCTGTCCCGCGCCGCCGAGGCCCTCGAGGACCTGCGCGCGGGCCGGTTGACAGGCGCGGCGGTGGTCGTGCCGGGGCTCGACGCGGGCTGACGAGCCGCCCGCGCCGGAGGCCTCCGCTGTCAGGCGACGACGCGCAGCTTCGGTCGCGACCTGGTCCCTGACGTGCCGGTCGGCAGGTTCACGCCGCGCAGTTGCTCGTCGAGTCCCTCCGCAACCGAGGCACGGGCCGTCTCGAGCACGCGCCGACTGCGCCCTCGATCCATCGGATTGAGGCCCATGGCGCGGATGTCTGCACCGGTCGGCTGCAGGTGCACGACCTGGGTCCCTGCGTCGCGCAATCGTCGCAACTCGCGCTCGGTCCGCGCCGCCGTGGCGGTCCGGACTGCCCCGAACACGGCGGTGTCGAGCCAGGGACCGCGGTCGCGCGTCGAGAACGGGGTGAGGCAAACGACCGTGTCGCACTTCTCGGTTGTCAGGCGGTCGGCGTTGGTGAACGAGCGCAGCCCGCCGTCGACGTACACGCGACCGTCGATGCGCACCGGCCGGTAGTAGCTCGGGACCGCGCAGGAAGCGGCGACGGCGTCGGCTAGGTCGGCCTCCGGCGCCCCCAAGGCGCCGAACGTGACGAGCCGACCCTCTCGGACGTCCCAGCTGTGCAGCCAGAGGTCCGTGTGCGTCGGCCAACCCGCGGCGACGGCCTCATGCGTGAGCCCGCGGATCTCGTCGGTCGGACGCATGCCTCGCGGTAGGAAGCCGCTGAGCGACGACACCCTCTCGCGCCAGTTTGTGGTTGCCAGCCCGGCGACCCCGAGCCGCAGCGATCCCGGCAGCGGGAAGGCGAACCTCTCGCCCGGCCGGTCAGTGATGGCGCGGTCGATCGCGGCACGCAGCAGCGCGGGGTCCTCCGCGTAGGGCAGCAGATCCACCGGGTCGCGGCGTGCACCCAGGACGGCCGCCACGATCGCCCCGGCAGACGTTCCGGCAATCACGTCGGCCGTGGACGGGTCCCATCCCGTCTTCTGCTGCAGGGCTTTCAGCGCGCCTGCCAGCCATGCGACGCCTGTGATGCCACCGGCGCCGAGAACGAGTCCGACCTTGAGCGGTACGGGCGCTCGACGGCCCGCGAGGTTGACGAGCGACATGGGCCACGTATCTCTGCGCACCGCCCGACGTTACGTCTGCCACCGCCGTTCGGGGGGTGTCTCAGACCCACGGGAACGCCCCACCGCATGGCGAAGCATCCTCAGAGCGGGCGACCGGGATCGAACCGGCGACATTCAGCTTGGAAGGCTGACGCTCTACCAACTGAGCTACACCCGCGCGTGCCTTGATCCTAGCGGGCCGCGGAACCCCGGCGCGGGACGGGCGGTCCGAGCGGCCGCGGCGACGTACCCTGACGGCAGCGCGGACGCCGTGCGTACACTCGCTGGATCGGCCCTCGCGCCGATATGCGCCTATGGACTTCGAGGTTCAACACTCCGAGTACGCCGATGCGGGGGCCGCCGGTCTCGAGCTCCGCCTCCGGGGACGGGCGCGAGCGGACGCGTCGATCACCGTCGGTCCGCCGCTCCTGATCGCCCGCACCGCGATGAACGCCACGCGGA
Source organism: Paraconexibacter sp. (assembly GCF_041602235.1). Lineage (GTDB taxonomy): Bacteria > Actinomycetota > Thermoleophilia > Solirubrobacterales > Solirubrobacteraceae > Paraconexibacter. The sequence goes on from NZ_JBFIGP010000089.1 coordinate 9,168, forward strand.
TCCGGGCGCTGCCCGGCACGCGCGATCTGGACCTGCGTCCGGAGTGGCTGCCGTTCTCGCTCGCGTACACGATCTCGCGCGACCTGGCCAACGCAGCCCCCTCCTTCACGCTCGAGGCGACCGCCGCCACCCCCGCGACCCGAAGGGCGCCGACCGCGCCCAGCGGCGCCGAAGAGCCCCCGCGCCCCGGCCGTCCCCCCCGGGAGCCGCGCCCCGCAGCCCGCCCGACCCGAGCAGCCCGCCCGGCCCCGACGGAGCCGGCGCGACCGGGACGGACCGCCACCGCGGACCTCGAGGGCGTGCTCGCCTCGCTGTCGCAGGCGATCGACGACCTGTCGACGGTCTCCACGCGGCTGCCCGAGATCGAGCACCGGGTCTCCAGCGTGGAGCAGGCGCTCGACCGTCCGCCACCGCCGGAACGCGACCCCGACCGGCTCCGGGCCCTGCTCGAACGCGCAACCTCGGCGCACCAGGAGCTCGAGCTCCGTACGCGGCGTGCCGAGGCCTCGCGGGCGCAGGACGCCGAGCGGCTCCTCACCGCTCGGTCGCGGGTCGAGGAGCTCGAGGCCCGGCTGGCCTTCGCGGAGGCCGAACGCGACCGCGCCGCGCAGGAGCGTCATGCCGCGACGACTGCCGCAGCCGACGCCCAGACCGCCCGCGCCGGGCTCGCGGCCGCCCGCGAGGAGCTGGATCAGCGCCTGCAGGCCGCCGAGCGCGCCCGGCAGGAGGAGGCGGCCCGACACACCGCTGAGCAGGCGCGGGCCGAGGAGCTCTCGCAGCGCCTCGCCGCAACCGAGTCCGAGCGGGACAGCCTCTCCGCCGAGATGGCCGCGCTGGCGGACGCGCGGTCGGCCAGCGAGCACGACCACGCTGCGGAGACCGCCGCTCGTCGCGAGCTGGAGCAGCGAGCCCTCTCCGCCGAGCGCGAGCGCGAGCAGAGCCTCGAGCTGGTCGCGCAGGAACGGGCTCGCGGCGACGAGCTGACCGCCCGGCTCTCGGCCGCCGAAGCCGACCTGCAGCGGCTCGCCGCCCAGCTCGACGCCGCGCGCGCACCCGCCTCCGACGCGGTGGAGGACGACCGTGCGACCGCCCTCCGGGATGAACTGGAGGAGCGAGCTCGGGCCGCCGAACGTGCCCTCGAGGCCCAGACCGCCCGCGGCGACGGCCTCGCCGCGCGATTGGCCGCCGCCGAGGCGGCGCTCGACCGTCTCTCGGACGACCTGGAGGTCGCGCAGCGCGCCGCCGGGCAGCCGACCGAGGAGCGTGCGGACCGGGCCGCAGCGCCGACCGCGCAGGAACCCGCGGTCACGGTCCCCGTCGACGGGGAGGAGCCGCAGGAGGCCGCGCGCCGGCGCCGCTTCCGCCCGACGCTGCCCGGCGTGATGTTCATGGTCGGCGCGCTGATCTTCACCGACGGGTTGCTGACGATCACCTGGAAGGAGCCGATCTCCTCCTTCTACGCCGCCCGGCAGCAGTCGGCGCTCGACGACGATCTGGAGGAGCTCGACGCGAAGCTCCTCGAGGTGTCCGTCGAACTGCCGGACATCCCGTCGCCGCGTGAGCGCATGGAGGTCTACGCGCGACGCCTGGATCGCCAGCTGCGCGGCGGCAACGCTCTCGGCCGCCTCAAGATCCCTCGCATCGGCACCAACATCGTGGTGGTGCACGGCACCGGCGCCGACGACCTGCGCAAGGGCCCCGGGCACTACTCCACCAGCCCGTTGCCGGGAGAGCGCGGCACGGTGGGGATCGCCGGCCACCGCACCACCTACGGCGCGCCGTTCCGCCGCGTGAACGAGCTGCGCGACGGCGACACCATCTCGATGACCATGCCGTACGGGAAGTTCGTGTACGTCGTGGAGGGCAAGCGCATCGTCAAGCCGTCCGACACCTCGGTGCTGCGGAACGTCAAGCGGGACAGGCTCGTGCTGACCGCCTGCCACCCGCTCTACAGCGCCGAGAAGCGGATCATCATCACCGCGGCGCTCAAGCGCGCGACGCCCGCCGGACCGGCCCTGAAGCTGAAGACGCCCGGCGCGAAGGCCTGAGCGCGGTGCCCCTCGGGGGTCAGCCGACCCGGATCTTCACGGTCGCGCCGCGGTAGCCGAGCTTCGAGACCGACAACGTGACCGTGCCGCGACGGCGCGGTCGCAGCCGCAGCGTGAGTCGGCCGCGCGTGCTGGACGTGCGCTTCAGTGACCGCAGGCCGGCCCCCTTCACGCGGACCGTGGCCTTGGAGACCTTGCCGCCCCGCGTATCGGTGAGCCGCACCGACACCTTGCTCGTCACGCCGCGCCGCAGGCGAGCGGTGACGCTGACCTTGATGCCCTTCGGCAGGGAGAACGTGCCGGTCGCCGCGGTGCCCGCCGCGTTCCCTTCGTCGAGGGCCTGCACCCGCCAGTACAGCTTCCCGCCGGTGCGCGCGACCGCCGAGGCGGTGTCGAAGACGACCGCGGTCGTCGCGGTGCGCTTCGTGATCGCCCCGCTGAAGTCGTTGGTCGCCGCGAGCTCGACCAGGTACTGCTTCGCGGCGGGGACCGGACTCCACGCCACCTCCATGCGCTTGCTGGTGCGCGTCCCCACGACGCGGGTCGGCGCGGGAATGGTGCGGACGAAGCTCTGCGGGACGAAGTAGCCCCCGGACACCTTGCGGCGGCCCGCGGTGGCGAACGTCGCGCGGGCCCGCCAGGTGAACACGCCGCTGCCGAAGAACGCGGTCGGGGTGAAGACCGGCGAGCTGATCGTGAAGTCCTTCGGGCGACCGTCGGACTGCTCCACGTGGACGTCGTAGGAGACGGCCCCGATGAGCGGCGTGAACGACAGGATCGGGATGCCGGACCCTGCGGGAGTCACCTGCCCCAGGACGGCAGGCACCGGGAGCCGGCGCCGGAAGGTGCCGGTCGCCGACCAGGACATCCCCACGTCGTTCTCGTCGAGCATCTGCACCCGCCAGTGGAGCGCGGTGTCGGCCGGGTAGGCGGTGGAGCTGGTGTAGGCCGTCGACGCGGTGGCCACGTCGTCCAGCAGCGTGGCGAACGTCGGGTCCTGCGCGACCTGCAGCCGGTAGCGCCGCGCGCCCTCGGCGGGCGTCCAGCGGAACGTCGGGACGAGGTCCACCAAGCTCCCCGGGGCGGGGGTCAGCAGCTCTGGGGGCCGGGACTCCTTCTCGAACGCGACGGTCGTCGTGTGGCCGTCGCCGACCTGTGCCGTGCTCCCCGTGCCGTTCGCGTTGGCGGCGGGCAGCACCGTCCAGTAATAGCTCGTCGTCTCGTCCGGGTAGGTGATCGCGGTCAGCTTGTCCGAGCCGGGGGCGTAGGCGTTGATCCGCACGTACGCGTAGTCGGTCACCGTGGTGAAGTCGGGGTCGTTGGAGACCACCACGTAGTAGCCACGCGCACCGGGAACGGGCGCCCAGGTGAACAGCGGCAGGCGACCGTGCGCGGACCCTCGGGCGGGGGACCGGTAGGACGCGTCGGGGACCACGAACGGCGCGGTCGGCGTCCCCGGGTCGGGCTCGACGAAGCGGAACGCCGCGTCGGACCCGCCGCTGCGCACGTAGGTCCAGGTGCTGACGAAGCCGTTGTCCGAGCCACCGGGCCG
>NZ_JBFIGP010000090.1:0-12700 GCF_041602235.1 Paraconexibacter sp.
GGTGACCCTCGGCGACGTGTACGAGGACGCGCCCGACAGCTTCTCGCCCCTGACCGTGTGGCTCGGCAAGGACGTCTCCGGCAAGGCGATCCCCGCCGACCTCGCGAAGATGCCGCACCTCCTGGTGGCCGGAACCACGGGTGCCGGCAAGTCCGGGTGCGTCAACGCGATGCTGTCGTCGATCCTGCTGCGCGCGACGCCCGATGAGGTCCGGCTGGTGCTCGTGGACCCCAAGCAGGTCGAGCTCAACCACTACGAGAACGTCCCGCATCTCCTGACGCCCGTCATCACGTCGCCGCGCAAGGCCGCCAACGCCCTGCAGAACCTCGTCAAGGAGATGGAGTGGCGCTACGGGATCATGGCGATGGCCCGCACCCGGTCGCTGCCGGAGCTCAACAAGCACCGCAGGCACAACGGCGAGCCGTCCCTGCCCTACATCCTCTGCGTCATCGACGAGCTCGCGGACCTCATGATGGTCGCGCCCGGCGACGTGGAGGACTCGATCATCCGCATCGCGCAGAAGGCGCGCGCGGTCGGCATCCACCTCGTGCTCGCCACGCAGAGCCCGCGCGTGGACGTCATCACGGGCATGATCAAGGCCAACGTCCCGTCCCGCATCGCGTTCTCGGTCTCCTCGCAGACCGACTCGCGGGTCATCCTCGACCAGAACGGGGCGGAGTCGCTGCTGGGGCAGGGCGACATGCTCTTCAACCCGGTGGGCTCCAGCCGGCTGCAGCGGATCCAGGGCGCCTACATCGACGAGTCGCAGATCGAGGCGCTGACCTCCTGGTGGGCCAAGCAGGGCGAGCCGGAGATCCGCGAGGACCTCCTGGAGGAGGTCGAGCCGGAGGCCAAGGACGAGTCGGCCGAGGACGACGGGTTCGACCCCGACGAGGATCCGCTGCTCGGCGACGCGATCCAGCTGGTCGTCGAGATGGGGACCGCCTCGACCTCGATGCTGCAGCGGCGACTGCGCCTGGGCTACACCCGCGCCGGGCGGCTCATCGACATGCTCGAGCGGCGCGGCATCATCAGCGGGTACGAGGGGTCCAAGCCGCGCCAGGTGCTCGTCACGGAGAGCGATCTGCCGCGCGTGCTCGCGGCCCTGGCCGACCGTGGTGACGTGGCGGGGGATCCGGGCGACGACGTTCCGCCCCCGGCCGCCCCCGCGCCGATGGCCGACGAGATCCCCGACGCGAGCGCGATTCTCGGCGACGCCGACTCCGACGGCGCGTGAGCCCGCCGTGACCGTGACCGGGTGGACGGGGCCGGGCCGGTAGCCTGCAGCGTCCATGGCGGACATCGGGGCCACCCTGCGGGAAGCGCGCATGCGCGCTCGGATCGACATCTCGGAGGTCGAGGCCGAGACCAAGATCCGGGCGAAGTACCTGCGCGCGCTCGAGAACGAGGAATGGGACCTGCTCCCGGGTCCCACGTTCGTCAAGACCTTCCTGCGGACCTACGCCGATGTCCTGGGCCTGGACTCCAGGCTGCTCGTCGAGGAGTACAAGCTGCGACACGAGCGGCCGTTCGAGGGCGAGCTGCGTCCGATCGGCCCGCCGCAGCCCGGGCGTCGCCGTCCCAAGCCCCAGGGCATTCCGCGAGGCTACGTCGTGGGGCTCGTGCTCGTCCTCCTGCTGGGCAGCCTGTACCTGCTGGGTCGCGGCAACAAGGACGGCGGCGGGCTCACCGCCGGCGGCACGACGACCTCCACCACCACACAGCCCGCCTCGACGCCCGCGGCCACACCTGCGCCCGCGAGCGGCACCTCCACGACGAAGAAGCCGACGAAGAAGGCGACGACGGCGCCGTCCTCGAAGCTCGTGCGCCTCCAGATCGTCCCGACCGGCCCGGTGTACGTCTGCCTCGAGGCTGCCGGCAACCGGCGCCTCATCAACGGCGTCATCCTCGACACGACGAGCGAGACCGAGACGTACCGCTCGTCGCGGTTCCGGATCACGCTGGGCAACTCCGCGGTACGCCTGAAGATCAACGGCAAGACCCGTTCGGTGGCCGACACCGCCGAGGGCGTCGGCTACGAGATCACCTCCGGCGGCAAGCGGCGCACGCTGTCGGCCGCCCAGCGTCCGGTCTGCGAATGAGCACCGGCGAGACCCGACCCCCGGTGTCCGGGGTGCGCGCCGGGATCGTGGTGACCGGGACGGAGGTCCTGACCGGACGCGTCGTCGACCGCAACGGGCCGTGGCTGGCGGAGCGGCTGCGCGAGCTCGGTGTCGATCTCGCCCACATCGCGGTCGTCGGGGACCGTCCGCAGGACATCACCGGCGCGCTGCGGTTCTTCCGGGCGGAGGGCGTGGACCTCGTCTGCACCAGCGGGGGGCTCGGTCCGACGGAGGACGACCTCACCGCACAGGTCGTGGCGGACTTCCAGGGTCGCGCCATGCACCTCGACGAGGCGTTGGAGCGCCGCATCTGGGCGATCCTCGAGCCGTTGCTCACGCGGTGGCCCGACCTGGACGCCGACGCGCTGCGGCACTCCAACCGCAAGCAGGCGGTCGTCCCCGACGGAGCCACCGTGCTGGAGCCGGTCGGGACGGCACCGGGCCTCGTCGTGCCGCCCGCCGAGGGCGCCGACGGCCCGACGGTGGTCGTGCTCCCGGGGCCGCCGCGCGAACTGCAGCCGATGTGGGGCGCCGCGGTCGAGACCGCGCTCTTCCGGGACGCCGTGACCGGGGCGACGGAGTACCGGCAGCACATGCTGCGCCTGTTCGGGATCCCGGAGTCGGAGATCGCGGCGACGATGCGCCAGGCCCGGGAGGCCGGGATCCCGCTCGACGACCTCGAGATCACGACCTGCCTGCGCCGGGGCGAGGTCGAGATCGTCACGCGCTACGAGCCCCGGTACCAGACCGTGTACGAGGCCTTCGACGCGGTGATCCGCGAGCGGCACGCCGACACGCTCTTCTCGGACGACGGGACATCGGTCGACCTCCAGGTCGCCGCCCTGCTGCGCGGGGAGCGCGACGCCGCCACCACGGCCCGCACCATCGCGGTGGCCGAGTCGTGCACCGGAGGGCTGCTGCTGGGCCGGCTCACGGACCTGCCAGGAGCCTCGGACTACGTGCTCGGAGGCGTCGTGGCGTACTCCGACGACGCCAAGCAGCGGGTCGCCGCTGTGGACCCGGCCCTCATCGTGCAGCACGGCGCGGTCTCCCAGGCCGTGGCGGAGGCGCTGGCCGACGGCGCCCGCTCGGTCTTCGGGGCGGACGTCGGCGTCGGGGTGACCGGTATCGCGGGGCCCGGGGGCGGGACCGACGAGAAGCCCGTGGGGCTCGTGTGGTTCTCGGCCGCCGGCCCCGACGGCGCGCGGTTGACCCGGTCGATCACGGTCCCGGGGTCGCGGACCGACGTCCGCGACCGATCGACCACGGTCGCGCTGCACCTGGTGCGCCGACTGCTTCTCGGCGAGCGCTGAGTCCCCGCGGACTGCGCGCCGTCCGGTCGCAGAATCGGCGCCGAACCGATACGAACACGTGTTTCCATGGCACGTGGCGCGGGGTAGCGTCCCTTCCGTCCGAACCGAGGCCCATGATGGCTTCCGAACCACTGCGACGAGAGGTACACCCCGAGATGTCCGTGACCGCTGACGAGAAGGCCGCCAAGGCCCGTAACGACGCCCTGCAGGGCGCCCTGACCCAGATCGAGCGCCAGTTCGGCAAGGGCTCCGTCATGCGGATGGGCGACGACGGTGCTCGCGTCCGGGTCGACGCGATCCCGACCGGTGCCCTGTCGCTGGACCTGGCGCTCGGGATCGGTGGCGTCCCGCGCGGCCGGATCGTCGAGGTGTTCGGTCCGGAGTCCTCCGGCAAGACGACGCTGATGTACCACGTCATCGCGGAGTGCCAGCGGATGGGCGGCGTCTGCGCGTTCATCGACGCCGAGCACGCGATGGATCCGCTGTACGCGCAGCGGATCGGCGTGGACATCGACGAGCTGCTCGTCTCCCAGCCCGACTACGGCGAGCAGGCGCTCGAGATCGCGGACATGCTCGTGCGCTCCGGCGCTGTCGATCTCATCGCGGTGGACTCCGTCGCCGCGCTGACGCCGCGCTCCGAGCTGGAGGGGCAGATGGGGGATACGACCGTCGGCCTCCAGGCCCGGATGATGAGCCAGGCGATGCGCAAGCTCGCCGGCAACCTGAACCGGACGCAGACGATCATCCTGTTCACGAACCAGATCCGCGAGAAGGTCGGCGTCATGTTCGGGTCGCCGGAGACGCAGCCCGGCGGTCGGGCGCTGAAGTTCTACTCGTCGCAGCGCCTGGACATCCGCCGTATCGAGACCCTGAAGGAGGGCACCGAGGCGGTCGGCAACCGGGTGCGGGTGAAGGTCGTGAAGAACAAGGTGGCGCCGCCGTTCCGGCAGGCCGAGTTCGACATCGAGTTCGGCAAGGGCATCTCGAGCTCGGGATGCATCCTCGATCTCGGTATCGAGCACAACGTCGTGCAGAAGTCGGGATCGTTCTTCTCCTACGACGGGGAGCGCCTCGGGCAGGGACGCAACAACGCGAAGGCGTTCCTGGACGAGCACCGCGAGATCGCCCTGGAGATCGAGAGCAAGGTGTACGACGCCCTGGGTCTCAGCCGCGACGGAACTCCCCCGGCGGTGGACGTCGACGTCACCGATGATGTCCCCGCCGCCGAGTCGGAGGCCGTGGAGGCGTCCGCCTCGAGCTCGTGACACCGGAGGCTCGCCTGAAGGACCCCGAGGCTCGCCTGCAGCACGCGCTCGACGTCTCCTACCGGTACCTCGGGTACCGGGACCGGACGGTGCTCGAGGTGCGCAGGCACCTCGAGGGCAAGCGGGTCGAACCCTCGACGATCGACGAGGCGCTCACCACGCTGCTCGAGCAGGGGTACCTGGACGATGCCCGGTTCGCGCGGCAGTTCGCCGAGGACCGGCGCACCCTCGACGCGTGGGGCTCGGACCGCATCGAGCGCAAGCTCGCGCAGGCCGGGGTGGACCCGGAGCTGATCGCCGTGGCACTCGGCGCGCAGGACGGCGACGCCGAACTGGAGGCGGCGGTGGCCCTGCTCCAGCGCCGCTACCGGACGGCGCCGGAGAACGACCGTGAGCGAGATCGCGCCTTGGGCATGCTCGTGCGCAAGGGGTATGGGCTCGAGCTCGCGTACGACGCCGTACGCGCCTTCGAGCGCACCGCCGCCTGACCGCTGCGCCGAGCCCGCGCCGCCGACGCCACGAGCGTACCCAGCCCTCGTTCCGGCGCGCACTGCTCCGCATCCGTTCTGCGGGAAAACCACGTACCGACCTGTTTGCGGTTCGTCATCGTCCACACGATGCTCCCCACTCGGATCCCCACCTACCTCCGGCGCCTGGCCGTGGTCGCCGTCCTGGGCCTCACCGGCGCCCTGACCGCCTGCGGCGACGACGACGCCACCACCGCCAGCCCGACGGCGACGGCTCCCGCCGCGTCCGCTCCCGCCGCCAAGCTCGACAAGAAGACGGACACCGCCGCCACCGCCGCGGCAGCGAGCGCGGACAAGGTCTCCGCTGCCGATCTCGAGTCGCAGAGCGCCGCGATCGAGGAAGGGTTGAAGAGCGCCGGGTTCTCGCCGAGCAACCTCGGGGAGGTCGGTGAGGCCAAGGCCGACATCGTGGTCGACACGTCCTGGGCGGTCTACGTCTACGAGAGCGACCGAGCAGCGGCCGAGTTCGCGGTGTCCCTGGCGGAGATCCGCGAGGGCCCCGGCAACTACGAGCTGTTCCGCATCGACAACCGGGTCTACTACGTGTCGATGACCACCGCGCTCAGCGACGCCGACAGGGAGAAGCTCGACGCGATCGCGACGGCTGCCGAGGGTGCCGTCGCCGCGGGCTGACGCGGTCCTGACGCGCCCCTCAGAGTTCGCCGAGCAAGCGGGCCTTCTGCTCGGCGAACTCCTCCGGCGTGACGATCCCCTCGTCGCGCAACTCCGCCAGGCGGCGCAGCTTCTCGATCGGGTCCTCGGACGGAGTCCCCGGGGCGCCGATCTGGTCGGGCGTCCCCGGCGTGACCGTCCCCTCCGTGAACGCCCGGACCATGGCGCTCGGGTCGAAGGTCGCGAATCCCCCCGAGGCCGCATCGGCGATCAGGCGGTCCAGGCCGAGCGCCTCGAGTTGCGCGCGGGCCTGCGGCGGGAGATGGGCGAGGACGTCGCGGCCGCTGCCGTCGTACGTCGTGGTCTGCGGGACGCCATCGGCGCCCACCGTGGTGGACTGCACGTGGACGGACGACGCCGGGCGGACCACCGCCTCGGACGGTGGAGCCGAGCCCAGGCCGCCGGGCACCCCGGGCAGACCTCCGATCGTGGTCTGCTCGTCCTTCCTGCGACCGAAGAGATCCCGGAGTCCCATGCCCTGATCGTGCCCTGCCGGTCGCGCCGACGCAAGAGGACGTGCGCCCCGGCCAAGCCGTCCGCCGGGTCCATGCCGCCCGGTAGCATCGGACCAGCGACGTACCGGGCCGGGACCGGCCTTCCGAAACCAGCACCCGCAGCAGTACCCGACACCCGCAGACCACCACGCCCACCACGACACCGCGGCCCCGGACCGCACCGCACCTCAGGTCGCACCGACCCGTCCGTCGCTCCCAACGCCACATCGGAGACCGACCGCGCGAGTGTTCCCGCGTCGTCGGGGAGAGGACACGGACATGGAACTCGTCATCGGGGCGGCCGTCATCGCGGCAGGCATCGTCTTCGCGGCGCTCGTGCACGGGAGACCGCGCACCCAGGCCGCCGGCGTGGGTGGGGTCCCGGGGCTGGGAGGCGTCCCCGCGGCCCGGCTGCAGGGCGGACCGGTCCCGGCGGCGCACGACCCGCTGGCACGGCGGCTGGACGAGCTGGAGGAACGCGAGCGGGCCCTCCGGGAGCGCGAGACCGAGCTCCGTGAGCGCAGCGAGGAGCTGGACGAGCTGCGTGAGAAGCGCGTGCGCGCGCTCGAACGCGCGAGCGGGCTCACGGCCGGTGAGGCCAAGCAGGCGCTGCTGAAGGAGGTGGAGGACCAGGCCCGCCACGACCGCGCGCGCCTGCTGCGGCAGATCGAGGAGGAGACCAAGCGCGACGCCGAGCGTCGCGTGCGGTCGATCCTCGCCGTGGCCATGCAGCGACTCGCGGCCTCCCACGCGGCCGAGACCACGGTGTCCGTGGTCCAGCTGCCGAGCGACGACATGAAGGGCCGCATCATCGGCCGCGAGGGTCGCAACATCCGCGCCCTGGAGAACCTGACGGGGGTCGACTTCATCATCGATGACACCCCCGGAGCGGTCGTCCTGAGCGCGTTCGACGGCGTGCGACGGGAGATCGCCCGGATCACGCTGGAGAAGCTGCTGCAGGACGGCCGCATCCACCCCGCACGTATCGAGGAGACGTACTACCAGTCGAAGTCCGAGCTCGAGAGCCACATCGACGACGCGGGGGAGGCCGCCGTGCTCGACGCGGGCGTCCAGGGCCTCGATCCCGAGCTGACGCGGACACTGGGACGGCTGAAGTTCCGCACGAGCTACGGCCAGAACGTCCTCGCGCATTCGGTCGAGTGCGCCAACCTCGCTGCGACGATGGCCCACGAACTCGGGGCGAGCGCCAAGACCGCGCGCCGGGCGGCGCTCCTGCACGACATCGGCAAGGCGGTCACGCACGAGATCGAGGGACCGCACGCGCTCGTGGGCGGGGACCTCGCCCGGCGCCACGGCGAGCCCGAGGCGGTCGCGCACGCGATGGAGGCCCATCACAACGAGGTCGAGCCCCAGACGGTCGAGGCCGTCATCGTGCAGGCGGCGGACGCCCTCTCCGGGGCGCGCCCGGGCGCCCGCGGCGAGTCGCTGGACCTGTACGTCAAGCGGCTGCGCGAGCTCGAGCACCTCGCCGCGCGCCACGAGGGCGTCGACAAGGTCTACGCGATGCAGGCCGGTCGGGAGATCCGCGTGATCGTCGCACCGGCCGAGGTGACCGACGACGGCGCCGCCGAACTCGCCCGGCAGGTCGCCCGCGAGATCGAGCAGGAGCTCGAGTACCCCGGGCAGATCAAGGTCACGGTCATCCGGGAGTCCCGGGCGGTCGACTACGCCAAGTGATCAGAGGCCGGCCGCGAGGATCCGCGTGGCGGCCGTGACGAACGCCGGCTCATCGGCGTCCGGCGGCGGGTGCAGCACGACGCGGTGCGACCACGACTCGACGGCCTCCACCAGGAGCCGCGCGGTGAGCGCCGGGTGCTGCGGAGGGTCCGGGCGGCGTGCCAGCCACGTCGCCACCATCCGCGCCGCGGCGTCCTCCAGCGCCTGGCCCCGGGCACGAACCGCCTCGGTCAACGGGGTCTCCTCGAACAGCAGCCGGTGCAGCCGGGGCCTGTCGCGGTGCAGGTCGAGCATCGCGACGAGCACCTCGCGCAGGACGACCTCGGGCTCCACGTCCGCCAGGTCGCCGTCGAGACGGGCCAGCACGGGCAGCAGGCGCTCCGCGCCGTCCGCGAGGTGACGGAGCGCGACCGCCTCGACGATCGCGTCCTTGTCGTCGAAGTACTGATAGACGCTGCCGATGCTCACGCCCGCGCGCTCCGCGATCCGGTTGGTGGTCCCGGCGCCGTAGCCGTGCCGCTCGAAAACCTGAGCAGCCGCCTCGACGACGGCCTCGACCGTGGCACGAGAACGTGCCTGTGACGGGACGCGCCGGGCGGACGGACCGGTCATCGAAACGCGAGTTGGCAGAACATGAGGGATTGCTCAGACTATCTGCATGCCGACCTACGCATGCGACGCCCGCGCCTGGCGGTCCTATCGGGACCACCTCCCGCCGTCGCTGCGGCTCGGTAGCGAGGATCTCCCGCAGGAGTGCTCGTGGTCCTGGGACGGACTGGCCGTGCACCTCGACCGCTACGAACGCCCGGACAGCCCGCTCACGGTCGTCGTGGTCCACGGCGCCGGGGGATACGGCCGGCTCCTGGCCCCGTTCGGCCGGATGCTCGCGGACGCCGGCGCCGACGTCGTCCTGCCCGACCTCCCGGGGTACGGGCTGACGGCCTGTCCGCCCGGGCGCATGCGGTACGAGACCTGGGTCACGTGTCTGGTGGACCTCATCGACGCGGAGCGTGCCCGGACCGGGCGTCCGGTGGCCCTCTTCGGCATGAGCATGGGCGGCATGCTCGCCCTGCACGCCGCGATGGCCGCGCCGGTGGGCGCGGTGGCCGGGATCGCCGCCACGACCCTCATGGACCCGCGGGACCGTCGCGTGCGTCGTGGCGCCGGACGCCTGCCCACACCCGCGGCCCTGCTGCGGACCGGGGTCGCGGACCGGCTGCGCCTGCCGATGCCGCTGCTGGCCCCGATCGAGCGGATGAGCAGCGTCCGCCCGATCAACCGCCGCTGTCTGGTCGACCCGCAGGGTGGGGGCAACCGCGTGCCGATCGGCTTCCTGCGGTCGTGGCTGACCTACGCCCCGGCGTGCGAGCCCCAGGAGTTCGATCGCTGCCCGGTCCTGCTCGCCCACCCCGTGCGGGACCGCTGGACGCCGACCGAGTGGTCCCGTGACGTGCTGGACCGACTCGCGGTGCCCACGACGTTCGTGCCGCTGCAGGGGTGCGAGCACCTGCCGGTCGAGGAGCCCGGCCTCACCACGCTGCGCGAGGCGCTGCGGGACTGGCTCGGAGCGGTGGCGCCCGGTGCCGCATCGCTACCCTCCGGGGCGGCATGAAGCGCTACCACGTCACCACCTTCGGGTGTCAGATGAACGAGCACGACTCCGAGCGGATGAAGGGCATGCTCGAGACGCTCGGCTACGGCGAGGCACCCGATCCCGACGACGCCGACCTGCTGCTCTTCAACACCTGCTCCATCCGCGAGTCCGCCGACTCGCGGTTCGTCGCCCACCTCGGTCACGCCAAGCGCCGCAAGCGCGAGAACCCCGACGTGCTGATCGGCGTCGGCGGCTGCTGGGCGCAGTCCGTCAAGGACGAGGTCTTCCAGAGGTTCCCGTTCGTCGACGTCGCCTTCGGCCCCGGCCAGATCCACAAGCTCGCCGAGTTCCTGACGTCGGACTCGCTCACCGCGCAGGGCTACTTCGAGTTCGAGGACTTCCCGGCGCAGTTGCCGACGAAGCGCGCCAAGGACCTGCACGCCTGGGTCCAGATCAGCGTCGGATGCAACCAGCGGTGCTCCTACTGCATCGTGCCGTCGACGCGCGGCCGCGAGTCCTCCCGTCCCTTCGACGTGATCGTCGACGAGGTGCGCCGGCAGGCGGCCGACGGCGTGCGCGAGATCACCCTGCTGGGCCAGAACGTCAACGCCTACGGACGCGATCTGCGGGTGGGAGGGAAGGCCAGCCCCCGCACGTTCGCGGAGTTGCTGCACGCGGTCGACGCCGTGGACGGCATCGAGCGGATCCGCTACACCAGCCCGCACCCGCAGGACATGAAGGAGGACGTGATCCTCGCGCACCGTGACCTCGAGAGCGTCTGCCCGCACATCCACCTGCCGCTCCAGTCCGGCTCCTCGCGGATCCTCAAGGCGATGCGGCGGACCTACAACCGGGAGCGCTACCTGGACCGCGTCGCGATGATCCGCGAGCACGTCCCGGACACCGCGATCACCACCGACATCATCGTCGGCTTCCCCGGCGAGACCGAGGAGGACTTCGAGCAGACGCTCCAGGTCTGCGAGGAGGTCGGCTACGACGGCGCGTTCACCTTCATCTTCTCCCCGCGCCGTGGCACCGAGGCCGCCGGGATGACGGAGGGGCTCGTGCCGCACCCGGTGAAGGTCGAGCGCATGGAGCGTCTCGTCGAGGTGGTGCAGCGCCGCGCCCACGACCGCGCGCAGCGGTTCGTCGGCCGGACGATCGACGTGCACGTGGAGGGCCCCTCGCGGACGGATCCGTCGCGGCTCCGCGGCCGGTCCCCGCACAACAAGGTCGTCAACTTCACGGGGGTCGCGACCCCGGGGGAGATCGTCCCGGTCGAGATCCTGGCGGCGACCAGCCAGACGCTCGCCGGTGAGGCGTCCCTGCTGGCGACGGCGACGGCCCGCTGATCTCGCCGCCGTGACCGACATCCTCTTCGCCAGTTGCGACGGACTGCCGGCCCTCGACGAGGACAGCGCTCCGCTGCGTGACGCGCTCACCGAACGGGGCGTGGTGTCCCGCGTGGCGGCCTGGGACGACCCGTCCGTCGACTGGTCCGCGGCACGGGTCGTGATGGCCCGCTCGACCTGGGACTACGCCGAGCGCCGTGAGGCCTTCGTCGCCTGGGCCGAACGCGTCGAGGCCACCGGCGTCCCGCTGTGGCCGGACGCGCAGACCATCGCCTGGAACACCGAGAAGAGCTATCTGCGGCACCTGGCCGCGGGCGGGCTGCGTACGGTGCCCACCGTGTGGGTCGACCCGCAGGACGACCCGGCCGCCGTCCCGGACCGGATCCGGGACCGCGGCTGGGACGACGCGATCGTCAAGCCGCAGATCGGCGTCGGCGCGATCGGCCTGCGGCGGTTCACCGGCCTCGCAGGCGACGCTGCGCAGGCGACCGGCATGGTGGAGCACACCCGCGAGCTCCTCGGAGCGGGCGGGGCGATGGTCCAGCCCTACCTGCCCGGCGTCGCCGAGCACGGCGAGCTGTCGGTCTTCTTCGCCGCCGGCCGCCTGACGCACGCGATCAGGAAGCGTGCGGCCGCCGGCGACTTCCGCGTGCAGCCGGAGCACGGGGGCACCCACGAGCTCGTCCGGCCCGAGCGCGACGAGCTCGACACCGCGACCTGGGCGGTCGCGGCGGTCGCCGCCCGCTTCGGCGAGCCGCCCCTCATCGCCCGCGCCGATCTCGTGGCCGACCTCGAGGGCCGCCCCGCGCTCATCGAGCTCGAGCTCATCGAGCCGAGGCTGTTCCTGCGGGGCCACCCCGAGGCGACCGACGCGATCGCGGACGCGGTGCTCGAGCGCCTCGCCGTGCTGCGGTAGGCGGTCGGCCTCAGGCGGCCTCGGGTGCCGGCACCGGACCGGCGGCCTCCGCCCCCGTGCCGCCCTGCTCCGGCACGGGGGCCGCTGGGATCAGCAACGCGGCGCGGACATCGGTCGGGCGTACGGAGTCGGCGTGGACCTGGATCCGCGCGCGGGCGTTGGGGTCCTCGAGCCGGCCGGGCTCCCACGACAGGCTCCCCTCGATGGCGACCGGCCTGCCCTTGCGCAGCCCGGCGGCGCAGCGTTCGGCGAGGGCACCCCCGACGACGACGTCGAAGTGGTTGGGTCGTCCGACCCAGTCGCCGTCGCCGGACCTCCGCAACGTCGTCACGAGCAGCGCGAGGTGACAGATGCCGGCCTCCACGACCGGGTCGGCGGTGAGCTCGCCCTCGAGGACGACGCGGTTGATGTTGGCGGGCACGGAGCCTCCTGTGGGTCGATGAGCGGCGGCCGGGGGCGTGCCCGGCCCTGCTCCCACGAGGCGTGCGGCGGCCCGGCTCGCCCCCGACGTGGCGCCTCAGCGCTTGCGGGTCTGCCCCGCGGAGACGTCGGCCGCGACCTTCTCGGCCCCCATCACGCGGTTGAACCGGGCGGCCGTCGCAGGGGCGACGCTGGCGAACTTGGCACCGAGCTTGATCGACAGCGGCGCCACGTCGATCTCGCCGCGGTCCTCCTGCACCGCCGTGGCGACCGCCTCGGCGACGTCCTCGGGGCTCGACGTGCCGACGCCGCGCGGGAGCTCCGCA
>NZ_JBFIGP010000091.1:0-12695 GCF_041602235.1 Paraconexibacter sp.
ACGCGAATGGAAGAACCGCAAGAAGACGGTGTTCATCACCGGCGGGGCCAGGGGGATCGGACTCGAGACAGCACGTCAGCTGGTCGCCGGCGGACACAACGTCGCGCTCGTCGACGTGCTCTCCGACGAGGTCGAGGCGGCTGCCGCCGGCCTCGGCGACCGGGCGATCGGACTGACCGCGGACGTACGTGAGGTCGAGGACCTGCGCCGTGCTGCCGCGGACACGGCCCATCACTTCGGCGGGATCGACGTGAGCATCCCGAACGCCGGTCTGGGCCTGCTCGGCCCGTTCCTCGGGGGCGATCGAGCACAGCAGCAGCTGATGATCGACGTCAACCTCGGCGGGGTCATCGACACGCTGCGCGTCACGGCTCCGTACGTGATCGAACGACGAGGCTATCTCCTGCCGATCGCTTCGGCGGCTGCGCTGGTCCATGTGCCGCTGCACGCCGTCTACGCCGCGACGAAGGCCGGTGTCGAAGCGCTGGCCAACGCGATGCGCTGCGAGATGGGCGACCGCGGCGTCTCGATCGGCGTCGGCTACTTCCTCTACATCCAGACCCCGATGGTCGAGCAGGCGCTCGGATCGGAGATCGGCAGCGAGTACGAGAAGCGCCTGCTGCCGCCCCTGAACAAGCGCCTTCCCGTGGATCAGGCCGGAGCGGTCATGGTCCGCGGCATCGAGCGCCGCTCGCGGCGCGTCTACGCACCGCGGATCCTCGGAGCGATGCTGCCGTTCCGGCAGTTCCTGAGCCCGGTGATCGAGACGCAGATGCGCCTCACCGGTACGACGCGCGAGGTCCAGAAGGTGGATGCGCCCGCGGAACGGCCGCGGAGCGAGGAGCGGCGCACCAACGGAGTCGCACGGTGACCGACGCGGCGACGGAACAGCTCGACGCGACCGAGATCGAGGCGCTCGCCCGGTGGGGCTTCGGTGAGCTCCGGCGGCGCGACCTGAGCCAGGCGGAGTCGATCTGGGCACAGGACGCCACCGATCGTTTCCCGACCGGGGATGCCGTCGGCCGCGACGCGATCGTCGCGTTCTTCGAGGAGATGTTCGCGGCGTTCCCGGACATCGAGATCACGGTCGAGGCAGTGACGCCGGCGCCGCCCAGGGTGATCGTCCAGTGGCGTGCTGTCGGGACGTTCACCGGCGGCCGGTTCCAGGGCGTCCGCCCGACGGGTCGCCGCGTCGAGTTCAACGGCTGTGACGTCGTCCTCGTGCGCGGCAAGCTGGTCGAGTTCAACCACGTGTACTGGGACGGTGCCGCGCTGGCGAGGCAGATCGGGATGCTGCCGCGCGAGGGCTCGCCGCTGGATCGCGCTTTCACCGGCGCCTTCAACGCGCTGACCTGGGTGCGGACCCTCGGTGGCCGGCGCCTGGGAGGGGCTCGTCGATGACCCCGTCCGGGCGGATCGTCCTGCTCGGTGCCACCGGGTACACAGGCCGGTTGACCACGGCAGCGCTCGTCGCCGCCGGCGCGACTCCGGTGCTCGCCGGCCGCGATGCGGCCGCTCTCGGCGCGCTCGCCGAGGCGTCCGGCGGGCTTCCGACCGCGGTCGCCGACATCACGCGTCCGGGTTCGGTGCGCGCGCTGCTCGAGCCCGGCGACGTGCTGGTCAGCACCGTGGGGCCGTTCGTGCGCTACGGGCACGCAGCCGTCGAGTCGGCCATCGACGCCGGCTGCCACTACCTGGACTCCACCGGCGAACCCGCGTGGGTCCGTGAAGTCTTCACGCGCTACGGATCGCAGGCAGCTGAGCGCGGGTGCGCCCTCCTGACGGCCATCGGCTACGACTACGTTCCCGGCAACCTTGCGGGGGCGCTCGCGCTCGAGCGCGCCGGAGGGGACGCGACGAGGGTCGACGTCGGGTACTACATGACCGGTGGGCAACCGCTGCACCGGACCCTGAGCGGGGGGACGCTGGCGTCGCTCGGCGAGGCGGTGCTGGAGCCCGGCTTCGCGCGACGTGGGGGCCGGATCGTGCAGGAGCGCGGCGCCCGCACCGTTCGCCGGTTCGAGGTCGATGGGCGTCGGCGGTCCGCCGCGTCGATCGGCATGAGCGAGCACTTCAGCCTGCCCAGACTGCACCCGGGCCTGGAGGACGTGAACACGTACCTCGGCTGGTTCGGGTCGATGACACGTCCGATGCAGTTCGCGGCGGCGGCCAACGCCGCACTCGCCCGCGTGCCGGGCGTCAACAGCGGCCAGCGCGCGCTCGTGCGGCGGCTGCTGAGGGGATCGCGCGGCGGCCCGGACGCGCTGGCGCGGAGCAAGACCGGTAGCTACGTGGTCGCGGAGGCGTTCGACCCCCGCGGCGCGCTGCTGGCGCGGGCGACCCTGCAGGGGGCCAACCCGTACGAGTTCACGGGCGAGATCCTCGCCTGGGCCGCCGGCCGGGCCATCACGGAAGTGCCTGCCGCGGTCGGGGCGATCGGGCCGGTCGAGGCGTTCGGGCTCCGCGCGCTGGAACGCGCCTGCGCGGACATCGGTCTCGAGGAGTCAGCGCAGGGAGGGCCGTACCGGCGGCGCCCAGGGACGGTGCCGGCCTAGCAGCGCGACGTGTCGCCCTACGCGCCGTCGACAGCCGGTCGCGGTGCGCGGCCCGCCATCCGGACGGCCGGAGCGATCCACTGCCGGGCGAAGGCCTCGAGCTCCTCGCGGGAGTCGAGGCGCAGCCGCCCGTAGGGCTGGAGCACGATCGAGACCACCAGGCGGCAGAGCAGTTCCGCCAGGGTGTGCGCGGTCTCGTCGTCGAGGTCGGTGTCGCGCAGACGCAGGGCGACCAGGCCGCTCGCGAGGTCCAGGACGCTCTCGCCCTCGAGGGTGATCGCCGGGAGCAGCGTCTCCGGCTCGCTCTCGATCATCCGGCCGAGGAGCGGGTTGTGCCGACAGGTCTCCACGGCCCACACGAAGGCACCGGTGAGGCGCCCGTCGAGGGACCCGTCCATGTTCCACATGGCGTCGAAGTCGTGGGTCTGCGCGAGGACCTGGCGCATCACGACCTCGCGGATCAACGTCGGCTTGCCCGGGAAGTGGCGGTACACCGTCATCCGTGAGCACCCCGCCGCCTCGGCGACGCGCTCCAGGCTCGTCGTACGCACGCCGTGGGCGACGAACAGGTCGTTGGCGGCTGCCACGATCCGCTCGCGTGCAGGAGATGTCGACGCCATCGCCCGTCGATCGTAGCCGCGGACCGGTCGTGACGGTTCGGCACGCGACGGGATCAGATCACCAGCAGGAGTTGCAGGAGGCCGACGCCGAGGCCGAGCACCGCCCCGACGAGGTACACGAGCCAGGCGTCCTCCTCGATGATCGGCAGGATCAGGCCGGCGTAGGTGTCCCGGTCCAGGGACCCGAGCCGATCCTCGACGAGCCGCCGCAGGTATTCACGCTGCAGGTCCTCCGCGCCCCGCCCGCGGTCGGACTCGAGGAACGCCGACAGCTCGTCGGTGACCTGGACTCCGAGGCCTTCCTTGAACGCGTCGTAGCGGCCGGAGTCGACGACCTTCGCGACGGTGGAGCCGGGGCCGAGCACGTCGTCGACCGCGAGCGCCAGCTCCTGATCCAGCAGCGTGCGAAAGCGGTCCGAGCGAGGTCCGTTGAGCAGTTCGTCCGCCACGGCGTCGAGCGTGATCATGTCCTCGGACAGGACTCGTGCGTAGCCAGCAGCGACCTCGTGCTGGCGGCGCATGAACGTGCCCTGGATGGCGAACGGCCCGATCCTGCGGGGCTCGCGCGGGATGAACAGCAGCTTCAGCGCGAGGTAGTTGGTCACGGTGCCGACGATCAGCCCGATGACGGGAATCAGCCACCATGCCTGGGTCACCAGCCACAGGGCTCCCTGCATCACCCCGAAGATCCCGCCGAACAGGAGGCCGAGGTTGACGACGACCGCGAGGTCCTTCTCGCCGACGGCCCGCGAGAGCTTGTTCGCGAGCTCCGGGCGTTCGGTCATCTGGCGGATGACCATGAGCTTCGGGTCGAAGACGTCGTCCAGGCGGGTCTCGAGCGTCGTCTTGAGGCGATCGGCGATCTGCGGTGCCCGGTCGCGCACGCGTTGCCGGACGAAGGCCCTGCCCTGCGGGGGGAGGGCGCTCCAGGCGCGGGGGTAGGACTCGGACGCCAGCCGCTCGACCACGCCATCGATCTCGGGCTCGAACCGCGCGACGAGCTCCCTCGCGATCAGCGCTGAGTCGAGCTCGCGAAGGATGGTCTTCGGGTCGGCGAGGCGGGAGATGCCGCTGTCGAACGCGAGGCTCGCGATGCGTGCCGAACGGGACGGGATGATGCCCTGCCAGCCGATCGCCGACCGGGAGATCCCGGGAAGATCCTGGACGAGGCGGGGGAGCAGGCGCAGCAGCAGGCGCGCCTGCGGGACCCGGATCCCGACGAACTCGACGGGATAGAAGATCAGCTTGATCCCGACCCAGTTCGTGAGCCAGCCGATCGCGGCGGCGATGACCGGCATGAGAGCGATCTCCAGGGTCATGCCGGGCGCGGCTCAGGGCCGGTGCGGTTGCGGTTGGACATACTATCGACGCGGTGTCAGTATAAGGCGCGCTGCAAGAGACACAGGGAGAGGGTCGGGATGAGGAAAGCCGCACGAGGGTGCTCGGCCGGGTGCCGGGGACTCGCTGGATGAACGCTGTTCCGGGAGCCGCGCCGCGAGCGCGCGCCTCGCGTACGGTCATCGACCGCTTGCCGGGGTGGCTCGTGGGCGTCGGTCGCTGCGTCGACCTCACCGTGCAGGTCCTTCGTGCGGCCGTGACGCCTCCCTACAGCTACGGGGCAGAGCTCGTCGAGGAGTTCCGGTTCGCGGTGAAGCGCGCCTGGCTCGCGATGATGATCACCGCGTTCGCGTTCGCGTTCGGTCCTGCCGGTGTCCAGGGCGCCGGGTTCCTCGAGCTCTTCGGAGCACTCGACCGCCTCGGTGGCCTGTACTCGATCTTCATCGTCCGCGAGTTCGCGCCGCTCGTGGTCGCCATCATCGTCGCGGGGGTCGTCGGCACCGCGGTCTGTGCGGACCTCGGAGCCCGCAAGGTCCGCGAGGAGCTCGACGCGCTCAACGTCCTCGGCGTGGAGACCGTGCGCAGCATCGTCGTTCCGCGGTTCCTCGTGATCGTCCTGATCGGTCCCCTGTTCCTGATCTTCGGGATCATCGCGGGAACCGCCGGGGCCGCGGTGGTCGTGATCCAGAACCACACTGCACTGGGCCCGTTCATGGCCGGCTTCTGGGATCACGCGAACACGGTCGAGCTCCTCGGTGCGTACGTGAAGACCGCGATCTTCGGGGTCGTGATCGCCTCCGTCAGCTGCTACAAGGGGCTCTCGGTCTCCGGTGGTCCCGAGGGCGTCGGACGTGCCGTGAACCAGACCGTGGTCATCAGCTTCCTGCTGATCGGCGCCGTCGACTACCTCTACGGGCAGCTGCTGCTCGCGAGCGTCCCCGCCCTGTCGGAGATCCGATGACGGCTCGGCTCGGAACGACGCTGGACGAGGTCGGGCGGGTGCTCCTGTGGTGCATCGGCGTCGTCCGGGCAACCTTCAGTCGGAGCCTCCTTCCCTACATGGGCGAGTCCCTCCGCCAGGCGCGGATCCTCGTGACGGGCTCGCTCATCGTGCTGATCGGGCTGGCGTTCTCGCTCGGCCTCGTCCTCGGGATCCAGGGGGTCTACGGGGCGCGGACCATCGGCGCGCCCGCCGTCGCCGGCGCATTCGCCGGGCTCGGCAACCTCCGCGAGCTCGTCCCGTACGCCTTCGCCTACATGATGGCCGCCAAGGTCAGCACCGGGTACGCGGCAGAGATCGGCGCGATGCGCATTGCCGACGAGATCGACGCACTGGACGTGATGGGGGTCAAGTCCACCACCTATCTCGTCGCCACCCGCCTGACGGCGGTGCTCCTGGTGCTCCCGTTCGTCTTCCCGATCGCGCTCGCGGTCGGGTTCCTGGGCTCCTACATCGCCGTGGTCATCCAGCTCGGCGAGGTCTCCCAGGGCGGCTTCCTCGAGCTCTTCTGGAAGTTCCAGAATCCCGGCGACTTCCTCTTCGCAGGCATCAAGGGGATCCTCATGACCTCCTACGTGGTGCTCGTCGGCTGCTACTTCGGCTACCACGTCACCGGCGGACCCGTCGGGGTCGGGCGCGCCGCCGCCAACGCGATGCTCGTCAACCTCGTCGGCGTCCACTTCATCGGGATGCTGACGAGCGAACTCTTCTGGGGCGGCGACGCCCGGCTCCCGATCGGCGGATGACCACCGGGACGAACACCTCGGGGCGCCTGCTCGCTGCTGCCGCCCTCGGCGCCGGCATCGTGGTCGTCGCGATCCTGATCGGCCTCGGCGGGAGCAGCTACAGCGTGCACGCTCGGTTCGCCGATGCGGGCCAGATCGTCGACGGCGCGGTCGTCGAGGTCGCGGGCCGGCAGGTCGGCAAGGTGAAGGCGGTCACCCTCGCGCCGGACGGGACGGCGGACATCGAGATGGGCATCTCCGACCGCCGGTACCGTCCGCTGCGCCGCGGTACACGCGCGGCGATCCGCACGGTCGGTCAGGCCGGGCTGACCAACCGGTACATCGACCTCACGCCCTCTCCGAACGGGGGCGCCGAGATCGCCGACGGCGGCACGCTGGGCCTGACGGAGACCACGGGGATCGTCGACCTCGACGCGTTGTTCAGCATGTTCGATCGCACGACGCGTCAGAGCATGCGTGACCTCGTCGCGCACTCGTCGGACGTGTTCGCCGGGTCGGGCTCCAAGCACTTCAACAGCCTGCTGCGGAAGGCCGCGCCGGCGTTCCAGCAGTACTCGGCGATGGTCGGCGACCTCGCGTCCGACGAGGCGCGGATCGAACGGCTGGTCGCGACGGCCGGAGACACCGCCCACGCCCTGGCGCAGCGCCCCGGCACGATCGAGGGCGCGGTGGTCAACACGGGCCGCGTGTTCCGTGCCATCACCTCCGAACGCGCGGCGTTCGCCACCGACATCGAGCGGCTCGGCGGCGTGCTCGAGCAGTCCACGGGCACCCTTCGGCGCCTGCGCACCGCCACTCCGGCACTCCGTGAGGACCTCCGCCGGATCCCTGCGGTCGCACGCCCGCTGGCGTCGTTGCTGCGCACCGCGATCCCCGCCTCACGCCGGCTCACGCCGCTCATCGGCGACGTGCGTCAGGTGCTCCCCGGGCTCAACCGCTCACTGGACGGTCTCGCGCCGCTCGAACGCACGGCGACGCCCGCGTTGCGCTGGGTGGGGCCCGCGATGCGCACGGCGATCCCGGTGCTGGCCGCTGTCCGCGTCTACACCCCCGACCTCATCCTCGGCGTGTTCGGCGGGCTCGGGGGAATCTCGTCGGCGAGCTACGACGAGCTCGGGCACTACGGCCGCCTGCTGATCGCCGGCTCGCCCCAGGCGTCCGGGGCCGGATTCGCGAGCGCCTTCGGCCTGCCGGAGCCCCCCGGCTTCAAGCTGCGCACCGGGCTGACCGCACCGTGCCCCGGTGCCGCCGCCACGCCCGCTCCCGACGGAAGCAACGTGTGGGTTCCGGACCCCGATCTCTGCGACCCGAGCCAGGGGCAGAAGTGAAGTCGCTCATCGTCGCCGCGGCCATCGTGATCGCCACCGCGATCCTGATCACGACCGTCCCTGACGGGTCGTCGCGCTACCGCGTCGCCGCGGTGTTCGACACCGCCGACGGGATCGCGCCCGGGTTCGTGGTGAAGGTCGCCGGGGTCGAGGTCGGGAAGGTCACCGCGGTGCGGCTGACGCCCGAGCGCAAGGCGCTCACGGAGCTCGAGGTCGATCCGGCGTTCGCCCCGTTCCGTGCGGACGCGTCCTGCCGGATCCTGCCGCAGAGCCTCATCAGCGAGAAGTTCGTGGACTGCACGCCGGGGAGGAGCAGCCGCTCGCTCGGACCGGGGTCGCACAGCGCGATCCCGACCGTGCCCGTCTCGCGGACCTCTGTGCCGGTCGCGATCCAGGACGTCCTCGACATCTTCTCGGCGCCGGCCCCCGATCGTCTGCGGCTGCTGCTCAACGAGCTCGGCCTCTCGATCGCCGGTCGCTCGGGCGACGTCAACGAGATCCTGCGACGTGCCAACCCGATGCTCGGGAACGCCAACCGCACGCTGGCGATACTCAACGCACAGGGCGAGGAGCTCGGCCGGGCGATCGCCCAGACGGACACCGTCGTGGCCCGCCTCGCCGCCAACGACGAGGATGTTCGCGCGTTCGTCGCGCGCGCGGCCGATCTCGCCGCCACGACCGCTTCGCGGCGAGAGGACCTCCGTCGCGGCGTACGGGATCTCCCGCGGCTCCTGCGGTCCGCGACCGGATCGCTGGGCGAGCTGCGTCGGGCGGCTGACGCGACGACCCCGCTCCTTCCCTCGGTACGCGCGGCCGCCCCTCGCCTCGAGCAGTTCGCCGACCTCGCCGGGCCGTTCACCAAGGACGCGACTCCCGCGCTGGACGCGCTCTTCGCCGCATCGCGAACGGGACGCCGCACCGCGGCGTCGACCGCTTCCGTCGCCAAGCGGGTCGACACGTTCGCGAAGGCCGCACGGACGCCCATGGCCCTCATCCGGGCCTTCTCCGTGGACCTGCGTGACCGCGGTGGCATCGAAGGCCTCCAGAAGTTCCTCTACGTCCTGAGTTCGCTGACCGCGAACTACGACCGGGTGAGCCACCTGGTCACGGCACAGCTCACCGCCCAGTCGTGCGTGGCGACGCCGACGGTTCCCGGGTGCGACGGCACGTTCCAGGGGCAGGCCCGGCAGGACGCGGCGCGCTCGCGGGCGCGGAGCCCCCGCCGCTCGAAGCCCGTCAGGAAGCAGTCGCGGCCGTCGGCGTCGCGACCGCGGCCGCTGACGACCGTGCCGTCGGTCCCCAAGCCGGCGAAGCCACGGCCCGCGACGCCTCTTCCCGAGGCCGAGGCGCTGCTCGACGGGATCCTGGGCGGGCTCGGCATCAACCGCTCCGACGGCGGATCCGCGACACCGTCCGAGCAGGCCGCACCTGCATCCGAAACGTTCCTCGACTACCTCCTCGGGCGCTGATGACGGGGCGGCAGGCAGCAGCGCGCAACGCGACCCGACGCTTCGCCGTGATCGGTCTGATCGCGAGCCTCGTGATCGCGCTGGCCGGGGTTATCTCCTACCGTGCGAACAAGGGGCTGCCGTTCCAGTCGACCTATCGCGTCACCGTGGACGTGCCCGACGCCGCCAGGCTCGTCGTGAACAACGCGGTGCGGATCGACGGGGTCCGCGTCGGGCAGGTGGATCGCGTGACCGCCATGCCGGGGACGGCCGCGACGCGGCCCTTCGCCCGCCTCGCGCTCCGTCTCCAAGGCTCCGTGGGCGAGCTGCCGCGGGACACCGGGGTCCAGGTCCGGACGGCGTCGCCCATCGGGGGCACGTTCGTGGACCTGCAGCCCGGGCGGTCGGGGGACACCGTGCCGGACGGCGGGCGCCTCGGCCTGGCCCGAGCGCAGTCGAGCGTCCAGGTCACCGACCTGCTCGACATCTTCGACGGCGCCACACGGCGTGGCATCCGCGGCATCCTGCGCGACACGGGGCCGGGGTTCGCCGGCCGTGGCGGCGACCTCAACCAGACGATCGGCGACACGTCGCGGCTCATGGCTCCGGCGCAGCGCGTGCTCGGCGTGACCGCGGATCCGCGGACACAGCTGTCGCGGTTCCTCGACGGATACGAGAGCACGGTCCGCGAGTTCGCCGCTGCGCCCGACGAGCTCGCGTCGCTCTTGCGGGGTGCGGGGCGGACGTTCGCCGCGCTCGACGCGGACCGCTCCGCGCTGCGGACGACCCTCGAGCGCCTGCAGCCGGCCGAGGTGTCGGCCGCGAACGCCCTCGAAGGGGTGCGTGTGCCGCTGCGGGAGCTCACCGGGCTCGCCCGGAGCCTGCGTCCGGGAGCACGACGTCTTGCCCCCGCGGTGCACGAGCTCAACCGCACGCTGAGGACGGCTCGCCCTCCGCTGCGGTCGCTGCCACGCGTGGCGAAGCTGCTGGAGGGCGTGCTGCGAGCGACCGATCAGCTCTCACGGGCGCCCGAGACGCGGGGCACGTTGCGCCAGCTGATCGCGTTCACCGCCCCGCTCGAGCGACTGTTCTCCGCGGTGACCCCAGCTCAGGTCTCCTGCAACATCTACGGCGTCTTCGCCGAGAACGTCGTGTCCGTGCTCGGCGGTACGGGGACGAAGGACGGGTCCTTCGAGCTCGCGAGCGTGTCGAGCACCGGGGCGCAGAACGAGCTGTTCCAGAACGCGACGATCTCCCCGGATCTCAACGTCAACGCGACACCCAACCTGAACGACGACGAGTGCGAGTCGGGCAACGAGCCGTACAGCGCCACGAACCCCTTCCGCGGGAACCCCCCGGGGCTGCAGTACGACAAGTGGCGTGAGACCACGCAGCCCGCCGGAGTCCGCGGCAAGGCCCAGGCGGCCGGCCTCTACGACTCCCCCGGGGAGGAGGGCCGATGACCGCACGCCACCGTCGGAGCGCCACCCGGTCGGCGCGAGCCGCCGCCCTCCTCGGGATCGCCCTCCTGATCGCCGTGTCGGTCGCGATCTTCGGTCACGTCAACCCGATCAGCTCTCCCTACGAGCTCCGGGCGCAGGTCGCCAACGCCACCCAGTTGCGTGCCGACAACCCGGTGCGCATCGCCGGCGTGACCGTCGGGAGGGTGACCGGCGTCTCGCCTGGTCCGGACGGAACGTCGATCGTCGGCATGACGATCGACGACGGGGGCCTGCCGCTGCACGAGGACGCGAGCATCCACATCGAGCCGCGGCTGGCGCTCGAGGGCAACTTCGCGATCCGGCTCAGCCCGGGTCGCCCGACGGCCAGGACCCTGCCCAGCGGCTCGCTGATCCCGCTCGCCCGTACCAGCGGCTCCGTGCAGCTCGACCAGGTGGTCGACGTGTTCGACAACCCCACGCGTCGCGGAGTCCAGAGCGCCGTCGAGGCGCTCGCCACGGGGCTGGGGCCGAGGGGCGATGAGGTTTCGGGCGCCGATGACATGCGGGCGGCGGTCAGGGAGCTGGACGGAGCTCTCGCCGACGTGGCCCGGGTGACGCACGCGGCTCGCGGGCGCACGCGCGGCGATCTCCCGCGAGCGGTGCGGCAGACCGGCGCCGTGACGGAGCTGCTGTCCGGCGACCGGCGGGCCCTCGCCGATATCTCGGGCAACATCAGCGCCGTAGGTGCCGCGCTGGTCGCGGAGGACGGCGCGCTGGCCGAGAGCGTGCGCCGGCTACGACCGGTACTGCTCCGGGCTCCCGCGACCCTGCGCGAACTCGACCGGGCCCTTCCGCGCCTGCAGCGCTTCGCGGTCGCGCTGCGGCCGTCGCTCGACGAGGCGCGGACCGCCCTGCCCGCGATGGACGGGCTCGCGCGTCAGCTCAGCAGCGCCGCCGCGCCGAAGGAGCTGCCACGTCTCGTCACCGCCGTCCGTCCGCTGGTGAACGAACTCCCTGCGCTCGAGGCCCTGCTGCAGGACACCTTCCCCTTCGTCGGGCAGGTGGCCGAGTGCATCGACCGCAAGGTCGTCCCCGCCTTGAGCCTCGAGGTCCCCGACCTGGTGCACTCCACCGGGCGGCCGGCCTACCAGGACCTCGTCCACGCCTTCACGCGGCTGTCCGCCGCGAATCCGTCGTTCGATGCCAACGGGCGCATCCTGCGCGCTGTCGCTGCCGGCGGGGAGAAGACGCTGACGGCGCTCGTCCCGCCCTTCGGCGACCTGGTCGCCGGGCGCGCGCCGGACATCCAGGGGGTGGCCCCGACGTGGCTCGGTCCCGGCGTGGACCTGCCGTGGGAGCCGGGAGCGGACTGCCGCGAGCAGGACCTACCCGACCTGACCAAGCGTCGTCGGGAAGGTCTCCCGACAGGGATGAGGGACATCACGGCCCAGGTCTCGTCCTCCGCCACGTCCCGCGCCTTCAAGGCCGATCGACTCCGACGCTCGCTCGCCGAGCTGAGCGAGGCAGCGAAGCGGGGTGGGCGCTGATGTCGACGATGTGGAACCGCTACGCCCCGACGATCGTGACCCTCCTCGCGCTGGTCGTCACGGGCTCCGCGGTGACGGCGTACATCCTGATCCATCAGCGCTTCCCGAACCCGCTCGAGGACACCTACGAGGTCGAGGCGGTCCTGCCGTCGGCCGACGGCGTGGCCCCGGGCAGCGGTCAGCCGGTGAAGGTCTCCGGTGTCCCGGTCGGGGTCATCTCCGGCCTGCGGCTCGAAGGTGGACGGGCGGTCGTCACGCTCGACATCCGCCGCGCGGATCTTCCGGCAGTGCACCGCGACGCCATGGCGGTCCTGCGCCCGATCTCACCGTTGAAGGACCTCCAGGTCGTCCTGGACCCCGGGAGTACCCGCGCGCCGGCGCTGCCCGACGGCGGCCGGATCCCGATCAGCAGGACCGCGTCCCCGGTCGATCTCGACGAGTTCCTCGCCGCGCTCGACACCGACACGCGGACCTTCCTCTCCACGCTCATCAACGGCTCGGGCGCCGGCCTGGCCGGTCGCGGGCCGGACCTGCGGCTCGCGCTGAAGGCGTTCGCACCGACGGCCAAGCAGGTCGACGACATCGCGAGCACGCTCGCCAAGCGCCGGCGGTCCATTCGCCGACTGGTCAGCAACCTCGGCGTCGTGGCGCGCGCTGCGGCCGACGACGCG
>NZ_JBFIGP010000092.1:0-12564 GCF_041602235.1 Paraconexibacter sp.
CGCGCAGGATGCCGCCCGGGCCTCGGTGCTCTGGGATGAGCTGGACCCGACCGTCCGCGTGCCCTGCGGCGTCGCGTGGTTCGCGCGGCGAGAGGACGGCTGGGAAGCCCTGAGCGCCCGCACGCTCGAGAGCCTCGGGATTGCGGCGGAGCGCGTCGCTGCGAGGACGGCTGCGCGCTGGTTCCCGTCGCTGCGCACCGACGACCTGGCGTTCGTGCTCTGGGAACCGGACGCGGGCGTCCTGCGAGCGCGCGAGGCCGTGCGCGCGCTGGTGAGGCGTGCCGCGGCCCACGGAGCGCACGTCGTGGCGGGCACGGCGCGCCCGGCTTCCCGCGATGCGGGTGGGGCCGGGGCGGTCGTGCTCGAGGAGGACGGACGACGCCTGGACGCCGACGTCGTCGTGTGGGCCTGCGGCGCCTGGCTTCCCGCCCTGTTCCCGGACCTGCTCGCCGGCGTTCGGGTCACGCAGCAGGACGTGTTCTTCTTCGGCGCCTCGGCGGCGTGGGCCACGCCCGGGGTCCCGGGATGGGTGGACTACGACGGCGCGGCCTACGGCGTCGGGGACCTCGACGGCCGCGGCGTGAAGGTGGCGCCCGACCAGGAGGGGCCTGCGCTGGACCCGCAGTCCGCGCGCCGCCTGCCGCTCCCCGAGCACGAGCGGCTCGCGCGGCGCTACCTCGGCCACAGGTTCCCGGCCCTGGCCGACGCGCCGCTCGTCTACACCCGGACCTGTCAGTACGAGATCACCGCCGACACGCGCTTCGTGATGGCTCCGCACCCGCAGCACGGGAGCAGCGTCTGGCTGCTGGGTGGGGGGTCCGGGCACGCGTTCAAGCACGGGCCGGCGCTGGCCGAGCACCTCGAGGCCTGGATCGCCGGGCGTCGTCCGGTCGACCCGCAGTTCGGTCTGGGCGCTCGCGCCGCGGAGGGCGCGTTGCGGACCGCCGGCGGCTCGCTCACCTGAGCGGCTGCCGCCGTCCTCTACGGTGGGAGCGTGGCCTCCACCTCCGCCACGCCGGTCGCCGCGCCCGCGCCCGATGCCGCCCGCCGCCTGGTGCGGCTCAACGTCGTGGTCGGGCTCGCGCATCTCGCGCAGGCCGTCCTCATCCTGATCCTGGCCGAGCCCGCGTCGCTCCCGGTCGACGTCAGCTACCTGGTGGGGCCCCCGGGGGAAGGCAGCTACGGCGGTCCGGCCGAGCTGTTCGCGTTGCGGGTCGACCACGCGGTCGCCGCGTTCCTGCTGCTGGCCGCCGTCGACCATCTCGGTGTCGTCAGCCCCTGGACGCGACGCTGGTACCTGGGGAACGTCGCCCGCGGCGTGAACCCGGCCCGCTGGTGGGAGTACTCGGTCAGCGCCTCGATCATGGTCGTGCTGATCGCCATGCTCTCCGGCATCACCGAGGGCACCGCGCTGCTGGCCCTGTTCGGCGTGAACGCCGCGATGATCCTGTTCGGCCTGGTGATGGAGCGCGTCAACGTCGACCGTGGGGCGGTCGATTGGCAGCCGTTCGTCCTCGGGTGCTTCGTGGGCGCCGTGCCGTGGCTGGCGATCGCGCTGCAGTTCGCCGTCTCGGCGGACAGCGGGGACGGGGTGCCCGGGTTCGTCTACGGGATCTTCGTGTCGCTGTTCCTGCTCTTCAACACGTTCGCGATCAACATGTGGCTGCAGTACCGCGGGCGCGGCCGATGGGCGGACCCGGCCTTCGCCGAGCGGGTCTACCTGTTCCTCAGCTTGGGCGCGAAGAGCGCGCTCGCGTGGCAGGTCTACGGCGGTGCGCTGGCGGGGAGCTAGAGGTGCCGTTCCGGTACGGACCGCGCGGCGTCCGCGAACCTCCCACCGCGGACGCGGGACCCGGTAGAACTCCGGTCATGGGAGCACGTGGTCCGCAGACCGTTCGTTCGGGCCTGCGCGCGGAGCTCCACGAGACCGTCGAGTCGCTCGATCCCTGGCTGGACGGGTGGCGGGACCTGGCGGCTCGCCTCGCGCTGCCCTACAGCTCGCCCGAGTGGATGCTCGCCTTCTGGCAGCACCGGCACGCACGTGGCGCGCATCTGCACGCCGTCACCGTCTGCGACGCGCAGGAGCGGCTCGTGGGCGTGCTGCCGTTCTACCTCGAGCGCCGCCGGGCGCGGCCTCCGGTGCTCTGGCTCCTCGCGTCCGGCATCGGGCAGCGCACCTCACCGCTCGCGGTGCCGGGGCGGGAGGCGGAGGTCGCTGCGGCCGCCGCGCCGCTGCTGGGACGGGGCCTTCCGGCGTCGGTCGTCCTGCCCGCGATGCCGGAGTCCGTGTGGCCGGAGGTCCTCGCGCACGAGGTCGGAGCGGTGCGCTCGCCCCGCCGATGGCAGGCCTCCGGCGGGCTGCTGGTCGATCTGGCCGCCGATCACGAGAGCTGGCTCGCCGTCCGGTCGAGGACCTTCCGCAAGAAGCGCGTCCGCAGGCTCCGCGACCTCGCCGCCGCCGGACTCACGCTGCGCCAGAGCACGGACGACTCCCTGGCCGAGGACCTGGCCGCGACGTTCCGCCTGCATCGGCTCAGGTTCGCGACGGAAAGCCGGCGATCATCGCTCACGTCCGACGTCGAGGCGGCCGTCCGGCACGCCGCGACGGCGATGCTCGCGCGCGGCACGTGCGTGCACCTCGTGCTCGACGGTCCCGAGGGCGCGGTCGGCGGCGATCTGTACTTCGTGGCGGGCGAGCGGATGTGCGGATGGAACGGTGGGTTCGACCCGTCGTGGGCCCACGTGTCGCCCGGCACGTGCCTCCTGGACGAGGCGATCCGCGTGGCGCACGAACGCGGGCTCGGCGTGCTCGACCTCGGTGCGGGAGAGCAGGCCTTCAAGCGGCGCTTCGCCACACGGGAGGAGTCGCTGGAGTGGACGCAGGTGGTGCTGCGCCCCGCGATGGCGCGCGTCCTGGACGCGGAGCGGGCGCTGCGGACCGCGCGGACGCGTGCCCGTGCCCTGCTGGCACGCTGGTCCCCCGCGGCGTCCGTCGCGGCGGAGCGGACGCTCGAGGTGGCAGCCCTCGTGTGACGCGACAGGTGTCCGCGGACCGCCGTACCATCGACGCGTTCATGAGGTTGCTCATCGCACGTTGCTCCATCGACTACTCGGGCCGGTTGACGACGCACCTGCCCGAAGCGGTGCGTCTGATCATGATCAAGAACGACGGCGGCGTGAGCGTGTGGCACGACGGCGGCTCCTCGGTCAAGCCGCAGAACTGGATGACGCCCCCCACGGTCCTGGAGTTCGACGGCGACCCGCTGGAGCACATCGTCGTGCGCAAGCACGCGGGGAAGACCGAGGATCGCCTCGACATCCGGATCGCCGAGATCGTCTCCGACGTCTCCCACGACATGGGGGAGGCGGCGGAGCTCGAGAAGGACGGGGTCGAGCGGCATCTGCAGGAGGAGCTGGCCGCCGCCCCGCACTGGTGCGGCGAGGGGTTCCGGCTCGTGCGTCGGGAATGGCCCACGGACATCGGTCCCGTCGACCTCATGTGTCGCGACGACGAGGACGGATGGGTGGCGGTCGAGATCAAGCGCGTCGCGACGATCGAGGCGGTCGAGCAGCTGACCCGCTACCTGGACTTCATCCGGCGCGACCCGGCGATGGGGGACTGCGCGGGCGTGCTCGCCGCCCAGCAGATCAAGCCGCAGGCGAGGACGCTCGCCGAGTCGCGCGGCATGCGCTGCGTCGAGGTGGACCTCGCCGTGCTGCGCGGTGAGCGTGAGCCGGACCTCACGCTCTTCGCCTGATCCCCAGCAGCGAAAATATTCAGGTTTCTGCTCCGGATGTCGCGGATACGATGGGCCCCATCCGCGTGCCCGCTCTGGAGAGGGTCGGGTCGCGCGCCCACCCACACTCCACCCAGGAGGATCACATGCATCGAGCGACGCTCGCTGCCGCCGGCTGCGCGCTGGCGGCCGCTATCGCCGCGCCGTCAGCGGCGTTCGCGGCGCCGAAGGCGGACAAGCCGGACCGCAAGACGGAGAAGGCCGCCGCTGCGCTGCAGAGTGCCGTGACCGTCAACGGCATGCTGCGGCACGCCCGGGAGTTCCAGGGGATCGCCGACCGCTCCGGCGGCACCCGCGCATCCGGCACCCCCGGCTATGACCGGTCGGCGGCGTACGTGGCGGACCGCCTGCGTGCTGCGGGATACGCCGTGACGGTGCAGCCGTTCTCGTTCCCGTACTTCCAGGAGACCGCGCCCTCGCAGTTCGAGCGCGTCTCGCCTGCTCCCAGGGTCTACGGCGAGGAGGACTTCGCCACCATGGAGTACTCCGGCAGCGGCGACGTCACCGCGCCGCTCACCCCGGTCGACGTCGTGATCCCGCCCGGGGACGCACCGAACACCTCGACGTCCGGCTGCGAGCCGGCGGACTTCGCGGGCTTCCCGGCCGGCGACGTCGCGCTGGTCCAACGCGGGAGCTGCTCGTTCGCGACGAAGGCCGCGAACGCGGAGGCCGCCGGCGCCAGCGCGGTGGTCGTGTTCAACGAGGGGCAGCCGGGGCGTACGGACGCCGTCGCGGGCACGCTCGGAGGGCCCGACGCCTCGATCCCGGTGCTCGGGGCCAGCTACGCCGTCGGCGAGGAGCTCGTGCAGCTCGCCGAGGCGGGCCAGACCACGGTCCACGTCGTGACGAGCACGTTGTCCGAGACGCGGATGACCGCGAACGTCCTCGCTGATTCGCCGACGGGGAACACCGGCCGCACGGTCGTCGTCGGCGCCCACCTAGACTCGGTCGTCGAGGGTCCCGGGATCAACGACAACGGTTCGGGCTCCGCGCAGAACCTCGAGATCGCGGAAGAGCTTCCGCGGGCGCTGAAGAAGCCGCGCAACGCGGTGCGCTTCGCGTTCTGGGGCGCGGAGGAGTCCGGCCTGCTCGGGTCCGAGCACTACGTCGAGAGCCTCAGCCAGGAGCAGCGCGACGCGATCATGGCGAACCTCAACTTCGACATGGTCGGATCCCCGAACTACGTCCGGTTCGTCTACGACGGGGACGGCTCGGCGTTCGGCAATCCCGGTCCGGTCGGCTCGGACATCATCGAGTCGCTGTTCGTCGACGCGTTCGGCGCCAAGGGACTGCCCACCGAGCCCACCGCCTTCGACGGGCGCAGCGACTACGGGCCCTTCATCGCTGTCGGCATCCCCGCCGGCGGCACGTTCTCGGGGGCCGAGGGCATCAAGACGCCCGAGCAGGCGGCGACGTACGGCGGGACCGCCGGTGAGGCCTACGACCCGTGCTACCACCAGGCGTGCGACACGCTCGCCAACCTCGACCACCAGGCGCTCTCGGAGTTCTCCGACGCGGCGGCCGACGTCACGGTGCGCCTGCTGCAGCGCGAGGCACCGCTGACGGCGGTCCAGACGCTCGCTCGCCGTACGGCGACCGAGATGCCGTTCAAGGGCCCGCACGCCGTGCGCTGACGGCGGTCGGCGCGACTGGGCGCGCGGGGAGTACCCGCCGCGCGCTCAGTCCGCCGGCAGGGCCGCCACGAAGCTGCGCAGCGCGGCCGCGGCGTTGCGCAGCGGCGGCCCGTGACCGGCGAGCACGATCCGGGGCTCGAGGTCGGCGAGCCGGCGCTCGCTCTCGCGGTTGCGGCGAGGGTCGGGTGTGAAGATCGACGGTGGCTGCTGCAGTCCCGGCCGGGTGGTGACGAGGTTCATCGTGTTGAAGACGTCCCCGCAGATGAGCACCCGGTCGGACTCGCGCCAGAAGGCCACGTGGCCTGCGCTGTGCCCCGGGGTGTCCAGGACGGTGAAGCCGTAGCCGATGTCGTCGCCCTCGCCGATCGTCGCGTCGACGACGAAGCCGTCGAAGCTCCCCAGGAACCCCGCGACGGTCCGCAGCCCCGGCTTGTCGAGTGCCGCGGCGACCGGCGGGTCGCCTGTCTCGGCCGCCGCACGGTCCAACGCGCCGACGCACACCGGCACGCCGGTCGCATCCACGATCTTCGGCGTGGCCCCGACGTGGTCGACGTGCGCGTGGGTGATGACGTGGGCGGCCAGGCTCACCCGGGCGGCGTCGAGCTCGGCGAGGATCTTCTTCGCGCTGCCCTTGACCCCCGAGTCGACGAGGACGTCGCCGACGAGGTAGGCGTTGATCCCGTACCGCGGCGCGAGGGCGATCAGATGGACGTCGTCGGCGATCTGCTCCATGGCGGAGCATCGTACGCGGACCCGTCCTGCCTCCGCTCGCGGCGATCCGAAAGTAGGATCAGACACCATGTCCGACGAGACCCAGACCGAGACCGCCCCCGCCGTGCTCACCGAGCGCCGCGGCGGTGTGCTGATCATCACCATCAACCGCCCAGAGGTGCGCAACGCGGTCAACGGAGCGGTCGCCGAGGGCGTCGCCGGCGCGCTGGAGGAGCTCGACGCCGACGACGCGCTGGCGGTCGGCATCCTGACCGGCGCGGGGGGCTACTTCTGCGCGGGCATGGATCTGGGCGCCTTCGTGAAGGGTGAGCGTCCCTGGTTCGGGGACCGTGGCTTCGCCGGGATCACCCAGCGGGCGGCGCGCAAGCCCCTGATCGCCGCGATCGAGGGCTTCGCGGTCGCCGGCGGGATGGAGATCGCGATCTCGTGCGATCTGATCGTCGCCGCCAAGGGCGCGAAGATGGGCATCCCCGAGAGCAAGCGCTCGTTGGTCGCCGCCGGGGGCGCGCTGCTGCGGCTGCCGCGGCGGATGCCCTACCACGTCGTCATGGAGCTGGCGCTCACGGGCGACCCGCTGCCGGCCGAGCGGTTCCACGAGTTCGGCGTCGTCAACCGCCTGGCGGAGCCCGGCGGTGCCGTGGACGCCGCGCTCGAGCTGGCCGCCGCCATCGAGCAGAACGGGCCGCTGGCGGTCGCGGCCTCCAAGCAGATCATCGAGCAGCAGCAGGACTGGGCGCTCGACGAGATGTGGGCGAAGCAGGGAGAGGTGGCGGGACCGGTCCTCATGTCCGAGGACGCGAAGGAGGGCGCCTCCGCCTTCAAGGAGAAGCGCGCCCCCGTCTGGCGCGGCCGCTAGAGCGGTCCGCCTCGCCCGGTCCGCGCGCGCACGGGCGCGCACGGACCGGATACGACGCGGGTCCTCAGGGCTGCGGGACCTCGACGGTCACCTCGGCCGCGAGGTCCTTGCCGTCGCGGCGGTAGTCGCGGTGGTCGTTGGCGTTCAGCGACACCCGGACGACGTGCGTGCCGGGAGCGAGATCCCCCAGGTAGTACGACCGTCCGTACAGCCGCGTGACCTTCGTCCCGTCCACGAACAGGTGGGCGTGGCCCTCGCGGGCGACGTGCTTCCCGCTCGCGTGCTGCGGGCGCAGCTTGAAGCCCTTCGTGCGGAACGCGAGGTTGTAGCCCTTCATCGCGTCGGGTGTCACCTCGAGGGACACCAGCCGCATGTCGGCGGGAGCCTTCCGCGGCGCGGACGTGTGCATCATCGGCGTGCCGGTCGAGGGCATCGTCGAGTCGCCCATGGTCCCGTGCCCTGGATCGGCGATCGCGATCGCGGCGGTGGACCCGAGCGCGGCAACGGCGGTACCGGCAGCGACGAGCTGCCGGGTGGTCATCTTCTGCATGGTGCTCCTTGGATCGTTGGTGTGCGATCCCGGTGGCTGGGCGCGCGACGGACGCTCCCGGGACGGGCGTCAGGCGGCGATCGCGCCGGCGAAGGGCGGCGGCCGGTTCGCGAACCCGGCAGCGAGCGACCCCAGTCGCCGCAGCGTCAGGCGCCGCGGTGCCCGTGGCCGACCGATGCTCAGGACCGGACGCCGGCGGTACCGCCGGTGCCAGCGCCGCGCGCGGGCGCGCTCGATCGCGGCCTCGCCCGGGAAGCACCCGAGTCCGACCAGCACGAGCAGCGTCAGCAGCGGCGCGAGCTGGGCGAGCGTCGCCCAGTCCCGGGTGCCGACCATCACCACTGCGGTGGACAGCGCGACGAGGGCGGACGGCCCGATCAGGAAGCAGCGGCGCGACACGACCGGGAGAAGGGTACCGGGCCGGCGGCGCCATGAGGTCAT
This sequence comes from Paraconexibacter sp., assembly GCF_041602235.1. Lineage (GTDB taxonomy): Bacteria > Actinomycetota > Thermoleophilia > Solirubrobacterales > Solirubrobacteraceae > Paraconexibacter. Next base: position 8,011 of record NZ_JBFIGP010000092.1, read on the forward strand.
CCCCGGCGCCGTGCGAACGCGGTCGCAGCTACGACGGTTGTCCACACGGTCCAGGGGCGTTCGCCCGAGTGCTGAAATCTCGGACGGGCGAGGCCCGCCGCTCTACGCTGCGTGCGTGGTCACCCGACCCCCACAGATCCTGGCGTTCGGCGGCGGCGGCTTCTCCATGGAAGCCGGGAACACCCTGCTCGACGATCACGCGCTCGCCCTGACCGGTGTCGCACGGCCGAAGGTCTGCTTCGTGCCGACGGCCTCCGGCGACGCGGACCACTACCTGGTCCGGTTCTACCGCGAGTTCGCCGCCCGCGCGGAGGTCTCGCACCTGTCGCTGTTCCGTCGCGACCGCAGCGCCGGAGCGATCGAGGGGGACATCGCGACCCACCTGCTCGCCCAGGATCTGATCTACGTCGGGGGAGGCAGCGTCCTCTCGCTCCTCGGAGCGTGGAGGGCGCATGGCGTGGACGCCATCCTCGAGCGCTGCTGGCGGTCGGGCGTCGTCCTCTGCGGGCTGAGCGCCGGGTCGCTGTGCTGGTTCGACGGAGCCCTGACCGCCTTCCACGGGCCTCCCGAGCGTGTCGAGGGCATGGGATTGCTGCCGTGGGCCAACTGCGTGCACTACGACGCCGAGCCCGAGCGGTCGCAGGAGTTCCGGGCCGCCATCGCCGCGGGAGAGCTCAGGCCGGGGTACGGCGCCGACGACGGCGCCGCCCTGCACTTCGTCGGCACCGAGTTGGCGGAAGTGGTGTCCTCGCGGCCGAAGGCCCGCGGGTACCACGTCGAGGCCGTCGACGGCCAGGCGGTCGAGACCGAGCTCTCCTGCCACTACCTCGGCAGCCCGCGGATCGCGTTGGCCGCATGACGGGCGTCGGTCCGCGGCGCGCGCGACCCTAGCCGCCACGATGCGCACGATCTTCGCCATGGGGGGCGGCGGCTTCACGATGGAGCCCGAGAACCCGGCACTCGACGAGTTCATCCTCTCGCTCGCCCCGCGCCGCGAGCCCAAGCTCCTCTTCCTGCCGACGGCGGGCGGGGATTCGGAGGGCCAGATCGCGCGCTTCTACGCGACGTTCTCCGAGCGTCCCTGCGAGCCCGCCCACCTCTCCCTGTTCCGCCTCGGCGGGACCGGCCCCGTGCATCTCCGCGACCTCGTGCTCAGCCAGGACATCGTGTTCGTCGGCGGCGGATCGATGCGCCTCATGCTCGCGATCTGGCGGGAGTACAAGCTGGACCGGGTGCTGCGCGAGGCCTGGGAGCGGGGCGTCGTGCTCGCTGGGTTGAGCGCGGGCGCGATGTGCTGGTTCGCGGGCGGCGTCACGACGTCGACGGGCGTGCCGGAGCCCGCCGAGGGGCTGGGACTGCTTCCCGGATCCCTCTCGGTGCATGCCGACGGGGAGCCCGACCGCCTGCCCGTGTACCGCGAGGCGATCCGAGCCGGAGCGCTGCCCGCGGGCTACGCCGCCGACGACGGCTGCGGTCTGCTGTTTCGCGGTGAGACGTGCGTGCGGGCCGTCAGCTCGCGCCCCGAGGCGCGCGCCTGGAGGATCGAGCGGACCTCCGACGGCGACGTCGAGCACACGCCGCTCCTGCCGACGTACCTGCCGCACGCGGGACGGGAGGAGCGGTCGACACCTCCCGACGTGCTCGAGTTCCGCCAGGCGCGCCGGCGTCGCATCGGGTGACGCCGGTCGCGGCGGCCCGACTGCCGGGCGCGGCGACCCGACCGCCGGGCGCGGCACGGATAGGCTTGGGCGATGAGGAGGCGGCGGGTTCTCGGCACCACGGCCCTCGCGGCGGTGATCACGGCCATCTCGGGCGCCGCGCCGTCGCCGGCGCACACCGGCGCCGACGCCCGCGGCGGTGAGCCGATCCTGCGGGCCGCGACCACGGCCGAGACCATCGCCGCGCGTCAGCGGTACTTCGGCTCGGCGGATGTCGACCCCGCGACGGGCTCCGTCCGGCGCGATCGGGTGATCCTCTCGTGGGTGGGCGTCACGAACTTCGCGATGGCGATCCGCGGTCATGTCGTGCTGCTCGATGCGTGGGTCCCGCGGGGCGGCACCAGCGGGTACGTGCCCTCGTCGCCCGAGCAGCTGGCCGCCCTGTCGCCCGAGGCGATCCTCATCGGCCACGCGCACTTCGACCACGCGGCGGACGCCGTCGCGATCGCGCAGGCCTCCGGCGCGACGATCGTCGGGAACGCCGAGCAGTGCGCCGCGTTCCGGGAGCGGACGACCTCCGGCATGCCGCCTCGATGCCTCACCGCGCTGGCCGCCGGGGTCGCACCCGGGACCACCGCGGAGGTCGACCTCCTGCCGGGTGTCGGCGTGCGCATCATGAAGCACCTGCACTCGGCGGTGACCTCCCCGGGCGGGGACAGCACCGGGTACCACATGCCGGTGACCCCGCTTCCGTCCACCACGCAGGTGGAGCATCCGCCGACCCCGCAGGACATGCTCAGGCTCTTCGGCGGGCTGGCGGACTCCGAGGCGGGCACGGTGCTCTACCGCTTCGAGGTCGGCGACCTCACGCTCGTCTGGCACGACTCCTCGGGCCCTCTGACCGACAACGCGCCGAGCGCGCTCGACGCGCTGCGGGGGCTGGGTCCGGTCGACATCCACGTCGGGGCGATCCAGGGCTTCAACCAGTTCAGCAACGGGATGCGGGACATCCGCCAGTACATCGAGGCGATCGGCGCTCCGCTCTTCGTGCCCTCCCACCACGACGACTGGGCGGCGGGCATCACCACGAAGGGGGAGAACTACCGCGAGCCGCTCGACACCGAGCTCGCCCGGATCCCGCCGGAGCGTCGACCGCAGGTGCGGTTCATCAGCGATCCGGCCGACTACGTGCGGCCGGAGGCGCTGACGTTCCCGGTCGCCTTCGACGCGCCTCGCCTCACCCGACGGTGCGTCGGCAGCGGGCGCCTGCGGGTCGGTCTGCGCGGGGACCTCGCCGACGTTCGAGAGGTCTCCTACGTCCTGGGCCGGCGCCGTGCGGCGCGGCGCACGCGGGCCCCGTTCCACGCGCGCTTCGCCCGCTCGACCCTGCGGGCGCAGCTCGGCCGTCGGCTCACCGCCGTGATCACCGACGTCGACGGCTCGCGACGTACCGTGCGTCGCACGATCCCGTCGTGCGGGCTGCGACGCTGACGGCGGTCACTCGCCGTTGAGCGTGAGCACCAGCCGTCGCGCACCCCCGTGGTCGCGGTGCTCGCAGAGGTAGACCCCCTGCCAGGTGCCGAGCGCGAGTCGTCCGTCGCGCACCGGCGCGGTCACGGACGCGCCCATCAGCGACGCCTTCACGTGCGCCGGCATGTCGTCGGGGCCTTCGAGCGTGTGGGTCCAGTCGAAGCGCTCGGGGATCACCGCGTTCATCCAGGTCTCGAAGTCGCGACGCACGTCCGGGGAGGCGTTCTCGTTGAGCGTCAGGGACGCGCTGGTGTGTGCGCAGTGGACGTGCAGCAGGCCCACGCGGAGATCGCGCAGCTCCGGGAGCGCGTCGATGATCCGGCCGGTGATCAGGTGCACCCCGCGCGGGAGGGCGTCGAGCTCGACGTCACGGGACAGCCACATGCCCGCAGCGTAGTCAGGCCACCGAGGGAGCGTGCTCCAGTCGGACCCGCCCGCCGCCCGCGTGCTTGGCGATGTACATCGCGCGATCGGCGACGCTCAGCAGCCGGGCGGCGGAGGCCACCGGGCTGAGCGCGACGCAGACGCCGACGCTCACGCCCATGCGCAGGACGCCTCCTGCGTGCAGGATCGGCTCCGCGCACGCGGCGACGATGCGGTCGGCGAGCTCCCGCGCGTGGTGCTCGTCGGTGAGACCCTCGGCGAGCACGACGAACTCGTCCCCGCCGAGCCGGGCGACGGTGTCCTCCGCTCGCACGTGGGCGACGAGCCGCTGCGCGGTGGTGCGGAGCACGAGGTCGCCGATGTCGTGTCCCCAGCGGTCGTTGATCTTCTTGAACCCGTCCAGATCGAGGTACAGGACGGCGACGGGGGCCTCGGCGCGTGCGAGGCGCAGGTTGGCGCGTTCGAGTCGGTCGAGCAGCAGCCGCCGGTTGGCGAGCCCCGTGAGGTGGTCGTGGAGCGCCTGCTCGCGCAGGGTCCGCTCCAGCTCCTCACGGGACACGAGGTCGTCGGCCAGCGTGCTGACGGTCAGCGACGTCAGGCTCGCCATCGCGAGGAACATCTGGACGACGATCAGGCCGCCGAACGGACCCTCGTGCGCGAACGGCCCGGTCCCCGAGACCGCGGTGGCCTCGACGATGGTCGCCACGATCAGCACGCCGAGGGCCGCACCGCCCGGCCCCAGCCGCAACGCGACGAGCGCCAGCGCCGGGAGGACGAGGAAGGGCAGACCGACCTCGGCCGGGGCGCGCAGCGGGCCGAGGACGAGCGCGGCGCTCACGCTCACGGCGAGCAGCGGCAGCACCATCGAGCGGTCGGTGCGGCCGCGCAGCACGGCGTCGACGGCCGGAGCGATCACCAGGACGCCGACCGCGTCGCCCACGAACCAGCGCGGCAGCCGCGGAAGGATCGCGTCTCCCGCGAC
>NZ_JBFIGP010000093.1:0-12491 GCF_041602235.1 Paraconexibacter sp.
GTCGACGCCTGGACGGCGGGGCACCGTGCCCGATCGGCGGCCGGTGAGGCCCATCCCGTCGAGGACTTCCTGTTCACCTACTACTCCCTGCGTCCGTCCCAGCTGCGCCGGTGGCATCCGGGTGCGGACGTCGTGCTGCTCGGTGGCGCCGCGGCCGAGCGGCTCCGCTGGCGCTGGTACCAGGAGGTCCGCACGAGCGAGGGCGACACCGGCGTGGCCATCGACCTCGACGCCTACGTGGAGCAGCGCGGCGCGGCGGCGCAGCGCACCCTGCGCCTGCTGCGCGCCACCGCCGAGCGGGCCCCCCGCCTCGGCTGCTTCGGGCTGCACGAGTGGGCGATGGTCTACCGGGCGGACCGCCGCCGGCACGAGCGGTGGCCCCTGCGGCTGGGCCAGGCCGGCACCGACCGGGTGGTCGAGCAGGGCCCGCTGCGGTGCACGCACTACGACGCCTTCCGCTTCTTCACCCCCGACGCGCGGCCCCGCAACGACCGCGTGCTCGCACGCGAGGACCAGGTCGCGCGCGAACAGCCGGGATGTCTCCACGCCACGATGGACCTGTACAAGTGGGCGTACAAGCTCGGTCCCGTCGTGCCCTCCGAGCTGACCGCCGACTGCTTCGCGCTGGCCCGGGAGGTCCGTGAGCTCGACATGCGCGCCTCGCCCTACGACCTCTCGGACCTCGGCCTGACGCCCGTGCCGGTCGAGCTCCCCTCGGGACGGGCCGAGTACGTCGCGCTGCAGCGCGCGTTCACCGAGCGGGGGCAGGCGCTGCGCGCCCGGCTCATCGCCGTGTGCGACGGCGTCCTGCGCGGCGTCGGCGCGCCGCTGCGGTGACGGGGTCCTGCGGCCGCCCGGTCAGGCGGTCGCCGGCACGGCCGCGCCCGCGATCAAAGGCGCGACGATCGCCGGCATGCGCCGCCACCGCTCCTGGCGGACCGGTCCGACCTGGAAGCCGGCGGCGGCGAGCGCCGCGTGGGTGTCGCGGTTGCAGTGGCAGCCGTAGCCGAACCGCCGCCACGGCTCGTGCAGCCGGTCCTGCCAGCCCGCGAGCCGCGAGCTGTCCGCGCGCACGTGCTCGATGAACAGCAGCTTGCCGTCGGGCCGCAGCACCCGCCGGATCTCGGCGAGCGACGCGTCGACGTCGGTCACCGTGCACAGCACGAGGGTGGAGACCACCGTGTCGAACGCGTCGTCCTCGAACGGCAGCTCCTCGGCGGGCGCCAGCGCGACGACCGGCTCGAGCGGGAGGTGCGACTGCTGGCCCTGGAGTCGCTTGACCATCGGCTGTTCGGGATCCGCGAGCGTCAGCGACGTGACCGCCGGACCGTAGTGCGGGACGTTGAGGCCGGTGCCGGCGCCGATCTCCAGGACGGCCCCGGACGCCTCCGCCAGGATCTCGCTCCGCAGCCGCCGCAGGCCGGCGCGTTCCCCCCACGCCAGGAACGGGTCGTAGATCTGGGCGAACACGGTTCCGTAGAACGACATCGCCGGATCCTCGCGGGCCGGCGGGCGTGGCGTGCTGTCGCGTTCCCCAGAACGGGCCATCCATGTTGTGGGATGCCCCAGCCGTACGACTAGCCTAGGTGGGGCACCCCGGCCCCCCACCGCCCCAGGAGACGTCCATGCGCCTGCAGCTCGGCACGAAGGTCCACTGCACCGACGAGGAGTTCGGCGAGCTGTCCGACATCGTGATCGACCCGATCGGACGCAACGTCACCCACCTCGTCGTCCAGCCCCAGCACCAGCACCACCTCGCCCGCCTGGTGCCGATCGCGCTGGCCAACGCCGGCGACGGGCCCGACGCGGCGATCACGCTCAGCTGCAGCGCCGATCACGTCCGGCAGCTCGAGGCGGTCCACGAGTTCGCCTACCTGCGCATGGGGGATGCTCCGGTCGAGGACCCCAACTGGGAGGTCGGTGTGGAGGACGTGCTCGCGCTGCCGTACTTCGACTCGAGCGGGTTCGTGATCTCGCCGTCCCTGGACCCGCACTACGGAGTGACCTACGACCGGATCCCGAAGGGCGAGGTCGAGATCCGTCGCGACAGCGGCGTGGTGTCGAAGGACGACCACGACATCGGCAGGATCGACGGGTTCCTCGTCGATGGCGAGGACCAGATCACCCACATGGTGCTGCGCCGCGGGCATCTGTGGGGCGAGCGCGAGATCACGGTCCCGATCGGCGCGGTCGCCCGCGTCATGACCGACGCGGTGACGCTGTCCCTGACCCGTGAGGAGGTCGGTGACCTCCCCGCGGTCCCGGTGCGGCGGTGGCCCCTGCGCCGCGGGACGCACTGAGGGCGCGCGGCGGGCTCGGACGTACGTCCAGGCCCCTCAAGCGCCGTCCGCCGGGTCCGACTGCTGGAGTGTCGTGGCGCGACCCCGTTCGCGCCCGGGGGCAGGGCGGACCGACATGGAGGTCGGACGGTGACGTGGCTAGGCATGGATGCCCAGATGGATGCGGTGCGCACGTGCGCGGATGACCACCTCGCGCGACGGCTCACCGTGGCCGTCGCCGACTGCGAGAAGCTGCCGGTCCTCGACCGGGCGCTGCAACGGGTGCTGATCCTCGCCGACCGCGACGAGTCGACGCTCGCCGAACTGGTCGCCGCGCTGGAGATGGACCCGGGGTTGGCGGCCAACGTGCTGCGGTTCGCGAACTCGGCCGCCACCGGCGTGCGGATGCCGGTGCGCAACGTCCGGCAGGCGGTGACGATGGTGGGACGCACCAGCGTGCGACGCCTCGCCCTGGACTCCGTGGCCTACCGGTTCTTCGAGCGCGCCACCGGCAACGGCGGCGTGTCGCGCGGCGCGATGCACGTGCACGCCGTGCAGGTCGCGGGCCTGGCCAGCGCGGCGGCGGGCTACGCGGGCATCGGCACCGAGGCGCCCCACCTCGCGGGGCTCCTGCACGACTGCGGCAAGCTGGTCCTGCCGGTCGTCTTCGGTGAGACGGCGGTCGACGAGGTGGCGGCCGCGCATCCCGCGGGCTGCGGGCGGGCCCAGGCGGAGATGGACCGGTTCGGGACCGACCACGCCCATGCCGGCGCGCTGCTCGCGGCGGCGTCCGGGCTCGACGACGAGATCGTCCGCTCCATCGCCTGGCATCACGGAGGCGACACCACCAGCGTGGCCCCGGACCGCGTGACCGCGTGCGTGCAACTGGCCGACCAGGTCGTGACCGCCCTTGCCGGGGGCACGTTGGAGCGCAAGCTCTGCGACGCGGCCCTCGCCGTCCTCGGCCTGCCCGACGAGGCTCTCGACGACCTCGCCCAGGTCGCGGGCATGCCCCCGTCGAGCGACCCGGACGCCTCGCTGGCTCGGCGTGTCCGCGAGCTCGAGACGCTCGCCCTCACCGACGACCTCACCGGGATCGCGTCGCGCCGTTCCTGGCACGAGCAGGTCGGCGCACGGCTCGCGGCCGGCGAGACCGGCGGCGTCGTGATGCTCGACATCGACCACTTCAAGGAGGTCAACGACGCACACGGGCACCGGATCGGCGACGTCGTGCTCTGCGAGGTCGCTCGCACGGCATCCGCGGTGGGCCTGGCGGGGCGCCTCGGGGGCGACGAGCTCGCGGTGTGGGTGTCGTGCGACCCGAGCCACACGCGAGAGGTCGCCGAGCAGGTCGTCCGTCGCGCGCGCCGCGAGCCGATCGACGGCGGACCCAGGGTGACCGTCTCGGTGGGCGTCGCCACGACGTCCCGCAGCCGGGTGCTGGACGACCTCCTCGAACTGGCGGACAGCGCGCTGTACCAGGCCAAGCGCAACGGTCGAGACCGAGCGGTGGAGGGTGATGTACGACCGGCCGCCGCCTGACCGTCACGTCCCCGGGACGGGACGCGATCCGCAGCTCGGTCTCGCCGACCGCGCCGGGATCGAGCACGCGCTCGCGCGGATGCTCGAGCGCGGGCCGGCGACCGCGCTCGTGCTGCTCCCCACGCGCTTCCACGAGCTGCTGGCGGCGATCGGGCGATCCCGCTCCGACGCGCTGCTGCAGGCCCTCGCGGCGCGGCTCTCGCACGCCGCGGGCCCGGACGCCGTCGTCGGGCGCATCGCTCCCGCGTGCTTCGCCGTCGCGATCCCGGACGCGCCCGACGACGTGGAGCGCGTGGAACGGCTGATCGCCACGCTCGACGCCCCGCTCATCGTCGACGGCGTCCCCTATCCCGTCCGCGCGGCGGCGGGATCGGCGGTGGGCCCGCTCGACGGTGACGACGCCGGACAGCTGCTGGACCGCGCCGAGATCGCCCTGCACAGCGCCGACGGGCCCCACCGCCGCTATCACGAGGGCTTCGAGCGGGCCGCCCGCCACCGCCTCGCCGTGCTGTCGGACCTCGAACGCGCCCTGGCGTCCGGGCAGCTGCGCCTGCACTTCCAGCCGATCATCGACATCGGGACCGGGGCGGTGGACTGCGTCGAGGCGCTCGTGCGCTGGGACCATCCGGTCCACGGCGCGATGCCGCCCGGGATGTTCATCCCGCTCGCCGAGCAGACCGAGCTCATCGGGCCGCTGACCGAGCACGTCCTGGGACTGGCGCTCGACCACTGCGTGGCCTGGCGTGAGGACGGGCTCCCGCTCACCGTCGCGGTCAACCTCTCCGCGCGCAACGTCGTCGATCCCGCCCTCGCCGGCAGGGTCGGCGAGATGCTGCTGGTCCGCGGGCTGGACGGCTCCGCGTTGAAGCTCGAGATCACCGAGAGCGTCCTCATGGAGCGCCAGCAGGTGGCGTTCACGACGCTCGAGGCGCTCCGTGGTCTCGGGATCAAGCTCGCGCTGGACGACTTCGGGACCGGTTACTCGTCGCTGGCCTACCTGCAGGACCTGCCCATCGACGAGGTCAAGATCGACCGCAGCTTCGTCCGACTGCTGGGCACGTCGGAGCGATCTGCGGCGGTCCTGCGCGCGATCGTCACGCTGGCCGACGACCTCGAGCTCCGCACGGTCGCGGAGGGGGTCGAGGATCCCGCGACGCTGCGTCTGGTCACGACGCTCGGCTGCACCCTCGCCCAGGGGTTCCACTTCGCCCGGCCGCTCTCGCCGTCAGGGCTGCGGATGTGGCTCACCCGGCGTGCCGCGGCGCAGGTGAAGCTCCCCCTGACGGGGTGACCGGCGCGGGATAGGGTCGGCGCATGACCTCCTCGCCCAGCCTGATCACGGGCACGGACTTCGTGACCGTGCCCACCAAGGACCTCGACGCCTCGGTCGCCTTCTACCGCGACACGTTGGGCCTCCCGTGCTCGGTGCTCATGCCCGATCGCGGCTTCGCCGAGTTCGAGACCGGGAACCTGACCCTCAGCGTGGTGATGGCCGAGCGGTTCCCCTTCGGGTACCACCCGAACGTCAACCCGATCGCGCTGCACGTCGAGGACGTCGAGCAGGCCCGCGCGGAGCTCTCGGCGCGCGGCGTGGAGTTCACCGGCGAGACGTTCGACACGGGCGTGTGCCACATGGGCCTCTTCGCCGACCCCGACGGCAACGCGCTGATGCTCCACCACCGCTACGCGCCGCGGGCCGGCTGAGCACCGCGGTCGCGGCCGGCCCCGCGGACGCCGTCGCCTACCGCAGCGCGTCGCGCGTGAGCAGGAACGGCAGGGCCCCCACTCCCCCGCCCGGGAGGTCGAGCAGGCTCATGGCGAGCAGCCGTTCCGCGTCGAGGACCCGCACCTCGTCGCGGACATGGCGCCACGGCAGCGGTGCGTCGTCGGCGTAGGAGATCACCCCGCAGGGCCGCCCGTCGACCGCCGAGTCCGCGACGCGCAGCGCCATCGCCAGGCGCGTCTCCCCTCGCAGCACGTTGGTCCCGGTGATCCCGGAGCCGTCCGGCGCCCGGGCGAACCGCTTGCCCTGCCAGCCGGGCAGCCCCGCCCGTGCGACGCCGAGGGGCGCGACCGTGCGCAGCGACCGCGGGCCGAGGAAGCTCGCCCGCCAGTCGCCCACCAGGGCGTCGGGCTCCGGCGCGGGCAGCACCCGGTACAGCCGCCGCAGGTCCCGCAGACCACGGGGCAGGCGCGCCCCGGGCTCGGCCGGGGCGTCCGGCGCGACGGCCTCGGCGTCCCGCCGCGTCGGCCACGCGGCGGCGAACCGCTCGGCCATCGCGGTGATCGTCAACGACGGGTTGACGCCGACGTTCGCCGGGATCGCCGCCGCGTCGGCGACGTAGAGCCCGGGATGCCCGAAGACCTGGTGGTCGAGGCCGATCACCCCCTCCTGGGGCGAGCTGCCGATGACCGCGCCCCCGAGCACGTGCGCCGTGACCGAGACGCCCCCGACGCTCTCCGGCAGCAGGTTCAGCGGCGTGCCGCCGATCGACGCCGCGTAGGCGCGCGTGACCTCGTTGGCCACGGGCAGGTAGCTCGGGGCCTGGCGCCCATCGACCGCCCGCGAGCGCAGGACCCTTCGCCAGGGCCGGGCGGGACTCCGTCCCCAGACGAACCGCAGCTCGTTGTCGACGTGCTGCATGACCGTGAGCGCCGTGTAGCGCTCCTCGAAGCGTGGTGCGAGCGCGACCCGGAGATGCTCGACGGGGCGCGACGCGATCCGGGCCAGCGTGCGGAGGGCTCGAGGACCGGGCCGCGCGCCGTCCACGAGCGGTCCGACCTGGGGGCGCAGCACCCGAGCGCCGCCGAGGAAGCGGTTCTGCGTCACGTGGGTCTGGGGGTCGGGGTGGAAGTCCGAGGAGATCGACGGCCCCCGCAGCAGGTCGGCCTGCGGGTCGTCCGCGAGGATCCCCGTGACCGCCTCGGAGTTCGTCCGGACCCGGTGACCGAGCCTGGGTGAGACGTGCGGCAGCGTCCCGAGGTCGTCGCGGCAGGTGAAGAGCAGCTCGAGGGTGCCGAGCACGCCGGCCGCGAGCACGACCTGCCGGGCGCGGACCGGCGCTCGCCGCCCTGCGCGCCCACCGGCCAGCGGGTCGCGGCTGTGCAGCTCGTACCCGCCGCCGGGCAGCGGGACGACCGCCTCCACCCGGTGCTGCGGTCGGATCTGCGCGCCGCGTCGCTGCGCCAGGTGCAGGTAGTTCAGGTCGAGCGTGTTCTTGGCGCCGTACGGGCAGCCGACCAGGCAGCCCCCGCACAGCAGACAGCCGGTCCTCGCCGGGCCGTCGCCGTCGAAGAACGGGTCCTCCGACCGCACGCCCGGCCCCTGACCGAAATGCACCGCGAGCGGCACCGGACCGAAGGTGGACTCGGCGCCGACCGCGACCGCGGCGGCGCGCAGGTGCTCGTCCTGCTCACCGAGGTGGACGTTGGTGACCCGGCCCAGCATGCGTGCGGCCGTGGCGTAGTGCTGCCGCAGATCCGTCCGCCAGTCCGCCAGGCGCGACCACGCCGGATCGTCGAAGAACGCCTTCGCGGGCTCGAGCAGCACCGCGCCCCACACGATCGAGCCGCCTCCGACGCCCGACGCCCCGATGATGCCGACGTCCTTGAACGTCCGCTGCCAGAAGAATCCGCGCAGGCCGATCTCGGGCTGCCAGAGGTAGTCGGTCAGGCGGCGGCGGGCCGCGTGCAGGTCCTGCGGACCCAGGCTGCGTCCCGCCTCCAGGACGACGACGTCGTAGCCCTTCTCGGCCAGGCGCAGGGCGCTGACGGCACCGCCGAACCCGCTTCCGACGATCGCGACGTCGTGCACGTGGTCATCGTGGCGCTCGGACACGGCGCCGGACTGTACCCGCCCGGCCCCGCATCCTCAGCGAGGCGCGACGACCTCAGGCGAGGGCGTGGGCGATCGCCTCGTCCCGTGCGGGCAGGGCCTCGCCGTCCGCCCCGGCGTGCTCCGCCGGTCCGCCGCCGTCCCGCAGCACGGCCACGGCGATGGCGATCGCGGCGATCACGAGCACGCCTCCGACGACGTAGGCCAGGTGGTATCCGGCGTTCAGCGCGCCGAGCGACGGCACGACCGCGGCGGAGACCGCGTCGGTCCGCGCGGTCGCGACGGTCGCAAGCACGGCGAGGCCGATCGCCCCTCCGCCCTGCACCGTGGTGTTGACCAGGCCCGACGCGAGCCCGGAGTCCTCGGGTGTCGCGCCCGACATCGCGAGCGTCATCAGCGCCGGGAACGACAGGCCGTTGCCCAGGCCCATCAGGACCATCGTGGGCAGGAGGTCGGTCACGTAGTTCCCGTCGATCGGCGTCCGCGCGAACAGCAGCAGGCCGACGGCGTTGCAGGCCAGGCCGGGGATGAGGATGCGGCGCGGACCGAAGCGCATGATCAAGGTCTCCGCGAAGCGCAGCCCGAGGATCGCCATCACCACGGTCGCGGGCAGGTAGGCGAGCCCCACCTGGAGCGGGTCGTACCCGAGGATCCGCTGCATGTACAGGGCGCCCAGGAAGAACATCGCGAACATGCCCGCGACGAGCAGCGCCATGATCGCGTTCGCGCCCGAGACGTTGCGGGAGCGGAAGATGTGCAGCGACATGAGGGGGTTGCTGATGACCCGCTGGCGCTGGAGGAACGTGCCGACGAGGGCGATCGCGATCAGCCCCGGGAGGACCGTGGTCGGTGCGCCCCAGCCGGCCTCCCCTCCCTGCAGGATCGCGTAGACGCCGAGCATCATCCCAGCGGTGATCAGGACGGCGCCGGGGATGTCCGCGCCGCGGCCGAACCCGAGCCCGGGCCGGTCCTCGACGAGGCGCAGCGCCATCACGAGCGTCGCGATCCCGATGGGCACGTTGATGAGGAAGATCCAGTGCCAGTTGAGGGCATCGGTCAGGATCCCGCCCGCGAGCAGCCCGATGGATCCGCCGGCGGACGCCACGAAGCTGTAGACGCCGATCGCCTTGGCCTGCTCCCGCGGCTCGGGGAACATCGTGATGATCATCCCGAGGATCACGGCGGAGGCCAGGGCGCCACCGACGCCCTGCACGAACCGGGCCGCCACGAGGAGCTCCTGGCTCGGCGCGAGGGCGCACAGCACCGACGCGAGGGTGAAGCCGACGAGACCGACGAGGAAGACGCGGCGCTGACCGAGCAGGTCCCCGAGCCGTCCGCCCAGCAGCAGCAGGCCGCCGAAGGCGATCAGGTAGGCGTTGACCACCCAGGCCAGGCCGCTCTGCGAGAAGCCGAGGTCGTCCTGGATCGACGGCAGCGCGACGTTCACGACCGTCGCGTCGAGGACGATCATGAGCACGCCGGTGCACAGCACGTAGAGGGCGACCCAGCGGGTCCGGTCGGTGGTTCCTGCGTCAGCCATGCGCAGTTTGTAGCAGATGAGTTGGTTTTTCCAACTGCCGAGTTGGAAGAACCAACTGTGGGTAGACTGGACGACATGACCAACAAGCGCTGCTACGGGGACGCCTGCGGCATCGCACGCGCGCTGGACGCCGTCGGCGACCGCTGGACGCTGATGGTCGTGCGGGAGCTCATGCTCGGCCCCAAGCGCTTCACCGACCTGCGCCGGGCCCTCCCCCGCGTCGGTCCCGACGTGCTCGCCCAGCGGCTGCGCGACCTCGAGGCCGGTGCCCTCGTCGTCCGGGACACGCTGCCGCCCCCGGCCCACGCGCAGGTCTACGTGCTCACGCCGAAGGGGCGCGCGCTCGAGAACGTGCTCGTGGAGCTCGGCCGCTGGGGCGGCGCCAACGCCGATCCCCCGACACCCGGCATGTCGATGAGCGAGGACGCCCACCTGCTCTCGCTGCAGTCCCTGTTCGATCCGGCCCTGGCCGAGGACTTCGCCGCGACGATCACGCTCCATCTCGGTGAGTCGGCGTACCACGCGACCGTGTGCGACGGACGCATCACCGTGGCTCGCGGGGCGGCTCCCGACGCGGACGCCACGATCCACACGAGCCCCGAGTCGCTCATCGCCGTCGCGCACAAGCGCTGCCGCTGCACCGACGCGATCGCCGACGGGCAGCTCCGGATCACCGGTGACGAGGACCTGGGCGCGCGGTTCCTGCAGCTGTTCACGCTGCCGAGCCCGGCCGCGACCGACCTGCCGGCCGCGTAGCCGCGCCTACCGGCCGACCGGTTCGGGCTCGCTCGCGGAGCTGCGCGGGTCGACGAGGATCTTGGCGTGAGCCTCCGGGTCGCCGAGCGCCGTGAACGCGCTGCTCACGCCATCCAGCCCGACCTTGCCGGTGATGAGCGGACGCGGGTCGACCTTGCCGTCGGCCAGCATGTGTAGCGTGTCCCGGAACTCCAGGGGCGTGTAGCCGATCACGAAGCGCAGGTCGATCTCCTTGTTGATCGCCATCGCCGGCGTGATCTGATCGGCTCCGACGCAGACCCCGACCACGACGACGCGGGAGAACAGCGGCGCCTCCCCGATGATGCTGTCGATCACGCCGGGCACGCCGACGCACTCGAAGATCACCGGGTGCTTGGGCTCGATCCCGAGCGTGTCCACGAGCCGCCAGGCGTGCCACCAGCCGACCGGGAGGCGCCCGAGCTTCTCGGTCGTCCCGACCGCGAGCTCCAGCACGGCAGGGATGCCCTGGACGTGCCCCTTGCTCGGAGCCGCCGCGAAGGGCGACTGGGCCGCCGGGTCGACGACGACGTCCGCACCGCAGGCGGTGGCCAGCGCGCGACGCCCGGGCGAGTAGTCGCTGGCGACCACCGTCCGGACGCCCTTGGCCTTGAGCATCAGGATCACGCCGAGGCCGATCGGCCCGCAGCCGATGACGATCGCGACGTCCTTCCTGCCGACGTCCCCCCGTCGCACCGCGTGCCACGCCACGGCCATCGGCTCCGTGAGCGCCGCGATGTCGGGATCCAACCCGTTGGGAACCGGCAGCATCAGGGACTCCTGCACCAGCATCTGCTCGGCGTAGGCGCCCGGAGCGTGCACCGACAGGCCGGTCGTGTCGATGCCCTGCGCGTTGCGCAGCAACGGCAGCGCCACGACGGGCGTCCCGGTCGGCAGCGACCCCTTGGCTCCGGGGCCGTGCTCGGCGACCTCGCCGCAGAACTCGTGCCCGAGGACGATCGGCTGGTCGGAGCGGCCGAACCGGTCGTAGCCGGCCTCGGCGGCCATCTCCGCCCAGTCGTCGATCCCGGTCCGGGCGTGCAGGTCCGATCCGCAGATGCCGCAGCGGGTCACCTGGATGCGCACCTGGCCGCGCGCGGGGACGGGCTCGGGCAGGTCCTGCACCCCGAGCTCGGCGTGCTGGCAGACGACGGCCCTCATGCGCCCAGCACCGTCCCGGCGCACGGGATCAGCCGCGAGTCCACGAGCGCACCCGTTCGGTGATGCGTGATCGCCTGGTACTCGGGGTCGCCGACCATCTCGAGGAACCTCGCTCGTGACGGGTACCGCACCACGGCGGCGACATCCCATTCGGGCTCCCCCGGCCCGATCAACGCGGTGTCGCACGCGCCGCTCCACACGATCTCGCCGCCGACGCGCCGCAGGTGCGGGGCGGTCGCGGCGGCGTAGGTCGCGTAGGACTCGGCGCCGCCGTCGGGCTTGAAGCGCAGCAGGTTGAGCATGAACACGGGCATGTCGTCGTCGCGCTCCGCGAACGCGGAGACCTGCTCGCCGGTGGGATCGATGTGCATGGGGCGCAAGCCTACGCGGGGCGTCGCCGTCGTCGCATCGGCTACGCGTCGCGCACCGCGTAGCCGCGATCGAGCTTGGCGAGGTCCCCGGCCTTGGTCATCTGGGTCAGCTTGGCGGCGGCAGAGCTGCGGCTGAGGTCGATGCCCTTGGCGACCTCGCCGGCCGTGGAGCCCGGATGCTCCGCCAGGAACTCCAGGATCTCCCCGCCCGTGTCGCGCTTGACCGCGCGCGCGGTCGCGCGACGGGAGCTCGCGCGCCGGGCCGTGGCGCGCCGCTTGGACCGCAGCGGCACCTCCGCCGGGTCGACCTCCGACGGCGCGATCTGGCCGGCCTGGTGCTCGCGGAACTGCTCGATCTGCCCGTCGAGCCAGTCCAGGCGCTTCTGCACGTCGGCGCGCTCTGCCTCGAGGGTTTCGATGATCTGCGCGATGCGAGGCATTGCGGGTCTCCTGGGTCGACGGACGGGATCGTGCTCATGACGAACGTACCGCGCCGGACGGGGCGCGACCGCTGCGGGCCGGTCGGTCTGCGATCCTCCTCGCGTGCCAGCACGCCAGCGCGCCGCACGTTCTCGCTCGCAGCGGAGACCGGCCCGCCCCCTCGCGCTCCTCGCGCTCGCGCTGTGCGCACTTGCGACCGGGATGGTGTTCGGCAGCGGTGCGGACGAACCGGGACGCGAGCGCGTCGCGAGCCCAGGGACGACCGCTTCCGCCGCGTCACGGACGACAGCACCCCGGAAGGACCCCGCACCCACGCAGGTGGCGGCATCGACCGACCCGCGCGACCCCGCGTCCTGGCCGCTCGAGGGCGCGAGCGCGATGTCG
The DNA here is from genome assembly GCF_041602235.1 of Paraconexibacter sp. Taxonomy (GTDB): domain Bacteria; phylum Actinomycetota; class Thermoleophilia; order Solirubrobacterales; family Solirubrobacteraceae; genus Paraconexibacter. The sequence goes on from NZ_JBFIGP010000093.1 coordinate 12,328, forward strand.
GCCCGCGTCCCGATCCTCATGTACCACGTGGTCGGGACGCCGAAGGCGGGCACCGCCTACCCCGACCTCTGGGTCACTCCCGAGGCCTTCGAGGCCCAGATCGCCGCGCTGCGGCGCGCGGGCTACGTCGGCGTCACCCTCGGCGAGGTCTGGGACGCGTGGAA
>NZ_JBFIGP010000094.1:0-12452 GCF_041602235.1 Paraconexibacter sp.
CGGTCGCGACGTGCGGATCGGCAAGAACGTCCGTCTCCAGGGCCCGCTCGTGCTCGGCGACGAGGCCGTGGTCGGTGACGGCGCGTGCCTGAAGGAGTCGATCGTGCTGCCGGGGACGCACGTCGCGCCGGAAGCGATCCTGATCGGCGCGATCGCGGGCCACGTCGGGATCGCCGCCTCGCTGCGCCGACCGGACTGACCCCCAACGCCCCCGCGGGAACGCGGGGGTGCGACGTTCCAGCGACGCTCAGGGTCGCTGAAACGCGGCACCCCCTACGGAGAGGCTCAAGCGACGCGCCGGTAGGCCGCTTCGGCGAGCAGGGAGCGCACCGTCGCCACGACCCAGCCTGGCCGCTGGACGACGTCGGCGTAGCGGAAGCGGTAGACGAGGTACCCGTCGCGTCGCAGTGCCCGGTCCCGCGCGCGGTCGCGCAGGCGCGCGCCCGCGGGGTCGTGCCAGCGCGAGTCGAGTTCGACGACGACCCGGAGCGCTCGCCACAGCGCGTCGACGCGAAACCGCTCCCCACCGGAGAGGCGCACGGTGCGCTGCATCTGCGGGTGGGGCAGGCCGGGGCGCTCGGCTCGGCGGATCAGGTTCAGGAACAGCTCCTCGAGCACGCTGTCGCACGTCTGGGGATCGAGGTGCCGGCCGGTCGCCAGTGCGGCGCGCAGCGGACCGATGCCGCGCCGGCCGGCGTGTCGGTCCATCGCGGACTGCAGCGCCGACTCGTCGAGCACGCGCTTCACCGCCGCGCGCTCGAGGGTCCGCTCGAGCCAGTGCGGCTCGAGCATCTCGGCGAGGTCGATGGCGGTGCGGGCGAACGTGGTCACCGGTACGCCGCGGATGGTCGTCACGTCCGCCGGATCGAGACGGCGGGTGTGATGGACGATCACGCCACGGGCGGTGCGCCTGGTCTCCGTCGTGACGTGCACGGTGCCGCCTCGCCGCCCGCGATCCCGGACGTCGAGGAGGACGGCCGCGGCGGTGTGGCTCGCGGCGGCGCCGCGGTGGGTGCCGTGGTCACGGTCCCAGCGGGCCGTCGCGAGCACCGCGGCCATCACGGGGGCGAGGTCGGGGAAGGCGGCGTGCCCCACCGCGTAGACGCCGGGGTGCAGCTTCAGGAGCCGGCCGCTCGCCAACCACCGATCGATCGTGCGGGGAGCGATCCCGTGGGCGGCGAGCTGGGTGCGATGGACGACGCCGTACTGGCCCGTCGCGATCCGCCCGACGCGGGCTGCCGTAGGGGGTGGGACGTCTGAGCGTCGCTGAGGGTCGCTGAAACGGTGCACCCTCCAAGCGTGGCGCGTGAACCGTGACGGGAATCCGACGACGTGTGGATCTTGTGCGCGCGTTCCTTGCGCGCCGGCGGCACACGCGCCTCAGACGTCGGCGAAGCGCTCTTCGCGCTCGTCGGCGCGGTCGGACTCCTCGAGGGCGCGGACGAACAGGTAGGCGAGGGCGATGCCCATGATGATCGACTGCTCGATGGCCATGATGGCGCCGGCGAGGGCCTGGTCGTCGAGGGCGCTCAGGCCCCAGAAGCGCGGCTGGTCCTCGTAGACCTCGTACAGGGCGTTCGGCGCGAACGTGAGGAAGATCCCGAGGAGCCCGACGAAGACCTTGGTGCCCGCCATGTAGACGACGGGGCCGAGCCCGCGCAGCGCGAGCCGCGAGCGGATCGGCGACAGGAGGTGCCACCAGTACAGGCCTCCCGCGAACGTGAAGCAGACGTGCTCGAGCACGTGCACGGTCTCGTGCCGCACGGCGGCGTCGTAGAGCGTGGGGACGTGCCACAGCCACATCAGTCCCACGTACACGAGCACGGCGAAGATGGGCCCGCCGAAGAACCCGAGCCGCGTCTCGACCGGGTGCAGGAGCCGCGTGGCCGGGCGCAGGATCACCTTGGTGAGCCCGAGCAGCAGGAGGATCGGCACCACGTCGATCAGGAGCACGTGCTGGACCATGTGCATCGCGAAGATCTGCTCGCCGAGCACGTCGATGGGCGAGAAGAGCGCGCCGGCGAGCGCCACGATGCCGGTCAGGTACACGGCCAGGCGCCAGGTCGGCGCGTCGCGGCGTCCGGTCGGCGTCGCGCGGATCGCCCGCCAGCGCCACAGGTACGAACCCAGCAGCAGGGCCACCAGGATGAGCGGCCCTGGGGAGAACGTCCACGAGGTTTCCGGCGACATCACGCACGATCGTTGCAGGTGGGTCTGGATTCGTGACGCCGGGCCGTCCCACGATGGCGGGATGCTCGTCCGCGATCTGGTCGATCTGCTGGTCCCGCCCGTGTGCCTTGCCTGCGGCGCGCCGGGCCGTGACCTGTGCGCCGCGTGCCGCCGCGCGCTGCCGTGGCTGGACGGTCCTCGCTGCGCCCGCTGCGGTCTGCCCGGGCGCTGCGGGACCCGGTGCCCGGCGGCGGGGCACGCGTACCGCTTCGCGTGGGCGCCGCTGGCCCACGGCGGACCCGCCCGCGCGCTCGTGTCGGCGCTGAAGTTCCGGCGGGCGACGGCGGCCGCCGGGGTGCTCGGCGCGGCGATCGCCGCGACCGCCCCGGCCGCCCTCCTCCGGGACGCGACCCTGGTCCCCGTGCCGCCCCATCCGGGACGGCGCCGCCAGCGCGGCATCGACCACGCGGCCCTGCTCGCCGAGGCCGTGGCGTGCCGCACTGGACGGCCGGTGGCCCACAGCCTGCGCCGCGAGCACGACGGCGCCCACCAGCTCGGCGCGGGGCGCGACGAGCGGCTACGCGCCGGAAGGATCGCCGTCGCGGTCGTCGGGACGCCGGGCGATCGGGTCGTGCTGATCGACGACGTCCACACGACCGGCGCGACGCTCGACGCGTGCGCACGGTCCCTGAACACGGGCGGAGTGGTGTCGGTCGGGGCGCTGACCGGGGTTCGCACGTTGCGCTGACGGGCCCGGCCCCTCCGATCGGACTCCCTACTTTTGGGTTAGCACATCTGGACGGAAGGGGTGTTGCGCCCCCGTACGGGGGTCCGTAGAGTCCGCCGCACCATCAGCCAACCCGACCCAGGAGGTATGGGATGCAGATCGAGTGCAAGGGCCGCAACGTCCCCGTCACGGATGAGCTCCGTGAGCACGTGCGGAAGCGCTTCGCGAAGATCGGCCGGCAGGTGAACAACGCCACACTCGAGATCGAGCTTCTCGAAGAGGCGAACCCCCGTATCGCGGAGAAGCACGTCGTCGAGGCGACACTCCACATGAAGGGCGTCACCCTGCGCGCCCAGGACGCGGCCCGCGATCTGCGTCACGCGATCAACCTCTGCGAGCAGGAGCTCGCCCGCCAGGTCAAGCGTCGCAAAGAGGTGCGCAAGCACCGGCGTGAGGCCCGCGCCCTCGGAGGGCTGGGTCAACGCATGGACGCCGCCATCTGAGCGAACCCCGACGGCAGCCGCCGTCACCCCGAGCCCAGCACCCCTTGCCGGGGGTGCGCGGACGCCGAGACGGCCTCCGCAATCGACAGCGTGCCCGCCGCCCTCACCGAGGTCGGCGGGCACCGCTGCGCTGGTACCCTCGACCCCATGGGTCTCCTTGATCGCGCGCTCAACGTCGGCGAGAAGAAGCAGTTCAAGAGCTACGAGAAGCGGGTCGCCTCGATCGGGGCCTTCGAGGAGCAACTCCAGGACGAGAGCGACGACACGCTGCGGGAGCGCTTCCAGGAGCTGAAGGAGCGCGTGCAGGAGGAAGGTGCGACGCTCGACGAGGTTCTTCCCGAGGCCTTCGCGCTGACCCGCGAGGCCGGTCGGCGCACGATGGGCATGCGGCACTTCGACGTGCAGCTCATCGGCGGGATGGTGCTGCACTCGGGGCAGATCGCCGAGATGAAGACCGGGGAGGGCAAGACGCTCACCGGCACCCTCGCCGTCACGCTCAACGCCCTGGCCGGCAAGGGCGTCCACGTCGTCACCGTCAACGACTACCTCGCGCGTCGAGACGCCGCGTGGATGAGCCCGATCTACCACTTCCTCGGGCTGACGGTCGGCGTGCTGCAGAACATGCAGCCGTACGAGGAGAAGCGTGCCGCGTACGCCGCCGACATCACCTACGGCACGAACTCCGAGTTCGGCTTCGACTACCTGCGCGACAACATGGCCACCTCGCTGGAGGAGAAGGTCCAGCACGGCGGGCGCTACACCGAGGACGGCCGCCCGCTCGCGACGCACAACTTCGCGATCGTCGACGAGGTCGACAACATCCTCATCGACGAGGCGCGGACGCCGCTGATCATCTCCGGCGCGCCGGAGCAGGCCGCGGAGGACTACCAGCGCTTCGCCAAGCTCGCGCGCGTCATGGTGTCCGGCAAGAAGCCGGAGAACATGGACCCGCGGATGAAGAAGGACTTCGTCGCCGACTTCGACTTCGAGTTCGACGAGAAGCACAAGACCGTCGCGGTGACCGAGCAAGGCGTCGCGAAGGCCGAGAAGTTCCTCGGCATCGACCACCTGTACCGCGCCGACAACGGGCACCTCGTCAACCACCTGATCCAGTCGCTGAAGGCCGAGTCGCTGTACAAGCGCGACGTGGACTACGCGGTCGTCGACGGCGAGGTCAAGATCATCGACGAGTTCACCGGTCGCATCCTCGACGGGCGTCGCTGGTCCGAGGGCCTGCACCAGGCGGTGGAGGCGAAGGAGGGGGTGCGCGTCCAGGAGGAGAACCAGACGCTCGCGACGATCACCCTCCAGAACTACTTCCGGATGTACGACAAGCTCGCGGGCATGACCGGCACCGCCCTCACCGAGGCGACCGAGTTCATGAAGATCTACAAGCTCGGCGTCGTGCAGGTCCCGACCAACCGGCCCATGGTCCGCATGGACCAGAACGATCAGGTCTACAAGACCAAGGACGGCAAGTGGAGCGCCGTCGTCCGGGAGATCGCCGAGCGCAACGCCAAGGGCCAGCCCGTGCTCGTGGGCACGATCTCCGTCGAGGTCTCCGAGATGCTCAGCGAGCGGCTCACGAAGCTCGGCATCAAGCACGAGGTGCTCAACGCCAAGCCGGAGTACGTCGCCCGCGAGGCGGAGATCGTCGCCGAGGCGGGTCAGTTCGGTGCCGTCACCATCGCCACGAACATGGCGGGCCGCGGCGTCGACATCAAGCTCGGCGGCAACGCGGAGCACCTGGCGGCGCTCGAGGTCCAGGGACAGCTCGGACTCAAGCCGGGGGACCCCGACTACGACGAGACCATCGCCAAGGTGACCGGCACGATCGAGGCCCGCGTCGAGGAGGCCCGTCAGAAGGTGATGGAGGCCGGCGGGTTGTTCATCGTCGGCACCGAGCGTCACGAGTCGCGTCGCATCGACAACCAGCTGCGCGGCCGGGCGGGCCGTCAGGGCGACCCCGGCGAGTCCCGCTTCTTCCTGAGCGCCGAGGACGATCTGGTCCGGCTCTTCGCCGGCGACCGCATCTACAAGATCCTGGACCGTCTCGGCACCCTGGACGAGGAGGGCAACGAGGAGCCGATCGAGGCGGGCATGCTGTCCAAGCAGATCGAGAAGGCGCAGAAGAAGGTCGAGGAGCAGAACTTCCTCATCCGCAAGCGCGTCCTCGAGTACGACGACGTGCTCAACAAGCAGCGCGACGTCGTCTACCGCTACCGCGACGACGTGCTGGAGGGGCGCGACATGGGCGGCGCCGCCCGCGAGAACCTCGGCGAGGTCGTGCAGCGCCTGGTCGACGAGTACACGCCCGGCGACTACGTGGAGGAGTGGGACCTCGACGGTCTCTGGACCGCGCTGGAGGACGTCTGGCCGGTCGGCGTCACGGCGGAGGACGTCGCCGGCGGGGGCATGGCCCGCGAGGAGCTCGTCGAGCGCCTCGCCGCCGACGCGATCGCCCGCTACGACGAGCGCCAGGAGGAGCTGGGCGAGGAGCTCATGCGGGCCCTCGAGCGCTACCTGCTGCTGCAGATCATCGATCAGCGGTGGAAGGAGCACCTCTACGACATGGACTACCTGCGGGAGGGCATCCACCTCCGCGGGTTCGCCCAGATCGACCCGCTGGTCGCGTACAAGAACGAGGGCTTCACGCTCTTCGAGGACCTGATCAACACGATCTGGTCGGACTTCGCCCGCATGATCTTCCACGTCGAGGTGGAGGTCGAGGGTGACGTGGCCGATCCGGCGGAGGCGCCCGCCGGAGCGGGGCCCGTGCAGGGCAACGTCCAGTACTCCGGTGGCGCGGGCGTGAGCGCGCTCGAGCTCGCGGCCGGCGGCGGCGGTGACGTCCTGGTCGGTGAGGAGGAGGCGGTCCCCGCCGTCCAGCAGCGCCGCGTCACCGAGACCGAGACCATGGGGCGCAACGAGCCCTGCTGGTGCGGCTCCGGCAAGAAGTTCAAGAAGTGCCACGGCGCCTGAGCGCGCCGTCCGGGCACCTGCGCTGACGGGCGAGCGGCCCGGTCAGGCGTCGTCGCGCGGCTTGCCGCGACCGGCGGCGGCGCGACCGCCGGGGAGCCGGTCCGCCACCCGGCCCAGGCGCTCCACCGCCCCTTCCAGCGGCATCGCGAGGCCCAGCGCACGCTCCAGGAGGGGCAGCGCCTCGACGAGCTCGCCCGCCCGGTCGGTGACCTCGCGGGCCCGCTCCTGCATCAGCCGGCCCTCGTCGACGAGCTGCCGGCCGCGCGCGTCGACCTTCTCGCCGAGGGCGAGGACCGCGTCGGCGCGGGCGTCGATGCGCTCACCGAGGTTCAGCATCGCGACGGCGCGGCGGTCCATGCGACCGGCCATCCCGAGCAGGTCGCCGCCGATGCTCTCGATCCGGTGGCCCAGCGCGAGTGCCTCGTCGAGGGTGGCCTCCAGCCGGTCGAGCCGGCGGGAGGTGTCCTGTGCGACCGTCGCGATCGTGTGGAGGTCGTCGAGGGCCCGCAGCAGCAGCTTCGGCGGGATCAGCAGCGGTGCGACGAGGTTCACGGATCCGACCATACCCGGCGCACGCTGCTAGCTTCGCGGGCGATGTCCACACCGTCCTCCACCGAGCCGACACCGCAACGCCTGCAGGCCATAGCCGCGCAACTCGCCGAGCTCCGCGATCACCTGCAGCCCGACGCCCTCGCCCGGCGTCTCGAGGAGCTCGAGGCCGAGATGGGGGCCAGTGGCTTCTGGGACGACCAGGACCGTGCCCCGAAGGTCAGCGCCGAGCACGCGCGCACTACGCGACGTCTCGACGCGTTCCGCGCCCTGCAGCGCGACGCCGAGGACCTCGAGGGTCTCGCCGAGCTGGCCGACGAGGACGACGAGATCGCCGCCGAGCTCGAGGAGCAGATCACCTCTGTCCAGAGCCGTCTCGCCGAGCTCGAGGAGGCGCGCCTGTTCTCCGGCAAGTACGACGCCGGCGACGCGCTCGTGACGATCAACTCCGGTGCGGGCGGCACCGACGCCCAGGACTGGGCCGAGATGCTGCTGCGGATGCAGATGCGCTGGGCGGAGTCCCGGGGGTTCTCCGTCGAGCTCCTGGAGGTCAGCGAGGGCACCGAGGCCGGGATCACGTCCGCGACGTTCCGCGCCTCGGGGGAGAACGCCTACGGGCTCTTCAACGCCGAGAAGGGCGTGCACCGCCTCGTGCGGATCAGTCCGTTCGACTCCCAGAACCGCCGCCAGACCGCCTTCGCCGGCCTCGAGGTCGCGCCGATCGTCGACGAGGTCGGGGACGTCTCCATCGAGCCCGACGACCTGCGGGTGGACACCTACCGGGCCTCCGGGGCCGGCGGTCAGCACGTGAACAAGACCGACTCGGCGGTGCGGATCACGCACGTCCCCACCGGGGTCGTCGTGCAGTGCCAGAACGAGCGCTCGCAGTCCTCCAACCGCGAGACGGCGATGAAGATGCTCCGCGCGAAGCTCCTGGAGCGCGCCGAGCAGGAGCGCAAGGCGGAGATCGCCAAGGCCAAGGGCGAGTCCGAGGTCGTCGGCTGGGGATCGCAGATCCGCTCCTACGTGCTGCAGCCGTACACGATGGTCAAGGACCACCGGACGGGTCACGAGGTCGGGGACGCGGCGAAGGTGCTCGAAGGGGATCTCGACGGGTTCGTGCGCGCGGAGCTGCTGCGTGCCGCCGGGAAGGCTCCGACGGCCGAGGGCGGGTCGGACGAGGTCTAGGCGTGACGCCGTTCAGCGACGACCAGCCACGCGCCCCGTACCTCGATGCCGTCGTCGGCTACGGCTTCCGCGGGCCGGGCCGCTTCCACGTGCCCGGGCACAAGGGCGGGGTCGGCGCGGACCCGGGGCTGCGCCACGCCATCGGGGACGACGCGCTGCTGCTGGACGTGCCCCAGGACATCCACGGCATCGACATCGGCCCGTCGCCGACGCCGTACGAGCGGGCCGAGGCCCTCGCCGCCGAGGCGTATGGCGCGCAGCGGACGTTCTTCCTCACCAACGGGGCGACGCAGGGCAATCACGCGCTGGCGCTGGCGCTTGCGCCGCTCGGCACCCGCGTGGTGGCGCAGCGCAACTCGCACGCCTCGCTCGTGGACGGACTGGTGCTCAGCGGCGGGTTGCCGTCCTTCGTGGCGCCGGAGGTCGAGACGGAGCTGGGGATGGCCCACGGGGTCGATCCGCAGCGGCTGCGCCAGGCGCTCGCCGACGCGCCCGACGCGCGGGCCGCCTTCGTCGTGTCCCCGACCTACTACGGCATGTGCGCGGACGTCACCGGGCTCGCGGACGTGGCGCACGAGGCCGGGGTCCCGTTGATCGTCGACCAGTCGTGGGGGCCGCACTTCGGCTTCCATCCCGACGTTCCGGCGAGCGCGCTGGCGCTGGGGGCCGACGCGGTCCTGACCTCGACCCACAAGATCGTCGGCGCACTGACGCAGAGCGCGATGCTGCACGTCGGCACGAGCGGCCGCGTCGACGTGGACGCGGTGTCCCGCGCGCTGCGGCTGCTGCGCTCGACGTCCCCCTCGTCGCTGCTGCTCGCCTCGCTGGACGGCGCCCGCCGCCAGCTCTCCATGCACGGGGAGGCCTTGCTGCACGAGACGCTCGCGGCGATCTCGCGCACGCGCGAGAAGCTCGGCACGGTGGCCGGGATCCGGGTGATCGGCGCCGACTTCGTCGGCACGCCCGGCGTGGCGGACTGGGACCCGCTGCGGATCGTCGTGGACGTCCGCGGCACCGGCTGCTCGGGGTACGCGGTCGCGGATGCGCTGCGACGCGTCTACGACGTGAACGTCGAGCTCGCGACCCACGCGACCTTCGTCCTGCTCGTCGGGCTCGCCGAGGAGCCGATCGCCCTCGAGCGCGTCGCGGGTGACATCGACGAGATCGTGGGCCGCATCACCGTGGCCGGCACGGGGGAGGCCCTCGTCGCGCCCCACGCCGTGGTCGAGAACGAGATGGTCGTCGCACCACGGGACGCCTTCCTGGGGCGGTCCGAGCGGGTGGCGGTCGAGCAGGCCGTCGGACGCGTCTCGTGCGAGTCGATCGCGGGGTACCCGCCCGGCATCCCGGCGCTGCTGCCCGGCGAGCGGATCACGGCGGAGACCGTGACGTACCTGCGGGCGCTCGTCGCGGGCGGGTCGCGGCTGCACGGCGCCAGCGACCCGACGTTCGCGCACGTGCACGTCCTGGCCGAGTAGACGGGCGCGCGAGCCATATCCTGCGGGCCATGGACCCCCGGGATCTCGAGGACCTCGTCGCGCGTGCGCTGGCGGAGGACGTGGGCGGCGGCGACGTCACGGCGCAGGCGACGGTCCCGCCCGGAACGCGGGGGACCGCGCGCATCACGCTGAAGGCCGCGGGCGTGCTCAGCGGGTTCGCGCCGGCCGAGCGCACCTTCCGCGCGTGCGACCCGGAGGTCGAGCTGCGCTGGCACGTCGCCGAGGGCGAGCTGCTGGAGCCCGGGACCTCGGTGTTGACCGCGACCGGGGACGCCGCCGCGCTGCTGGCCGCGGAGCGGACCGCGCTGAACTTCCTGCAGCGGCTGAGCGGCGTGGCCACCGTCACGCGTCGGTACGTCGACGCCGTGGCCGGCACCGGGACCCGCATCCTCGACACGCGCAAGACCACGCCGGGGCTGCGCCTGCTCGAGAAGCAGGCGGTCGCGCACGGCGGCGGGCACAACCACCGCATCGGCCTGTTCGACGAGGTGCTCATCAAGGAGAACCACGCGGCCATGGCGGGCGGCGTCGGCCCGGCCGTGCGGGCCGCGCGTGCGCGGTTCCCCGACCTGCCGCTGGTCTGCGAGGTCCGGGACGAAGCCGAGATCGACGAGGCGCTCGACGCCGGCGCGCCCCGCCTCCTGCTGGACAACTTCGACGAGGACGCGCTGCGGGCGGCGGTGCGGCGCGTGGGGGACCGGGCCCGTACCGAGTCCAGCGGCGGGGTCACGCTGGACAGCGTCAGGGCCCGAGCGGCGACGGGCGTAGACTTCATCTCGGTCGGTGCGCTCACCCACTCCGCCCCGGCCCTGGACCTGTCCCTGATCCTGGAGCCCCTGCGATGAACCTCCCCATGGCCCCGGTCCGCGGCGGCGTCGCCGCACCGTCACCCGAAGAGATCCACGCTCTGCAGTCCGAGGTGCGCGAGCTGGCCGCCGAGCGCGGGGCGGTCATCCTCGCCCACAACTACCAGCTGCCCGAGATCCAGGACGTCGCGGACTACGTCGGTGACTCGCTGGGACTCAGCCGTCAGGCGGCGGCCTCCGAGGGCGATCCGATCGTCTTCTGCGGCGTGCACTTCATGGCGGAGACCGCGTCGATCCTGTGCCCGGAGAAGACCGTGCTGATCCCGGATCTCGACGCCGGCTGCTCGCTCGCCGACTCGATCACCCCGGACGAGCTGCGCGGCTGGCAGGCCAAGCACCCCGGTGCCGTGACGGTCATGTACGTGAACACGACCGCCGAGATCAAGGCGCTGACCGACTACTGCGTCACGTCCTCCAACGCGGTCAAGGTCGTGGAGCACATCTACCGCGAGCACGGCGAGGACACCGAGATCCTCTTCGGCCCGGACATGTTCCTCGGCGCCTACGTCGAGAAGACGATGGGGCGCAGGATGCACGTCTGGGACGGCGAGTGCCACGTGCACGCCGGCATCCGTCCGAGCGACATCACCGCGGTCCGCGAAGCCAACCCGGACGCCGACTTCCTCATCCACCCGGAGTGCGGATGCTCGACGAGCGTCATGGAGTACGTCGCCGCCGGTGACGTCGACGCCGAGGGCGTGCACATGCTCTCCACGGGCGGCATGCTCGACTACGCCGAGCACGCGAAGGGCACGGGCAGGAAGGTCGTCATGGCGACGGAGACCGGCATGCTCTACCCGTTGCAGCTCGCGGCGCCCGACGTCGAGTTCGTGCCGGCGAACCCCGAGGCGAGCTGCCGCTACATGAAGATGATCACGCTGCCCAAGCTCCGGGACTGCCTGCGGGACGGCACCGGTCTGGTGAAGGTGCCCGAGGCGATCGCGGAGCGCGCCCGCGTGCCGATCGAGCGGATGGTCGCGATCGGCTAGATCGCGAGCAGGTCGAGGCCGTGGTCGACCGCGGCCCGCACGGACGGGAGCGTGAGCAGCTTGCGCTCGAGCTCCGCGGGCGTGTAGCAGTGCACGTCCGCCCTGGCACCCATCTCCGCGCCGTCCCACAGGCTGCCGGCCTGGTAGACCCGCTCGAGCCACGGCACGCCGTCGAAGTGGCGTGAGACGAGCACGAGCACGAACTCCTCGCCGCGCTCCCGCTGCGTCCCGGCTCCCCGCAGGTCCTCGACGCGCGCGCCGCCCAGCAGGGCACGCTCCAGCGTCCAGCGGTCGCAGATCCGCTGGACGTACCGCGCGAGTTCGCGCTCGTTGACGGTCTCGGCGACGGTCACGACCAGCAGAGAGTGGCACAGCCGGTCCTCACCGTGGGAGAACGGGCTGCGGACCTCAGAACTCGTCGGCGTCGTGCGGGCCGACGCAGGCGACCGAGAGCGTCTCGGGGTCGACCCGCCGCGCGATGTCGGCGACCTCGTCGTAGGTGACCGCGTCGAGCGCCGCGATCGCCTGGTCGGGGTCGAGGTCCTCGCCGTGCACGATCGCCTGGTTGGCGGCGTACCGCGCCACCGCGTTGGTGTTCTCGAACGCCAGGACGCGGCGGCCTGCGGCGTACGCGCGAGCGCGGGCGACCTCCTCCTCCGTCGGACCGTCGGCGTGCAGCTCACCCACGATCTCCCGCATCCGGGTGTACGCCTCGATGCACTTCGTCGAGTCCAGGCCGGCGGAGAGCTGCAGGACCGGCACGTCGGCGTAGGCGTGGTCCACGGCGTGCACCGAGTAGCAGAGACCGCGCTGCTCACGGATCTCGTCGAACAGCCGGGATCCCATCGAGCCGCCCAGCAGCGTCGAGTAGATGGTCATCGCGGCGCGCTGCTGCCGGTCGTCGACGTCCACGTCGGGCCGGTAGCTCATCCGCAGGTGCGACTGGTTGGAGTCGCGCCGCTCGACCAGCGTCTGGGGCA
>NZ_JBFIGP010000095.1:0-12446 GCF_041602235.1 Paraconexibacter sp.
AGTCGCGCCGTGGTGCGGAAGCTGCCGTCGGCGCGCACCTTGGCCGTCGCGACGCGCTTGCCGTCACCCAGGAACCGGATCGACACGGTCTTGCCGGTCAGGGACTTGTCGGCCGCGCCAAGCAGCCGGACCCGGCCGTCGCGGATCGCCACGTCCTGCAGGACGAGGCGGCGCTTCGTGCACTGCAACGCGAGCTCGCTGGCGGTCTGGGTCTGCGCCGGTGGTGCGGCGGCCGGCGGCGGCGAGCAATCGACGTTCGCCGCCCGCACCCGAGCTTCGCCGAGGGTGACGTCGGCGATGGCCTGGCCCGCGATGCTCGCCTGCACGCGGAGCGCCTGCTGGGTGAGGATGCCGTCGACCACCGTCTTGGCGCCGGCGGTGACCTTGACGTTGGCGACGGTGGCGGGCACCACGATCGTGGGCAGGGCGTCGAGCGCGGCCTGGATCGCGGGCTTCAGGAGGGTGTTGAGCGCGGACTCGAGCACCGGCGATCCGAGGATCTGCGTGAGGGCGCTGCTGGGGAGGAGCGCGAGCGGGTCCAGGGAGGACGGGTCGACGCTCGCGGTGTCGATGACGTTCAGGTTCTGATCGACCGCGGCCCCGGGCACGATGTCCTGACCCAGGACCTTGAGCCCGACCACCTGCGAGGTCCCGTAGGTCTCGGCCTTCCCGTTCGTGCATCGCGCGCCCGCATAGGCCAGGGCGGCCTGGACGGACACGAGGTCGACGTTGGGCAGGCCCCCGTTCGGCAGCAGCGCGGTCAGGGCCGGTTTGACGTCGAGGCTGAGCTCGGCGCCGAGGACGGGCTGCAGCAGCAGCGGAACCGGGATCGACGGCAGCGTCGGCAGCGACGCGAGCACCGACGTGATCGGCAGCGTGATCGGTAGCGTCGGCAGTGCCGAGACCCGCAGGTCCGCCACGCCGCCGATCGCCAGCGCCTGCTGCTGGTCGCGCGGGGTTCCCTCGGCCGACACCAGCGTCTTGGCCACCACCGCGGAGGTCGCCAGCGGCGCGGGCAGCACGTCCGCGAGTCCGGCGGAGTCGTTGGCGCAGGCCGGCTTGCCGCGGTTCGCCGTGACCGGCTCCAGCGCCGGCTGCCCGAGCACCGCGCCGCGCAGCGCGCTGGCGTCGCAGTTGTACGGGCTGGCCGCGTGGGCGGGTGCGGCACCGACGGCGACGGCCACCGCCACGCCGAGCGCGACGAGGGTGCGCCGCTCGCGGGAGCGTTCGAGGGTGGGACGGGTGGGTGTCGGGCGACGCAGGGCCATGCAGTGCCTCCGTGACTGCTCGGGTCCGTGGTGGAGCAACGCGCCACGACGAGGTCCGAGACACCCCTGCCGGTGGGACGGCGCTGGACGGATGATGGGGGTCCTGCTCCGGTTGCGCAACCCGGATGCGCCGCGATTGGACGTTTAGCGGACGAACCGCCCGTCCTGCTGGATCACGTCGTCGTCGGCCGTGATCCGCCCACCACGACGCAGATCGCAGATGAGATCCCAGTGCAGCGCGCTCTGGTTCTTGCCGCCGGTCTCGGGGTAGCTGCGACCCAGGGCGCAGTGCACCGTGCCGCCGATCTTCTCGTCGAACAGGATGACGCCGATGGGGCGGTCGATCCCGAAGTTGGTCCCGATCCCGAGCTCGCCCAGGCGCCGGGCGCCCGCGTCGGTGGCCAGCGCATGTTGCAGGTAGTCGTCGCCGACCTCGGCCCGCGCGGCGACGACCTCTCCCCCGCGGAACTCCATCTCCACCCCGCGCACCTCCACGCCGGCCGGCGAGGAGGGCACGTCGAACCGGATGTGTCCTTCGGCGCTGGTCTCGTGCGGGCCGGTGAAGACCTCGCCCGAGGGCATGTTGCGCTTGCCGTCGGAGTTCACCCATCGCCGCCCCTTCACGGAGAGCGTCAGATCGGTGCCCGGCGCCTCGATCCGGATCTGCTTCGCGGAGGAGATGCGCCCGATGAGCTCGTCCTGGAACCGGCCCAGGTGCTCCCAGGCCGCCACCGGTCCTTCGGGGTGATCGAGGAAGAGCGCCCCCCGCACGAACGTCGAGAACTCCTCGAGCGACATGGCAGCCTGCTGCGCGAGCGACGGCGTCGGCCACAGCGTCGTGCACCAGCGGCGCTTCATCGTCGCGTCCGAGATCGGCTTGCGGGCGCGGCGAGCCCGCATGAGCTTCTCGGGGTCGAGGTCGCTCAGCGCCCGCACGTCCTCGGGCGCCTGGATGGCGACGGTCGCCTGACACGCCTTCGCCTCGGCGAGGGCCAGGGGGGCGTAGTCGTCCAACTGCCAGTCCGAGACGTGCTCGTAGTAGCCGCGAGTCTGGCCCGGCAGCTCCACCCGCAGCAGCGGCCAGCCCTCGCGCTCGAGGATGGCCCGCTGCAGTTCGAGCAGGAGCGGCGCGGCGAGGGTGGTCGACCGCACGGTCACCTGCTGGCGGCTCTCGATCTCCAGGCAGTAACCGGCGATCAGGTCGGCGAACGCCGCGGGGTCGACGATCCGGGCGACGGTGTCGGACTCTTCGGTCACGAGGACCAGCCGTCGGCCAGTTCGCGCAGCGCGGCATCCGCGTCCCGGCCCAGGAGCGTCGCGAGCGCGCCGACCAGGCGTTCCTGCGGCTCGGGGGTGGCGCCGACGCCCATGACGCCGATGCGCCAGAGCTTGCCGGCCAGCGGCCCGAGTCCTCCGGAGATCTCGATGCCGTGGTCCCGCAGCAGGGCGCCGCGGATCGCGGCCTCGTCGATGTCCTGCGGCGGACGGACCGCGAGCAGCGGGCACAACGCCTCGTCCGCGGACGCGAGGCGCTCGAGTCCCAGCACGGCGAGGGCGCGGCGCAGCGCCTCGTGGGCGGTCGCGTGCCGCGCCCAGCGCGCCTCGAGCCCCTCCTCGGAGACGAGCGCGAGTCCCTCGCGCAGCGCGTAGACCATGTTGATGGGCGCGGTGTGGTGGTACGAGCGCGGTGGCGCCGCCGACCCGTCGCCGCCGCTCTCGCTGTCACGCCAGTAGCCCAGCACCAGGCTCAGGTCGAAGTACCACGATCGCGACGAGCCGTCGACCCGCTCCAGCGCCCGTTCGCCGGCGGTGAACGGGGCGAGTCCGGGGGGCACGTTCAGGCACTTCTGGGTGCCGGAGAAGGCGGCGTCCACGCCGGCGGCGTCGAGGTCGAGCGGGTGGCCGGACAGCGAGGTCACGCAGTCCACGAGGAACAGCGCGCCCTGCTCGCGGCACGCGTCGGCGATGCCGTCGAGGGGCTGGGCCACGCCGGTGGAGGTCTCCCCGTGCACGACGAACGCGGCCGCGGTCGGGCCCGCGGCGATCGCGTCGACGAGCGACTCGGTCGGGATCGCCCGGCCCCAGGGCGCCTCGACCCGGACGACGTCGGCGCCCTGCCGGTGCAGCGCATCGGCCATGCGCTCGCCGAACAGCCCGTGGACCCCGCAGACGACGCGGTCGCCGGGACGCACGAAGTTGACGACCATGGCGTCCATGCCTCCGCTCCCCGTGCCGCTGATCGGGATCGCCACGCGGTTGCTCGTGCGGAAGACCGCACGCAGTCCGGCGGCGACCTCGTCCATGAGGGCGCCGAACGCGGGATCGAGGTGGCCGATCGTCGGCGTCGCCAGCGCGTCGAGGATGCGCTGGGGTACGGGTGACGGGCCGGAGCCCAGCAGCAGGCGTTCCGGGATG
This sequence comes from Paraconexibacter sp., assembly GCF_041602235.1. Taxonomy (GTDB): domain Bacteria; phylum Actinomycetota; class Thermoleophilia; order Solirubrobacterales; family Solirubrobacteraceae; genus Paraconexibacter. The sequence goes on from NZ_JBFIGP010000095.1 coordinate 3,684, forward strand.
GACGTGACGGTCGTGGCGGTGCTCATGGGGCAGGGACCTCCGGGAGGTGCTCGGCGAGATGGTCGCGCAGCGCGTCGCGGATCGCGGCACGCTCGGTGGGGGTGGTCACGCGGTAGCGACGCAGGAGGTCCTTGGCGCCGGTGGTCGCGACGCCCGCGATCTCCCACCGGACCACCAGACGCTCGAACAGGAACTCCACCGCGCGCGCCCAGCGGTCCTCCTGGGTGGAGGCGGCGGTCGAGCGCTGGCCCTTGCGCAGCGCCTCGTACTCCGCGCGCGTTCCCGGCGACATGCCGGTGCGGAGCACGAGGACACCGTGCTCACCCAGGTCGCGAGCGGCCTCGGCGAGGGCGTCGGGGTCGGGGACGTCCAGGTCCAGATCGATGCCGAGGTCCGCGAACGAGGTCGGGCCGGGCGTCTTGCCACCGGACCTGTCGCGACGCCGTGCGCGTTTGCCCATCAGGTCCCCGTCGGTGTGGTGGCGGGCTGCCTGGGGATCCCGGGTCGCGCGGTCGCGGGTCGCGCGGCACCCCGCACGCCCGGCCGCGCGATCGCGGCAGCGGAGGTATCGGCGACCTTCGCGGGGGTTGCGGGCATCCGCACGGATCCTAGTGGCCCGGGGCGGGCGGTCCGGTCCGGGCCCCCGGACGTAGACTCCCGGCGCGTGTCCTCTCCGTCCCACAAACGCGAGGTCGGGCGTGGCGAGCGTGTGCTTCCGGGCGTCTGGCGCCTGCGGCTCCCGCTTCCCTGGCCGGGCGTTCCGCACTGCAACGCCTGGGCGGTGGCCCGCGGCGACGGGATCGTCCTATTCGACACGGGGATGCACGAGCCCGGTTCCCTCGCGCATCTGGAGCGCGCGCTCGCCCAGGTCAACCTCCGGCTCGAGCACGTGCGCCTGCTCGTCTGCACCCACGCCCATTCCGACCACTACGGTCAGGCCGCGGCGGTCGTCCGCCGCAGCGGCTGCGAGCTGTGGATGCATCCCAACCACGAGCACATGACGGTCGCCGCGTCGGACCCCGACGCTGCGCTGCAGCGGAGGATCGAGGTCGCGCTGCAGTCCGGCGTGCCCGAGGCGCCGTTGCGGGCCTACGCCGAGGAGGCGCGGGGCCGCAGCTACGGCATCGAGGAGATCGTGATGCCGGACCGCGATCTCGTGCCCGGCGTCGTCGTGGACACGGATCTCGGACCGTGGTCCGTGCACGAGACCCCCGGGCACGCCCCGTCGCACGTCTGCCTGTTCCAGGCGGACCGGCGGCTGCTGATCACCGGCGACCATCTGCTCGGGCGGGTCTCGCTCTACTTCGAGTACGGCTACTCGCCCGATCCCGCCGGCGAGTTCCTCGAGTCGCTCGATGTGGTCGAGCGGCTCGACGCGCGGCTGTGCCTCCCGGGTCACGGCCGCACGTTCGCCGACGTCCAGGCGCATGTCGACGCCAACCGTGCGCTGGTGCAGGAGCGGTTGGACCGTGTCGGGCTGGTGCTCTCCGAGCACGGTCCGATCACGGCGTTCGAAGCGCTGCCGCGGATCTACGGCGATCCCGTCACGTCGTTGAACGCGAGCTGGCGGATGACCGAGACGCTCACCTACCTCACCCACCTGGAACGTCTCGGGCGCGTCGAGCGGGTGGAGCCCGACGCGGCGAAGGCGCCCGGCCCGGAGCGCTGGCAGATCGTCGAGGCCGATCCCTCCCAACCTTGACACGATCGTGTTAGGGTTCGCGCAGGATGCGGATCGACGAGCTTCTCGCCCGCAGTGGCGACCCCACCTTCTCCTTCGAGTTCTTCCCGCCGAAGACGGCGGCCGGCGAGGAGAACCTCTACGCGGCGCTGCGCGAGCTGCAGCCGCTGGAGCCCGCGTACGTGAGCGTCACGTACGGCGCCGGCGGCACGACGCGCGAGAAGACGATCGAGATCGTCTCGCGCATCAAGCAGGACTTCGGCCTCGAGGCGATGGCGCACTTCACCTGCGTGAACGCCACGACCGACGAGCTGCGCGCCGTCCTGGACCAGCTCCGGAGCGCCGGCGTCGAGAACGTCCTGGCGCTGCGCGGCGATCCGCCACAGGGCCAGGAGCGGTGGACCAAGACCGACGGCGGCCTGGAGTACTCACGCGAGCTCGTCGAGCTCCTGCGCTCGGAGTACCCGGGCTTCGCGGTGGCCGGCGCCGCCTTCCCCGAGACGCACATCGACGCGGCGTCCGCCGAGGAGGATCTGCGACACCTCAAGGCCAAGGTCGACGCCGGGGCGTCGTTCCTCGTCACCCAGTTGTTCTTCGAGAACCGCTTCTACTTCGAGTTCGTCGAGCGCGCCCGTGAGATCGGCATCCAGGTGCCGATCATCCCCGGGGTGATGCCGATCACGAACATCGACGGGATCAAGCGGATGACCGAGCTGTCGGGATCGGCGCTGCCCGCCGGTCTCGAACAGGCCCTCGAGGCCCGCCGTGGCGACACCGAGGCGGTGGCCGAGCTCGGCGTGGCGTACGCGACGCTGCAGTGCGCCGACCTGCTCGCCGGCGGAGCTCCCGGCATCCACTTCTACACGCTGAACCGCTCCCCCGCGACGCGGGCGATCCTCAGCGCGCTGAAGCTCTGGCGTCCGTGGGAACGGGCGACCGGACTCGCGGTCGCCCCCGAGCGCGCCGCCGTCTGACGTCGCGGGCAGCCCGGGCGGCGCTCAGGCGCCGCCGATGAGGGTGAAGGTCACCCGCTTGCCCTTCTGCGTCGCGACCACGTCCGTGACGGGCGGGCATCCAGCGCAGGGCCTGACGGCGCGGATGGTGAAGCCCATGCTCCGGGAGGGGACGCTTCCGTTCTTGAGATCGCGCCTCGCCACGTCCCCGGCCACCTTGCGCGCCGTCTTGCACGTGGATCCGCGACTGCGAAGCTTGGTCACCTTCACCGAGTACGTCGCCGACCCGTCGCTGGAGGAGTAGTACAGCCCCTTCGAGGAGCAGGTCTTCGTCGCGGGCTTCGACGCCTCGGCGGGCAGGACGGAGGCCGCGATCGCGACGCACGCCGTACCGACGGCGACGAGGGTCCTGGACGATGCTGTTGCAGGCATCGCGCGAGCCTACTGCACCGGAACCCGGTGTCTAGTCCGCCGAGCCTTCGACCTCGATCTCGAGCCCTTCGGCGACGAGGGGCCGCCCGGCCCGCTCGTACTGCACGTCCACCGAGTCGTTCTGCCGGTAGGTGCCCACGCCCCAGGCGCCGAGGAACCAGCGCCAGCCGCTCACCTTGTCCTTGCGGAGCTCGCGTCCCGGGAACACCAGCACCCGCTCCTCCACCACGTAGTCGACACCCTCGCGTTGCGGCACGCCGCTGATGTACACGCGGAACGGCGGCTGCACGCCGGGCGGGAGGCGGACGATCGAGCGAGGGCCCGTCATGCCCGCACCGTACCCTGCGCGGTCGACCCATGGCCGCTCGCCCAGACATCGCCTACACCGTCCGCCGCTCGAACCGAGCCCGTCACATCCGGGTGGTCGTGGACCCGCAGGCGGGTGTCGAGGTCGTGCTGCCGCCGCGGGCCGCCGAGGCGGACGCGGCGGGCGCCGTCGTCGAGCTGCGGCCCTGGATCGAGCGACGCCTGGCCGAGCACGCCGCGCTGCGGGCCCGCTTCGAGCGCCCGCCGGGCACCGTGCCCTATCTCGGGGCCGACCTCGTGCTCCGCGAGGAGCCCGGCCGGACGCGCGTCCACCGCCGCGGCGATGTCCTGCTCGTCCCGGCGTCCGGATCCCCGTCCGCCGCGCCGGGCCCCGAGGGCGATGTCCTTCGGGCTGCGCTCGAGCGGTGGTACCGGCGAGCGGCACGCGCCGAGTTCGGCCCGCGGGCCGACGCCGCGGCGGCCGCGCTCGGCCGCACCGTGACCCGCCTCACGATCCGTGACCAGCGCACCCGGTGGGGCTCCTGCACAGCGGCCGGAGCGTTGTCCTTCAACTGGCGGCTCCTCCTCGGCCCGCAGGAGGTCCTCGACTACGTGGTCTGGCACGAGGCCTGCCACCTCGTCGTCATGGACCACTCCCCGCGCTTCTGGGCGCTGGTCGAGCACCACCTGCCCACCTACCGCGAGCCGCAGCGCTGGCTGCGGAGGAACGGCGCCGGACTGCACCTGTAGGCCCGCCGGCGCGGCCGCCGAGCCCCGAGCCCCTCAGCGCGCGAGCAGCGTGCGGCGCAGGGCCTGGAAGGCGTCCTCGCGACCCTGCGGGGCGACGAGGTGCTTGCGGAGCCGGCCGGTCCAGGCCTCCGTCGACCCGTCGCCCCGGACGTCGACACCGGCGTGGAGCCGGCCCTTGCCACGGAGCTCGCCGCGGGCGACGACCTGGCTGACCGGTTCGTACTCGCGGCCGAGGACGCGCACCGGTGCCGAGCGGGAGGTCGTCGCGCACGCCCGCAGTTCGGACTCCAGGCGATCGAGGGCCTCGACGAGGGTGTCGCACGGGTGCTTCTCGACCCGCCCCGTCACCCGTACCAGGACGGTGAAGCTCACGCGGGCGGAGTGCCGTCGTCGGTGCGGTGGTCGGTCACCACCGGGGCCGCCCCCGGCTCGACGTCCTCGTCGGGGTCCACCTCGGGTGCCCCCTCCGAGAGCGCGGTGCGCTTCGGGATCCGCCGGGCGGCTTCGGCGACGCGCTCCGCGACGGGCTTCGCCGCCTTGCCGACGATGCCGCGTTCGGCGGTACTCATCTCGGGCCACGCCGCGCGCAGGGTCGCGAGATGCGCCTCGGCGACGTCCAGCAGGTCCCGGGCCGCCCCGTAGGCCGACTCCTCGACGGCTTCCTCGGCGGCGCCGACGGCCAGGCCCGCCTCGGCGAGCAGCTTCAGATGCGCGTCCATCGTGCGCAGGCTACCCGCGTCGGCGCGTGGACCGGTCGGATGACGCGAAGGCGTGACAGGTCGCCGAGGTGTGACAGCGGCCGCGCGCGGTGGCGTGAGCGCATGACCGCGACTGTCGCACCGGGCGGCTACGCGGCGGCGAGCAGGGACGGAACCTCTGCGCGGGGATGGCGCCGCGCTGCCCCGATGTCGAACACGAGCCGGATCTCCGATCCGTCGCGCCGGACCTCGACGACGTCGCCCGCCGAGCCGAACAGCCGCTGGGCCCCGTGGTTCTCGGCGAGCATGATCGCCACGAAGCGCCTGACGCCTCGGTCGCGTGCGGCGTCCATGGCGAGCTCGAGCAGGTGACGTCCGACGCCCTGCCCCTGGTAGGAGTCGGCGATCGTCATCGCGACCTCCGCCGCCTCGGGGTCGTCCGTCTGGCGCACGAAGCGCACCACGCCGACGAGGACGTCCGGCTGGTCGGCGAGGACGGCGACGAGGGCCTCGTGGTCGACGTGGTCGACCTCGGTCAGGTAGCGCAGCTCACCCGCCGACAGCTTCGAGCGGCTGGCGAAGAACCGCAGGTAGGACGACTCGCGCGACAGCTGCGAGACGCCCCAGGCCAGGAGTGCCTTGTCGTCGGGCCCGATGGGGCGGACGAGCAGGCGACGGCCATCGCGGAGGGCGGAGAACCGGTAGCCAAGAAGTTGCGCGAACACCTACCCGAGGGTACGCCGATCGAGGCGAACGTGTGTGCGTGCGATCACCGAGTGACGTGCGCGTCACGATCGAACGTATGTACGTGCTCGCGTGCGGGGTGCCGCTCAGCCGCGGCGGCGCAGCCAGAAGAACAGCGGGGCGTCGCCCTTGCGGTCCATCAGCCCGAGCACGGTGTGCTCGTCGACCCGACGGAAGTGGTCGAACACCGGGTGCTTGTCGTAGACCATCGTCGCCGTCACGACGCCGCGGTGCTCCACCGCGCGCAGCGAGGCCGCGCCGAGCACCGGGTTCGCCTGGCGGGCGCCGCCGGCGTCGAGGCAGACGATCGGATCCACGTCGTCGCGGCCGCGGAAGGACTTGCCGACCCATCCCAGCGCCCCGAGCTGCTGCTCCCCGGGATGCCCGGTGGGCACGAGACCGCCGTCCCAGTCCCCGAGCATCTCGTCGCATCCGACCGCCTCCAGCGCGTCGAACAGCGCGTGCGCCTCGTCGATCGGGACGGGCGCACTGCTGTCGGCGAGCGCCCGGAAGCGGGCCGCCGTGTCGAGCGTCGACACGACGCGAGCCTCAGCCGCGGTCGCCGATCGGCACGTAGTCGAGGGTGCGACCGCCGGTGTAGATCTGGCGGGGGCGCGCGATCTTCTGCTCCTTGTCCTGCGTCATCTCCAGCCACTGGGCGATCCAGCCGCTCGTGCGCGGGATGGCGAACAGCACGGGGAACATGTCGACGGGCATGCCCAGCGCCTCGTAGATCAGGCCCGAGTAGAAGTCGACGTTGGGGTAGAGCTTGCGGGAGACGAAGTACTCGTCCTCCAGCGCGATCTTCTCCAGCTCGACGGCGATGTCGAGCAGCGGATTGGTCCCCGTGACCTCGAAGACGTCCTCGCAGGCCTTCTTGATGATCTTGGCCCGCGGGTCGTAGTTCTTGTAGACGCGGTGGCCGAAGCCCATCAGGCGCTCCTCACCGTTCTTCACGCCCTGGACGAAGTCCGGGACGTTCTCGAGGGTGCCGATGCGACGCAGCATCCGGAGCACCGCCTCGTTGGCCCCGCCGTGGAGCGGGCCGTAGAGGGCCGCGACGCCGGCGGCGACCGCCGAGTACGGGTCGACCTGCGAGGAGCCGACGGCACGCACGGCGCTCGTCGAGCAGTTCTGCTCGTGGTCGGCGTGGAGGATGAAGAGGATGTCGAGCGCGCGCTCGATCCGCGGGTCGGGCTCGTACTTGAGCTCGGTCATCTTGAACAGCATCCCGAGGAAGTTGCCCGGGTAGTTGAGCTCGTTGTCGGGGTAGACGTACGGCATGCCGCGGGCGTGGCGGTAGGCGAACGCCGCCAGCGTCGGCATCTTGGCGATCAGCCGGATGACGTGGCTGTAGCGGATCTCCGGGTCGTCGATCTTGCTGGCGTCGGGGTAGAAGGTGGAGAGGGCGCCCGTCGTCGCCAGGAGCATCCCCATGGGGTGCGCGTCGTAGCGGAACCCTTCGCAGAACTGCTTGAGGTTCTCGTGCACGAAGGTGTGGATCGTGATCTCGTGAATCCACTCGTCGAGCTGCTTCTGGTTGGGCAGCTCGCCGTGGATCAGGAGGTACGCGACCTCGAGGTAGGTGGACTTCTCGGCCAGCTGCTCGATCGGGTAGCCGCGGTACTCGAGGATGCCGCGGTCACCGTCGATGTAGGTGATCGAGCTGCGACACGAGGCGGTGTTCATGAACGCCGGGTCGTAGGTCATGAGGCCGAAGTCGTCCTCGTTGACCTTGATCTGGCGTAGATCGATGGCGCGCACCGTGTCGTCGGTGACGTCGACCTCGTAGGTCTTGCCGGTCCGGTTGTCGGTGATGCTCAGCGTGTTCTTGCCGGGCGCTACGCCCGACGTTCCGTCCTGCTGGGTCTCCGTGCTCACGACGTATCTCCTCGGGGATCTCTCGGTCGCTCCCATACTATGCGTCCCGCGCTCCGCGTTTGGGCGTACGCCGCAAAGATCCTTCGACGATGCACGCAGATCACGCAACCGGGACCCGTCCGGTCATCGACTGGGCGGCTCGAGATCGCGACGTCCCGTGGCTGCTGCGTCGCCGCCGCAGGCGCAACATCCCCCCGTTCGGCGGGTTCGGGCCGGGGTCGACGATCGGCTGGCCGAGAGCGGTCACGCAGCCCGAGCGCGTGTTCATCGGCGCCGATGTCCATCTGGGCGACCACACCTGGTTCGCGCTCACGGAGGAGCGTTCGGTGCAGGTCACCCAGGGCGAGCTGGCCGAGGCGCAGCGGTTCGACCCGCGTCTGGTCATCGGGGATCGCACGCGGTTCGGCCGTGACCTGACGATCGCGTGCCTCGGCGAGGTCACGATCGGGGCCGACGTCCTGGGTGGCGATCGGGTCCTGATCGCGGACACCTACCACGACTACCGGGACCCCGGCACGCCGGTCACCCGACAGCCGATGGCCACGCCGCGACCCGTGCGCATCGAGGACGGCGTCACGCTCGGGACCGGGGTCATCGTGAACCCGGGGGTGACGATCGGCGCGGGCGCCGTCGTGCGGCCCGGATCGGTCGTCACGAAGGACGTGCCCCCGGGAGCCTTCGTGGGCGGGAGCCCCGCGGCGCCCGTGGCCCGGGACTGATCCGGCGCACGCCCGCGGGAGGACGCCCGCTCCGCGCGCGGGACCGGATGGCGGCGGCTGCCGCGGGCGCGCGGGATCCGGCGGCACGACGCCTCGCGCGCGAGGCTGGCATCCTCGGTGCTGCCATGAGCGCCGAGGAGAGCACGCCCACGCCGTCCACCCCGGAGGCCGAGGTGCCGGACGCCGGCGCCCCCGCCGCCGAGGTGCCCCAGCCGCCCGAGCCGGTTCAGCCCCCGGCGGAGCAGCCGACGCCGGTCGTTCCCGACGAGCCGGTCGCGCCGCCCGCCCCGGCGGAGCCCGAGGCCCCGCCCGCCCCGGCCGAGGAGCCCGTCGTCCCCGAGCCGGCGCCGGCCGAGGTCCCGGAGCCGTCGGAGACCCCGGCCCCGGCCCCCGAGGAGGACGCTGCCCGCGCCGCGGGGACCGACACCGCCCCCGCCCCGCAGCAGGGCGCTGCTCCGCCCGCCGAGGCCACCGCGTCCACGAGCGGCGGCGACGTGGCGACCGGGGACGGAACCGCGACGCCATCCGCGGAGGCCGACGCGGTGTCGACCGCCGTCGATCCGTCGATCCCCACGCGGCCGGTGGCCGTCGCCCGTCCG
>NZ_JBFIGP010000096.1:0-12370 GCF_041602235.1 Paraconexibacter sp.
ACGGGTGTCAAGTCATCGCTATGCTGGTCCCGTGACTGCGCCGGAACCACCTCCCGCCACGAGACCACGCCAGCGTGCTGCCCGGGGTGAGGGCGACCTGCTGCGAGAGCAGCTCCTGGACGCCGCCAGCGCACTGGTGCACGAGCAGGGTTCCGCGAGCAGCCTGTCCATCCGGCAGGTCACCAAGCGGGCCGGGGTGTCCCCGATGGCGCTCTACCTGCACTTCGACTCGCTGGCCGACCTCGTCGGGGCGCTCATCGACCACGGCTTCACGCGATTCCGGGCTGCGCTGCACGCGGCGGCCGACGCGGTCCCGGGCGATGATCCTCGAGCGCGGCTCCGGGCGCTCGGGCTCGCCTACCTGCGCTTCGCCCGCGAGGAACCCGCGATCTACGCCGTGATCTTCGGCGCGGAGCACGAGCGGCAGCAGGAGGCCGGCGAGCCCGACCAGCACGGCGTCGGCGCGGCCGCCTTCCAGGATCTCGTCGACGCGATCGTGGCGGTCCAGGCCGTCCGGCAGGGGCGCGAGGGTGACCCTCGCATGCTCGCCATGGGCCTCTGGACGAACCTGCACGGCTTCGCCACGCTCTGCGAGGTCAGCGACAACGAGGACATGCCCTGGCCGGACGACGAGACCTTCGTCGGCATGATCAGCGACGCCTGGCTCTCCTGACGCGCGGACCGCGAGCGGCCGGCGCGATCAGCTGATCGGGATGTCCTCGACGCCCGGGCCGGCGCCGGACCGCGGTGCGGCCGCTCCCCGCTCCATCCGCTCGACCAGCCAGTCGATCAGGGCGCGGACGAGCAGCAGGACCTGGCGTACCACCTCATTGAGCTGCTCCTGCAGGTCGTCGGGAACGAGGCTCCGCAGGCTCTCGAGCAGCGCCACGAGCGACTGCAGCTCGCCGGTGCGGGCCTCGTGGTCGTCCGGCGAGCGCCAGCCGTTCGGCGGGACACGGCCCTCGCGGTCGGCCTCGCGCGCGGCGCTCGCCTCACCGGCCAGGCGCTCGGCCGCGTCCTGGGTGGCGCGGATGCGGTCCCGCAGTTCGGAGAGCGGATCGTCGGGGCGGTCGGGCATTGCGGTCAGGATCGCGCAGGGGTCTTGGGGCCGTCGAACGTCACGTTGAGCGCGCCGTCGGCGAACGAGGCGCCGGTGGGACGATAGTCCTCGAGCGCAGGGGGGAGGAGCAGGGCGCGCTTGTGGCCGTCCACGCGCACGATGAGCTCGAGCCCGATCTTCTTCAGCGAGATGTCGCCCTTCTCGGCGAACGGGAGATCGAGGCGCAGCGTCGCCGAGTCACGGCGGACGGTCAGCTCCTGCGCGAGCGTGGCGTGCAGCACGTCGGCCGGGGCCACGTCCGCGAACAGCGCCGCGCCGAGCCGGTCGAGCATCTCCGGGCCGAGGACCTCCTCCTCGAAGTACGACGCGCGGAGCACCGGGACCGGGGCGAAGGACGCCTCGACCTCGGCCAGCTGGTCCTGCTGACGCGCACGCCACGCCTCGAAGTACGAGCCGACGTCGTCCGGGAACATCCGGTTGACGATCACCGCGTCGGTCAGGAAGCCGTAGAGATTCAGGTAGGTGAACGTGCGACGCGCCTCGTCGATCACCATGCGGTCGGGGTTCATCACCAGGCGGATCGAGACGTTCTCGTGGTCGCGGAGGATCTCGTTCATCGCGATGAGGTTGCGGATGAGGCGCTGGACGTCCTCCAGCACGTCGTCCCCGGGGAGCGAGACGTCGAGGACCGCGCGGGCGAACGGCCGGGCCGCGTCCATCATCCGGCTCTGCTGGGGGAACACCTTCTCCAGCCACCAGCGGGCCACGTCGGGGAAGGACAGCAGCCGCAACGTCTCACCGGTCGGCGCGCAGTCGACGACGATGACCTCGTAGACCCCCTCCTCGTAGTGGCGCTTGATCTGCAGGAGGCTGAAGAGCTCGTCGAGGCCCGGGGGCACCGTCAGCTCCTCGGCGCTGATCTGATCCACGCCGCGTTCGACGAGGATCTGGCCCAGCCAGTCCTGGACCGCGCCCCAGTTGTGCTCCATCTCCTCCTGTGCGCCGACCTGCTGCGCGTCGAGGAGGTCGCCGACCCGCGTCGGTTCGTCGCCGAGGGCCAGCCCGAGGCTGTCGGCGAGGCTGTGGGCGGGGTCGGTCGAGACGACGATGGTCCGCTGCCCGGCGGCGGCGCAGGCCCGCGCCGTGGCGGCGGCGACCGACGTCTTCCCGACGCCGCCCTTGCCGGTGTAGAGGATGGTCCGCGGCGGCATTGCAACGGCGGAGTGTAGGCGCGCCGCAGCGTGGGCGTCAGCGCTGCGCGGCCCGCGGGCGCACCCTCACGGCGCCCTGGACACGGCTCGCGTTCCCGGCGAGGTCCACCGCGCGGACGCTCACCGCGTAGGTCCCGGCCTTCCGCGGGGTGAAGCGCAGCGACCACCTGCCGCCGTCCAGCCGCACCGTGCGTCCGGCGATCCGGCGCCCGCGGAAGGTCACGCTCGTCGTGACCGTGCTGATCTTCGACAGCGTGTACGGGACGGTCACCCGACGCCGGGCCCGAGGAGTCCTGGGGGTCGCCGACCGGAGCTCGAGCGCCGGTCGCTGGCGCAGATACCTCGTGAACCGGCTCGCGGTGTCGCAGTACAGGCCCGGGTCGGGGACCGGTCGCGGCGCCGCACCCGGGGTCGTCTGGGCCTGTGCCGCGCGCGCGCTGTCGTCGCGCAGTCGGCGGCAGAGGTTGCGCAGGAAGTCGCGGACGAGCGTGTGGTACCCGAGGTCGGACTCCCGCGTCTGCGAGTACTTCGACCATGCGCCGGTGTCGTAGTCCGGGACCTCGGCGCGAAGCTGCGACTCGCCGTCGGCGAACAGCGCGCGCCCCTCGTCGTCGTTCGCCAGGGCGGCGAAGTCGTGCAGGCCGTTGAGCGACTGGACGAACCCGTTGAGCACCCGCATGCGAGGGGCGAACGAGTAGATGAGGTAGTGGGCCCCCGCCTTCGTGGCGACCCGCACGCCGCGCGGCGGTGCCTGCCGGAAGATGCCGAGCGCCGAGCGCGCGAGGTCGAAGTAGGCCGGGGTGTGGAGGCGGATGGCGCCGCGTGAGAGGGCCTGGATCGCCGTCCCCTGTCCGAGCGCGCTGGCCCAGGGGGGACGCCCTCCGCCGAACCAGAACCACGACTCCCACGCCACACCGTCGGCGCGAGGGCTCGCGTGCGCCGCGGCCTCGTCGAGGAGCTCGCGGAACTCGGGGTCGTGCTTGCCGCTGAGGAACAGGCCGTTGGCCTTGCCGAACGTGCCCAGCCACTGGATCTGCAACCCCTGGCCCGGGTACGCCTGCCACACGAGCCGGCTGCCCTTGAACCCCACGCGGCGTCCGGCGGGCAGGAGCGGTCCGTTCGTCCACCACTGGCGGTTGCGGGCGACCGTCTCGAAGGCGGTGGGCAGGCGTCCGGCCGTGAGGCCACCCCGTGCGGCGATGTCGTCGAGGTTCGCGACGACCGCGCGGAGCTCCCGGAAGCGGCGGCCGCGCAGGCGCTCGAGGGCCTTCTGGGCCGCGCTCCACGTCGCCAGATGGCGGTCACGGGTCGCAGGGTCGATCGCGCCGGTCCTCGCCAGCCGCGCGAGCTCGCGCCGAACCGTCCGGCGGGAGGCGGACGTCCGCGCGCCCGAGCTGGGGGAGGGCCGTGCCGCCGGGCGCGGGCCGGAGGGGATCGGGTCGGCCGGTGGCAGGAAACCGTCCTGGCGCTCGACGACCTGTCCCGACGGGTCGAGGACGAGGACCGTCGCGGCGCCGGCGGGGGCCGCGAACGTCAGCGCGCAGGCCGCCGACACGACGGCGGCAACCGGAGTACGGAGCACGGGGCCGATGCTACGCTCGCCGCCGCGCAGCGCCGCAGTTGGCGTTGCACGAACGACTTCGAGGGAGACCAGCCGTGCAGATCATCCGCCGTCCCGTCCTCGTCGTGCTCGCGCTCGTCGCGGCGCTCGGCTCGGCCTTCGCCGTGGCCGCCTGCGGTTCCGACGAGGGCAAGGACGACGTCGCGAGCATCCTGAAGGACACGTTCGGCTCGGGGAAGCCCGTGAAGAGCGGCAAGCTGGACGTCTCCGTCTCGCTGGACGCCAAGGGCCTCCCGTCCCTGCAGGGACCGGTCGCCCTCAAGCTCAGCGGCCCCTTCCAGAGCAGCGGCGAGGACGAGCTGCCCGCCTTCGACTTCGACCTCTCGCTGAACGCGTCGGGCCAGTCGTTCACCGCTGGCGCGGTGAGCACCGGGGACAAGGGCTTCCTGTCCTTCCAGGGGCAGAACTTCGAGGTCGGCGACGAGCTCTTCAAGACCTTCAGGACCGGCTACCAGCAGGCGCAGAAGGAGTCCGGCTCGAAGGAGGGCGGTCCGACCTTCAAGACCCTCGGGATCGATCCGCTCCGCTGGCTCGAGACGCCCGCGGACGCCGGGAGCGAGAAGGTGGGTGGCGCTGACACGACCCACATCACCGCGACGATCAACGTCCCGAAGTTCCTCGACGACGTCAACACGCTGCTGAAGAAGGCCGACGACATCGGCGTCGCGGGCGCCCAGCAGGCGCAGGTGCCCAGCACCCTCACCGACGCGCAGCGCAAGCAGATCACCGAGGCCGTCAAGACCGCGAAGGTGGACGTGTACAGCGGCAAGGACGACCGGCTGCTGCGGCGCCTGGTCGTCGAGATCGCGTTCGACGTCCCCGAGGCGTCCCGCAAGGACGCCGGCGGCCTGGAGAGCGGCACGCTGAAGCTCGACCTCACCATCGCCGACCTGAACAAGGATCAGTCGATCAAGGCGCCCGCCGACGCGCGGCCGCTCGAGGAGCTGACGTCGCAGTTCGGCGGCGCCGGAGCGGGCGCGGCGACCGGGGCCGCCGGTGCGACCGGCGAGCAGGGCGCTGCGCAGAGCGACGGGGCGGCGTCCGAGGCGCCCGCCGCCGCGGGCGGCGAGCCTGCCGCGAACGCCGAGTACCTGCAGTGCCTGGACGCCGCCGGGACGGACCTCGCGAAGGTCCAGGAGTGCGCGTCGCAGCTGAGCAAGTAGCGCGGAGCCGCGCTCGCGGACCTACTGCTGCTCGAGCTCGCTGATCTGGCGGGCGAGCTCGGCCTCGACGTCCAGCGGCTCCTGTCCCTTGCGCACCCGCCGGGCGTTGCGCGCGACGACCAGCTCGCGGATCTCGGCGACGAGGGCCGGGTCGATCCGCTGTCGCGTGAGCTCGACCAGCTCGGCCTCGATGTCGACGGGCGCCTCGCCGCGCGCCTGCCGGCGCAGGTTGCGGGCGTGGAGCATCTGTCGGATCTCCTCGTCGCGCTCGGCGAGCTCGGCCGCCGAGGTCGGCGCCGACGCGGCGGAGGCCGCCGGTCGCGGGTCCTCGTCGTACAAGCCGCCCTTGCCGATCTCGTCGTAGCTCCGGCCGCTGCCGGCGAACGTGATGAGCGCGACGACGGCGCCGACGCCGACGACCACGAAGACCACGATGCCGAAGGCTTCCTGCACGCTTAGAGTGTCCTCCATGTGGAGACGGTTGAGGCGCCGGACCATGGCACCGCGCCGACCCGCGGTGTTCCCGGAGCAGTGGGGGCTCCTGATCGTGACCGCGCTGGCGATCGGCGGCGGCATCTGGCTCGTGGTCACGCAGGTCCTGGACACCTGAGCCGGACCCACGAGCGCCGACCCGCCTCGGATCTTGACGCCGGCTGCGAGTCGGCTACTCTTCCTGGGTCGCACTGTTGACTGACCAGTCAATCGCCTTGCGGTTGCTCCGGTCGAACCGCCGCCGCACGAGCTCGCGACGCACGCTCGTGTCATCCCCTTTCCAAGGAGCCACTCACGTGATCGACTTCACGCTGACCGACGAGCAGAAGAACCTGCGCGAGCTCGCCCACGACTTCGCGGAGAAGGAGATCCGCCCGGTCGCCTGGGAGCTCGACAAGGACGGGACCTTCCCGCAGGCCATCATCGACAAGGCCTTCGAGGTCGGACTCATGAACACTCACGTCGAGGAGCAGTACGGTGGGCCCGGCCTGTCCTACCTCGACGGCTGCATCATCGAGGAGGAGCTCTCCTGGGGCTGCTCCGGCGTCCAGACGTCGCTGGGCTGCAACGGCCTCGCGTCGGCGCCGGTCTTCCTCGGTGCCTCCGAGGAGGTCAAGAAGGAGTTCGGCGAGTCGCTGACGCAGGACGCCAAGCTCGCCTCGTTCTGCCTCACCGAGCCCGACGCCGGCTCCGACGTGTCCGGCATGCGCACGCGCGCCAAGAAGGTCGGCGACAAGTACGTGCTCAACGGCTCCAAGTGCTTCATCACCAACGGCGGCTACGCCGACTGGTTCACGGTCTACGCCAAGACCGACCCGGACGCCGGTCACCGCGGCATCTCCGCCTTCCTCGTGAAGAAGGACGACACGGTGATCGTCGACAAGAAGGAAGACAAGATGGGTCAGCGGGCCTCCAACACCGCGACCATCACCTTCAACGACACCGAGGTCGATGCCCGCTACCTCATCGGCGAGGAGAACAAGGGCTTCAAGCTCGCCATGATGACCCTGGACCGCACGCGTCCGGGCGTCGCCGCGATGGCCACGGGCATCGCGCGCGCCGCGTTCGAGTTCGCCTGCGACTACTCGAAGGAGCGCGTGCAGTTCGGCGTGCCGATCGCGATGCACCAGGGCATCCAGTTCATGATCGCGGACATGGCCACGGAGATCGAGGCCTCGCGCCTGCTGACCTGGCAGTCCGCCGTGCTGCTCGACCAGGGCAAGCGCAACACCCTGCAGTCCTCGCACGCCAAGCGCTTCGCCGCCGACACCGCGATGAAGGTCACCACCGATGCCGTCCAGGTCTACGGTGGCTACGGCTTCATCAAGGAGTACCCGGTCGAGAAGCTCATGCGTGACGCCAAGATCATGCAGCTCTACGAGGGCACCGCCCAGATCCAGCGTCTGGTCATCGCCCGCGAGACCCTGCTCCCGCGTCAGGTCGGCGCTCCCGCCTGAGCCACGCGCTGCAGGACACGACGTTCCCGACGGGCCGCCCTCAGGGCGGCCCGTCGTGCTTGCCGCCATGGTGCGATCCTCCAACCATGCCGGACCGCCGGACCCGTGACGCCGTTGCCCAGGCGGCCCCGCTGCACGCAGCGAAGGAGGCTGCCGGAGTTCGGACGGGTGGCAAGGCCGGCGGGTCGGCGGATCCCCTCGTGGGTGAACTCCGGAGGGCCGGCCTGCTGCCGGCGCTCGTGCTCCACCTCCTGGCCCGGGACCGCTCGTACGGCAACCAGCTCATGGACAGGGTCGCCGAGATGACCGGCGGCCTGGTGAGCGTGAACCCGAACACGATGTACCCGCTCCTGCGCGACCTCGAGGCGCGCGGGCTGATCGCGGGGGAGTGGGAGCATCCCGAGCGACGCTCCCGCCGCTTCTACCGCCGGACGGCCGAAGGCGCGGCCGAGTACGAGCGGCTCGCGGCAACGCTCCGGCCTCGGCTCGAGGACGTCGCGCGCGCGGTGGCCCTGCTCCGCGCAGAGCTGCGGCTCTGACGCGGTGCGCGTGCGCGCGGGCGCGAACGGCGTCCCGCGCGAGCGTGTCCTCGCGGCGTTCCGGCGGCCGGTATACATCGGCGTGGCATGGGCAAGGTCAGCGCGCAGATCGAGGTTCCCGGCCTGACGAGCGCCGCCGAGGCGCTCTGGTACGACACGTCGCGCTGGCCGACGTTCATCGACGGGCTCGCGCACGTGGCGAAGGTGGAGGGCGACTGGCCCAGGGCGGGGGGACGGGTGCTCTGGGACGCGCAGCCGGGCGGGCGCGGCCGCGTGGTGGAGCTCGCGACGGCGTACGAGGCGCGGCGCGGTCAGACGGTGACCGTGGAGGACGAGCGCATCCGGGGAACGCAGACGATCGCGTTCAGCCCGCGCGGCGAGGGAGTGGTGGTCACGCTGACCCTCGACTACGCGATCAAGCAGGAGCGGGGCGTCCCGTTCTTCGTGGACAGGGTGTTCGTGCGACGGCCGATGCGCGACTCGCTGCGACGCACGCTGGCCCGGTTCGCACGGGAGTGCCGCGCCGAGCGCGAGGGCTACTGAGTCGCGGTGCGCCGTGACCGTGGCTCTGCGACGATCGGTACATGTTCGTCTTCAAGGCCGCCGTCGTCGGAGCCGGGACCATGGGCGGCCAGATCGCTCAGACCATCGCCGCCGCCGGGATCCCCGTCGTCCTGAAGGACGTGAAGCAGGAGCTCGTGGATCACGGGCTCGCGGAGGCACGCACCGTCACCGCCGGTCAGGTGGCGCGCATGGTGAAGAAGGGCAAGCTCACCGAGGAGCAGGCCGCGGCCCACGTGGACGAGGTCGTCGGCCGCATCCACGGGACGACGACCTACGAGGGGTTCGGCGACGTCGACTTCGTGATCGAGGCGGTCCCCGAGCGGATGGACATCAAGCAGGCCGTGTTCGCCGAGCTCGATGCGGCGACCCCGGGCCACGCGATCCTCGCGTCCAATACCTCGTCGCTGTCGATCAGCGAGATCGCCGACGCGACGCTGCGCCCGGACAAGGTCGTCGGGTTCCACTACTTCTACCCGGCGGCGGTGATGCCGCTGATCGAGCTCGTCGAGGGGGAGGAGACCGGCGCGGAGACGCTGCAGGTCGCCACCGCGTTCGCCCAGACCATCCGCAAGCAGCCGATCACCTGCGCCGAGGTACCGGGCTTCGTCGTCAACCGGATCCTCAACTCGGCCATGAGCGAGATCTGGCGCGCGCAGGAGGAGCAGGGGCTCTCGATCAAGAAGATCGACGAGGGCGTCGGTGCCGCGAACGTCATGCCGATGGGGCCGTACTTCCTCATCAACCTCCTCGGGCTCGACACGGTGCTGCACGTCGCCGAGCACCTGGCGCAGGCGTACGGTCCCGACCGGTTCTACGTCCCGCAGACCATGCGCGACCTCGTCGCGGACGGCAAGCTGGGCGCCAAGAGCGGCGGGGACGGCTTCTACTCGCCGAGCGGCGAGCCCAACGTCGACGCCGCCGGGGAGCCGGACGCCGAGGAGCTGGTCGAGCTCCTGACCCTGAAGACGTTCCTCGAGGCGGCCCTGGTGCTGGAGGAGGGCGTCGCGACCCATCGCGACATCGACTTCGGGATGATGGCCGGGGCCGGCCTGGATCCCACCCGGGGGCTGCTCCCTCCGTTCCTGAAGGCCGACGTGACGGGGCTCGACGTGGTGCTCGAGCGCCTCGAGGCCGCGGTGGAGCGCCACGGCGACCGGTTCGAGCCACCGACCATCCTGCGGCGTCTCGTGGCGCAGGGCAGGCTCGGGCAGTCGTCCGGGCAGGGGTTCTACAGCTACCCCCGTCCCGACGCCGAACAGCCCGCGGGCGACGACGCGGTCGTCAAGCTGGAGACGCGCGGGGACATCGGGATCGCGTGGCTCGCCAACGGTCAGATGAACTCGATCAGCCCGCAGGTCGTCGACCATCTCGGCCTCGTGTTCGACGCGGTGCAGGACCGCGGGCTCCGAGCGATGATCGTCGCCTCCTCCAACCCCTTCCTGTTCTGCGCCGGCGCCGACATCAAGGCGTTCACGCAGATGGACGAGTCCGGCGGGCGTGCGCTGCTCGACGGGGCGCACGGGCTCCTGCGGTCCTTCGAGCGCAGCAGGGTCGTCACGATCGCGGCGGTCAACGGCCTGGCGTTCGGTGGTGGCTGCGAGCTCGCGATGGCGTGCGACGTCCGGCTCGCGGCCCGCTCGGCGATCTTCGGGCAGCCGGAGATCAAGCTCGGGATCATTCCCGGCTTCGGAGGTACCCAGCGGCTCCCGCGCCTGGTCGGCCTCAACAAGGCGCTCGAGATGAACCTCGGCGGAGATCCCATCAGCGCCTCGGAGGCCTACGACTTCGGCCTGGTGAACCGGCTCGTCGAGGACCACGAGCTGTTCGACACCGCGCTCATGTGGGCGCGGCGCTTCGCCGAGCAGGCTCCGCTCGCCGTGGAGCAGATCAAGGTCGTCTCGGGTCAGGCGGATCTGGACGACGGCATCGAGGCCGAGAAGCAGGGGTTCGAGGCCGTGTTCGGGTCGGAGGACGGCAAGGAGGGCATCAGCGCCTTCCTGGGCAAGCGCCGGGCGCGGTGGCAGGGGCGGTGAGTGCGGCGGCGCGCGAGCTCGCGGAGCTGATCCGCGAGGCCCGCTCGGTGGTGGCGCTCACGGGCGCCGGCATCTCCGTCCCGTCGGGCATCCCGGACTTCCGCACGCCCGGCTCGGGGCTGTGGGAGAACGTCGACCCGATGAAGGTCGCCCACATCGACGCCTGGCGCGCCGACCCCGAGCGCTTCTGGCACTTCTACGGGGATCGCTTCACGACGCTGCGCGAGAAGGAGCCCAACGGCGCCCATCACGCCATGGTCGCGCTGGAGCGCATGGGGCACCTCGACGCGGTGGTGACCCAGAACATCGACATGCTCCACCGGCGCGCGGGCACGAGCGAGCTCGTCGAGGTCCACGGGACGATCGAGCACTCGTCCTGCCTGGACTGTGGCGCGCAGTACCCGCTCGACGAGGTCCGGGCGCGGATCGCGGCGTCGCCGATCAGCGTCCCTGCCTGCGACTGCGGCGAGCCGCTGAAGCCCGACGTCGTCCTGTTCGGGGAGTTCCTGCCGGAGGATGCGCTGCAACGAGCGTTCGCGCTCGCCGCGGGCGCCGACCTGCTGCTCTGCGTCGGCTCCTCGCTCGAGGTCCACCCGATCGCGCAGCTCCCCGGGATCACGAAGAGCGCCGGCGGAGCCGTCGCGATCATCACCCAGGGGCCGACGCCGTGGGACGCACACGCGCGCATCCGCCTCGGCGGCGACGTCGTCGCCGAGACGCAGGCGATCGTCGAGGCGCTCGGAGCCGCGACCCCCGATCCCTGACCCTCGACCGGAGATCGAGGGTCAGCGGGGGTGGGGACGACCCGCCCTCGGGACCTACTGGCCCTTCGTGGACGGGGCGGCCTTCTTCGTCCTGGGGAGGGCCTTGTGGATCGCGCCGAGCTCCGTGGCGATCTTGTCGAGGGAGGCCTCCATCGCGGTGAGGCGCTCGTCGATCGCGGCCATCCCCTTCAGCGAGGCGAGGCGCTCGTCGAGCCGGTCGACGCCGTCCTCGATGCCCTCGAGGCGCTGGGAGACCGAGCGCACCCGGCGGGTGAGACGCTCGAGGTCCGCGGCCGACGGGATGTTGAGGGCGCCCATGGCGACCTCCTGGGCCTGTACCGCCCGCTCCCGGGCCTCGAACGCCCGCGTGATCGCGCCGCTGATCATCGGGTTGTCGAGCAGCTCCTGTGCGAGCTTCCCGATCGTCTCTTCACCCTGGCGCGTGACCTTGCCGCGCAGGCTCTCGGGCTCAGTGTTCATCGGACCTCCGGTCGGACCGTCAGTAGGGGGTCGAAAGGGTACCGTTCGCGCTGCTCCGACCCCGCAACGGCCGGGTTTTCGCCGCCGTATCCCCGTATGGGGGGTGAATTCCCCCCTTTCGGGCGAGCCGGGCCGCCGGTTCCCTGTTGCCAACCCTCCGAGCGACCGGGTAGCGTCCTGCGAACTCGGACAGGGGACCGTGGTAGGGTCGCCGCGCTGGGCGGCGATGTCTACGGCACGTCCGAGCTCGCGGGGGGAGGAGCCCGCACAATCGCATGAACAAGCGCAAGCTGCTTCTGGGTCTGACCACTGCTGGTGTCTTCACCGCGGGCTTCGGCTCGACGGTCACGGGTGCCGGCGCCGATCCCCGTACGTTCCAGGTCACGTTGCTGGGCGGTTCGGTCATCACGGTGACCCTCGACATCCCGGCGGGAACGCCGCTGAACCAGGTGAAGATCCCGGGGATCGACCTCCCGATCGTGGGCATCACCGAGGTCGGCGTTCCGCCTGCCGTGAGCCTGCCGCCGGCCAAGGACCCTGCGCCGCCCGCGCAGGAGCCGGGCGGGGAGTCCCACACGATCCCGGGTGCGCCGGAGGTGGAGCCCGAGCAGGAGTCGCAGGA
This sequence comes from Paraconexibacter sp., assembly GCF_041602235.1. Taxonomy (GTDB): domain Bacteria; phylum Actinomycetota; class Thermoleophilia; order Solirubrobacterales; family Solirubrobacteraceae; genus Paraconexibacter. The sequence continues at coordinate 12,007 of NZ_JBFIGP010000096.1, forward strand.
GACGTCGGGCAAGGCCAAGCGTTCGCCGGGCAAGAGCACCGAGGCGGTCAAGCGGGCCGCGGAGCGGGCTGCCGCCAAGCAGGAGGCCGCGCAGCGCCGCAAGGCGACGAAGCTGCGTAACGCCGACGGGTCTCCGACGGAGGTCAACCCGACCTACGCGCTGTCGTTGCCGGGTGTGGCTCCGGTGGGTGTGCCGAACTTCTTCATCGAGAAGTTCCGGATCCCGCCGTTCTTGCTGCCGATCTATCAGGCGGCGGGGATCGAGTACGGGATTCGCTGGGAGATCCTGGCGGCGATCAACGAGATCGAGACCGACTACGGCCGCAACCTCAACGTCTCGAGCGCGGGCGCGTTGGGGTGGATG
>NZ_JBFIGP010000097.1:0-12317 GCF_041602235.1 Paraconexibacter sp.
GGACCTCGCGTACTCGCTCGTCCCGACCGGCCGCACGCTGGACTACGCCAACGGCCCGAGCTACGGGGACCGCGTCGGCGTGATGAAGGCGACGTTCGTCACCGGGCTCTTCGCGACCGGCATCCTCGGGTCGCAGTACGCGGTGCCGCTCACCGCGCCCGGAGCCGATCTCTACACCTGGTACCTCGGCGTGCTCGCGGGCGATCCGTACGACCTCAACCCGCTCACGCCGAGCATCGTCGAGGAGCTGAAGCGCCACCACTCCTCGTTCTACATCGATCACCGCCAGGCGCCCGCGCCGCTGCTGATCTCCAGCGGGTGGACCGACGACCTGTTCCCCGCGGACGAGGCGATCCGGTTCCGCAACCGCACGAAGGCGGAGTTCCCCGACGCCTACGTGTCGACGTACTTCCTCGACTACGGGCATCAGCGCGGGCAGAACAAGGGGGCCGACGTGAGCCGCCTCAACGCCCGCCAGCAGGCGTTCCTCGACCACTTCCTCGGCGGGGTCGGCGACCGTCCGGCCGAGGACGCGCGGGCGATCCTGCAGACCTGCCCGAAGACCGCGTCCTCGGGGCCCGAGCACGTCGCGCCGGACTGGGCGCGGCTCGCACCGGGGGAGGTGCGGATCAGCGCGCCGCAGACCCAGGTCGTGACGAGCGGCGGGGACCCGCGTGCGGGACAGGCGTTCGACCCGGTCGCGGGATCCGGTGCGTGCGCGACCTCCGACGACGTCGACGCGCCGGGGACGGCGGTGATCCGGCAGGCGGTCCCGGACACCGGGTTCACCCTGCTCGGGTCCCCCACGTTGAGCTTCAACGTGCTGTCCGTCGGGCCGACGAACCAGCTCGCCGCGCGCCTGCTCGACATCGCGCCCGACGGGTCGCAGACGCTCGTCGCGCGTGGGCTGCTGCGCGTCAAGCAGGTCACCGGCAACATCCCTGCCGAAGAGGTGTTCCAGCTGCACCCGAACGGGTGGCACTTCGCGCCCGGCCACACGGTGAAGGTCGAGGTCCTGGCCGTGGACGCCCCGTACAGCCGGCCGGCGAACGGCCAGACACCGGTGGTCATCACCAACCTCGAGGCGAGGATCCCGGTCACCGAGGCGCCCGGTGTCGGCCCGGTCCGCACGCCGGCGCCCAAGACGCTTCCGGCGGGGTACACGCTGGCTCCGGACTTCGGGGGCCCCGTCGCCGGCGGCGGCCAGGGTCCGGCCGGTCCCACCGGGCCTGCGGGCCCCACCGGACCGACGGGTCCCGCCGGTCAGAACGGCACGAACGGTCAGAACGGCACGAACGGCCAGGACGGCGCGCCCGGTCCGGCCGGCCCGGCGGGTCAGAACGGCACGAACGGTCAGGATGGCGCGCCCGGCCCGGCGGGTCCGGCGGGTCAGAACGGCGCGAACGGTCAGGACGGCGCACCCGGTCCGGCGGGTCCGGCGGGCGCGAACGGTCAGCCGGGGGCGCAGGGTCCGGCCGGTCCGGCGGGCGCGAGCGGGCAGCCGGGGGCGCAGGGGCCTGCCGGTGCCGACGGCAGGAACGGGGCCGACGGGAAGGACGGCGTCGACGGCAAGGACGGCGCGAACGGCAAGGACGGCGCGCAGGGTCCGCGTGGTCTGCGCGGACCGGCCGGTCGCCTCGGTCCCAAGGGACGCGACGGTCAGGTGGTCTGCCTGGTGACCGGCGCCCGGACGCCGAAGGTGACGTGCACCGTGCGGCTGTCCCAGAGCGCCGCCCGCGGTCGGACCATCTCGGTGCGGATCACGCGGAAGGGACGGTTGGTCGCCAGCGGCAGGGCGGCACGCAAGGGCCGTTCGGCCCGCGTCGTGCTCCGCGGCCGGCGGGCGATGGTCGCCGGTACCTACCGCATCACGGTCGTCGCGGGCGGCCGGACGCGCAGCGCCAACCTCCGGCTGAAGTAGGAGCGCTGTCGCGCAGGTCGGGGCCGCCGAGCCCCGCCCTGCGCGGTCAGACCGCCTGCGCGGTGGTCTGCACCTTCGAGGGCGTGGGATCGGCGAACTGCGCCGGCTCGCCGCTGAAGCCCGCCTGCACCGCGGCCAGCTGGTTGGGCTTCATGATGATCTCGCGCTGCAGCTCCGTCTCGAGGATGAGGCCGTCGGCCGGGGACAGGCCGCCGACGTAGGCCTCCTCCCACAGCGTCTTGGCCCGCCGGACGGCATCCGGCGACTTCGAGGCGATCTCCCGGGCGAGCGCGTCGGCCGCCGCGTGGGGGTCCTCCTCGATCCGCGTCACGAGCCCGAGCGCCTTGGCCTCGGCCCCGTCGACGATCCGCCCCGTGTAGGTCAGCTCCTTCGCGACGTCCACGGGGACGAGTCGCGGCAGGGACTGCGTGATGCCCATGTCGGGGATCAGGCCCCACTTCATCTCCATGATCGACATCCGGGTCCCGGGGGCGGCGATGCGGATGTCCGCCCCGAGCGCGATCTGGGCGCCCCCGCCGAACACGTTGCCGTGGAGGGCCGCGATCACCGGGACCGGGATCGCGGACCAGTCGGTCGCGACGCGCTGGGCGAAGTTGGCGATCTGTCCGGGCTCGCGCTCGAGCAGGCCGTCCGAGGGCATCGCGCCCTCCTGGTAGAAGCTCGGGACGTCGAGGCCCGAGCAGAAGCTCTTGCCCTCCCCACGCAGGACCACGGCGCGCACCGACTCGTCGGCGATGAGCCGCTCCGTCGCGTCGTGCAACGCGCGGAACATGGGTTCGTCGAGCGCGTTGTGCTTGTCGACGCGGACCATCGTCACGGTGGCGACGCGGTCGGCGATGTCGATACGGACGCGATCCTCGCTCATGGCGAGATCCTACGGGGCCGGGGTTCAGGCCGTTCTGGAGCGTCGCCCGGTCCGGCGACGGCGACGCCTGCGACGGCGCCTCGGGGGGCGCGGACGGCCCGGCGTCTCGACCCGCTCGCCGATGATCTCCCGCGGCACCCCGTGGCGGAATCCCGCAGGCGCCGTCGGCAGCCCGAGGTCACCCGCGGAGGCGATCAGCTGCTCGGCGCAGCGCTCCGCGACCGCGGCGATCGTCAGCGAGGGGTTGACGCCCAGCGAGGTGGGGATGATCGACGAGCCGAACGCGAACAGGCCCTCGTAGCCGTGGATCCGTCCCTCGGGCGAGGCGGCGCCCAGCTCCGGCGACTCCGCCATGCGCAAGCCGCCGAGCGGATGCGCGGCGTAGATGCCGCGCGTCTCCGTGAGCTTCATGAAGCGGCCGAGGCCGCGGTGGGAGGCGATGCGGGCCATGGCCCGGTCGGCCGCCTCCCGGACCTTGATCGACTGGTCGGACTGCGCGTAGCTGAACGTGCCGAACGACACCGGGCCAGATCCCAGGGGCACGGCGCCGCCCCCGGTGGGGGAGGCGCTCAGGAAGGTGCCGTCCATCGTGTCCTCGACCATCGCGAGCAACTCGATGCGGTTGCTCCAGTTCGCGATCGCGTCCTTCTTCTGCCGTCCCCAGAACGACGGCTCGCCCGAGGGCGCGCGTCCGTCGTCGTAGAGGAAGTTGGTCAGCGACGACAGGAAGATCTCCTGGAGGGTGAACCGCGTGCCGTCGTAGCGGTTGGAGCGGCGCCCGACCCAGAAGTCGTAGGTCATCGTCGTGATCGGCTTGCCCTTGTGGAACGCGCCGTAGCCGGGCAGGCCGAGGACGTCGCGCACCCTCTTCGGGTCGTACTCGATCGCGGCGACGTGGTCACCGTTGCCGCCCAGGTGGCGGCCGACCTGCTCGCTCAGGGCCGGGAGGTCGTTGCGGGAGCGCAGGAGGATCGGGGCGTCGTTCATGGCGCCGGTCGCGAGGATCAGCGCCTTGCACTCGATCTCCTCGCTGCCGGTGGCCTGCTTGCTCACCGGGTCCATCACGCTCACGGTCACGATGTACCGATAGGGCCGCGCGCTGCTCTGCCGGACCGACTCGACGCGACGCAGGGGCCGGACCCGGACCCCGGCGGCCTCTGCGCTCGCAAGGTAGTTGGTGTTGACGGTGTTCTTGGCGCCGTGGATGCAGCCGGTGTGGCACCACTTCGCGTCGACGCAGCGCTTGGCGCTGATCGCCAGCGGCACGCGGTCGCACGTGTGGCCCTGGGCGTCCAGGGTCGCCGCGAAGAGGCCGCCGCTGCGTGAGACCTGCGACCACGTCGGACGCTGGACGCGCAGTGCGGCCTCCACCCGTGCGTAGTAGGGGTCAAGCGTCTGGCGGCTGATCGCAGCCGGCCAGATGCGGCGGTCGGGGCCGTCGCCGGGCTTGCGGTCGCGTCGCTCGAACGTCTCCCGGGGCGCCCGCAGCGAAGCGGCGAGGTAGAGGTTGGAACCGCCACCGACGCCCGTCGCGGTGACGAACTGCGCGCCCTGCCCCTGGACCAGCTCGTAGACCTTCGACAGGTGCTCCACGTGCATCGACTGGGCGAAGTCCGTGTGCTGCATCCGGGGCCCGCGTTCGAGGACCAGCACCGCCTTGGGGTCCTGGTCCGCGGCGCGGTACAGCTCGGAGAGCCGGTAGGCGGCGATCGCGCCGCCGAAGCCGGATCCGGCGATGAGGACGTCGACGCGTTCGCTCATGGCAGGTTCCCGGTCTTCGTCCGCTCGCGTGAGAGCCGCCGGCGGTAGCTGGCGTCGGCGTACCCGGCCGACACGCGCCCGGGGAGGCCCATGACGCGGTAGCCGACCGCCTTCTCCGCGGTCTGCTCGGGGATCATGCCCGCGGCGCAGAAGGCCACGAACGGCACTGCGCCGGCGGCCTCCCAGGTGAGTCGCAGCGGGTTGTCGAACGCGAACCCCGACCGGCAGGCGGCCTCGCGTCCGTCCCAGTCCAGCGACAGGAAGTCGGAGCCGCCGGCGGCCGCGGCGCGCAGTTCGAGGTCGGCGAGGAACGCGGGCGCCAGGTACGCGAAGCCGATGAGCGGGTGGTTGCCGAGGGCCAGGGCGTCGGCCTCGACCGCGCCGGGACGGTCGTCGACGCCGAGGATCGCCTTCGGGTGGACGGGTGCCCCGAGGCTCGTCGTCGTGACCTTCCGGCCGGGGATGATGGTGTCGTAGAACGCCTGGAGCGTGGCGGCGTCGAAGCCCGGGTCCTGCGCGCGGGCGGCCTCCGGTGCCACGAGCGCACGGGCCGTCGGTAGGGCGCCCGCCACGGTCGCCGCGAGGCCCGTGGCGAGGGCGCGTGCCAGGAACTCCCGCCGGGTTGCCTCCTCCGAACGCACGCGTTCAATATACACTCCGTTACATGAGGTGGGAGCCAGTCGGACTCATCGTCGCCGTCGCCGTGTCGCTGGCCGCCGCAGGGTCCGCCCAGGCGGCGCAGTCCCCGACCGGGTGGGACGGCACCAACCCGTTCCGCTGCACGCTGCAGCAGGCCGGCTTCGAGGCCGCGGTGCCCGATCCCGCCGCCGACCCCTACTGCGTCGAGTTCGACAAGCGGCGTCAGAACGTCAGTGAACTCGGCGTCGTGCAGTTCCTGCTGCAGGAGCCGGCCCGGGTCGCGGCCGCCGTGCCCAAGTGCTTCTACTTCCAGTCCGACCACTGGCGAGGGTCGTTCGTACAGGACGACGAGACCACGAAGACCTACGAGTACGACGGGCACTACTTCTTCGACAAGGCCCGCGGTGAGGGCGGGGCCTGGGTCACGAACTTCAACATCAACGGGCGGACGTCCGACCCCTCCCAGATCCCAGGGATTCCCAGCGAGTTCAGCCGCCACTTCGGTCCGGGGACCGGCGGGGTGATCACCCGCAACGAGCTCGACGCCGACCCCGCGTGCATCGAGCGGGCGGCGGATCCGTCCCGGCCGGTGTACGCCGCGCCGCCGGCGGGCGACGACGGGCCGGGCGCGGCGCCGGTCGCGCGGTGTCCGACGCTGGCGGGGACCGTCTCGCGGACACGTCTGGCGTCCCTGCGGCTCCGTGACCCCGAGTCCCGGGTGCGGGCCCAGTTGGGCGCGCCGGTCCGCGTCCATCGCGGCTACCTGCGGTACTGCCTGAGCGCACGCGGCAAGGTGCTCGTGGGGCAGCGCGGAGACCGCAGCGGCACGCGAGGGACCGACCCGGACACCCCGACCGCGCTGCTGCTGACCACGAGCCCCGCGGTGAAGGTCGCCCGGGTCCGTCCGGGGTCCAGCAGCCGCACCGTCCGACGCCGGTTCCCGCGCCGGGTCCGGCGCGTCCGTGTCGGTCGCACCACGTTCTTCGAGTCGTCGCGGCGGTCGGGTGTGCTGCTGGGCCTGCGCGACGGACGGCTGCGGTACGTCGGCGTCTACGACCGCTCGGCGATCCGCACGACCGCCGGACTGCGCAGCTTCCTGCGGCGCGCGGGGTAGCGCCGCGGGCTCGGTCCGCGGGTCAGTCCTGCTGCTGGCGGCGCAACTCGCGCCGCGTGCCTGCCGACGGGTCCGTCGGACGCGGGCGCCGTCCGGACCCCGCTCGGCGTGCCACCGCGGTCTCGCGTGCTGCGACGCCCGCGGCCTCCTCGCCCAGTGCGAGGAACGCGGCGAAGCGCGACTGCGCGAGCGTGCCGTCCTCGAGTGCGGCCCGGACCGCGCAGTCCGGCTCCTGCTCGTGCCGGCAGTCGCCGAAGCGGCAACTGGCCGCGATCTCCGTGATGTCGTCGAAGGCCGCGCCGACATCGCCGCGTACCCCGACGGTGCGCAGGCCCGGGGTGTCGATGAGGAGCCCGCCGTTCGGCAGCTTCAGGAGGTCGCGGCGGACGGTGATGTGGCGGCCACGACCGTCGTCCTCACGCACCGCTCCCGTGCGCTGGCGATCCTCGCCCAGCAGCGTGTTGGCCAGCGTCGACTTGCCCGCTCCGGAGGCGCCGAGCACGGCGGCCGTCGTCCCGATCGGGATGAGCTCCCGCACCGCATCGAGCCCGAGCCCGGTGGTGGAGCTGACCGCGACCACCCGGGCGCCGCCGAGCGCCTCGGACATCTCCTGCGCGGCTGCAGCCGGTTCGTCGAGCAGGTCGACCTTGGTGAGCAGTACCACCGACGGGACTCCCGCGGCGGCGGCCAGCGCGGTGAAGCGGGGCAGGCGGTCGATCGCCCGGTCCTCCGCGAGCGCATGGGCGACGAGCACCAGGTCGACGTGGGAGACGAGCGGCTCCGGGCCCGTGGGTGTCGGTCGCTGCAGGAGTCCGCGGCGGGGGAGGACGGCGAGGACGCGGTCGCCGTCGAGCGCCACCCAGTCGCCGGTGACCGGGAACGCGGTCTCGTCGGTGCCCCGGTGCCGGACGGTGCCGGACACGACCGCGGGACGCGGGCCCGTCCCGTCGTCGACGACGAGGAGACGTCCACGGTCCACGGACACGACGCGGGCGGCCTTCGCCGAGCCGAGCTCGAGACGCTGGAGCGCGCGCGCCATGCGCGGGCGCCAGCCGAGTGCGGTCTGCGGCGTATGGAGCTGCGGCAGGTGAAGGCCTTCCGAACCGGGGAACGGGAAACCCCAGAGTAGCGGGCCGTTCGCCCTTCGTCACGCGACGCAAGTAGCGTCCCCCCGGTGTCCGTCGGCGTCGTGATCCCCGTCCACGGCTTCGCGCCGTACCTGGCGGAGGCCCTCGACGCCGTGCTCGTCCAGGACGAGCCTGCCGCGCAGGTGGTCGTCGTGGACGACGGGTCGCCGCTGCCGGTGCGGTTGCACCCCGAGCACCGCGAGCGCGTCACCCTGCTGCGGCGCGACGTCGCGGCCGGCCCTGCCGTGGCGCGGGCGGCCGGCGTCGACGCGCTCGCCCCGGAGTGCGACCTCATCGCCCTCTGCGACGCCGACGACGTGTGGGAGCCGGGGAAGCTCGGCCGCCAGATCGCGGCCATGGCCGCGCCGGAGGCCGCGGAGGTCGGGTGGTGCTTCGGACGCGCGCGCGTGATCGGGGTCGACGGGCGGGAGACCGGCGAGCAGTGGGCCGAGCCTGCGGCGGGCCGCCACGCGGCCGCGGAGTTCGGCGCTGCGCTGTTCTCGGCCAACCCCGTGCCGACGTCCAGCGTGGTGATCCGCCGGCAGGCCCTCGAACGGGTGGGGGGGATGCTCGGCCCCGTGCGCGTCGCCGAGGACTGGGACCTGTGGCTGCGGCTGTGCGCGGCCGGATGCGATGCCCTGTGCGTGCCCGGGGCCGTGGTGCGCTACCGCCGTCATCCGGGGGGCCTGACCGCCGACGTGGCCGGGCTCGCCCGGGCGCAACTCGAGGTGCACGCAGCGCACGTCGCACTTGCCGCCGACGGGGCGGCGATCGCCGCGGCTCGTGCGGCAGACCTCGCGGCCCTGGCCGACGGGCTTGCGCGCACGGGCGATGTGGCCGGTGCGCTGCGTGCCTGGGCGTCGGTCGCGGAGGTCCGCCGCTTGAGCCGGCGTGAACGCCTGCGCGTGGGGGCGCTCCGCGTGCCGGTGCTGCGCCGGCGCGTCGGGCGCCGGGCCGCGTACTGATCGGTAGGGCGCGGGGTGGGCCCGCGGCGCGTCAGCGCCGGCGGGGCAGGGGCCGGTTGGGGATGCGCCGCCCGAGCTCGAACGCCCACACGGTGGGGCCGTCGAGGAGCCCCAGGATCGCCGCGTCGCGATCACCGCGGCGCAGGGCGGCGAGACCGGCGACGCCGCGGCGCGCGCCCCACCACAGCAGCCCGGGCCACCGCCGCGCCGGCATCGCCCCTGGATGCTCGGCGTCCAGCCAGGCGGCCCCGGTGCCGTGTCGGAACCGCTGGCCCAGCATCGCGCCGACCGTCCTGCGGTTGCGATGGACGACCGCCGCGTCCGGACGGTGCTCGAGCTCGAACCCCGCCGCCCGCACACGCCAGCAGAGGTCGGCATCACCGCCGGATCGCACGTCCGGGCGGAACCCTCCGACGCGTTCGAAGACCACCCGGCGGACGGCGGCGTTAGCGGTCTGGGCGAACCCGCGATCGCCCCGGTCGGGCGCGAGCGTGATCGCCTGGCTCATGGACGACTTGAGATACGCGTAGCGTTCGGCCATCGAGCCCCTCGGGCCGGGGTCGGAGTCGTGCACGGCCCCCGCCAGCACCCCGGTCGTGTCGCCGGGGACCGGATCGAAGAGCCGGTCGAGCAGGTCCGCCGGAGGGTCGACGTCGTCGTCGAGGAACAGCAGCCATGGGGCGGTCCCCCGCGCGGCGCCCGCGTTGCGCGCGTAGTAGGAGGTCCGCACGTCCGTCGCCACCAGCACGTCGGGATCGGTCACCCCCACGCCGCGGTTGTCGACCACCGTGATCGTGTCCCCGGGGCGGAGGTGCAGGGCGCGCAGCCGGTCGAGCACCGCTCGCACCACCACGGCGTCCGCGGCCACCGGTGCGATGACGTCGACGGCGGGGCGTGGTCCGGACACCACCCGAACCTAGCCCGTCCCGGCTCACGCCGCTGCGCGCACCCGCATCGGCAGCCCGCCCACCGGGCCGATCGTCGGCATCTGCCTCGTGCGCAGGTGGTAGCCGGGCAGGAGGTCCAGGTCGAAGCGCTCCATGAGCGCGCGGGCGATCACCGCGATCTCGGCCTGCCCGAACCGCATGCCGATGCAGGTGCGCGAGCCTCCGCCGAACGGCACGTAGGCGCCCTTGGGCAGCTTGCTGACCTCACCGCCCTCGGCGAACCGCTCCGGCCGGAACGCGTCGGGCTGCTCCCACACGTCGGGCAGGCGGTGGCTGGCCCACGACGAGTAGTTCACCGGGACGCCGCCGGGCACCCGGACCCCGCACAGCTCGAACGCCTCGATGGAGCGGCGCGGGCCGACCCACGCGGGCGGGTAGAGCCGCAGCGTCTCGTCCATGACGCGGCGCAGTTCGCCGCCGTCGTCGCCGGCGGCGAGCCGGTCACGCAGCCGGTCGCGTGCGTCGGGATTGCGGCTCAGCTCGTAGAACATGAAGGAGATCGTCGAGGTCGTCGTGTCGTGCCCGGCGAACAGCAGGGTCATGACCTCGTCGCGCACGTGCTGGTCCGACAGGCGCGAGCCGTCCTCGTCCTGCGCGTCGAGCAGGAGCGACAGGATGTCCTCACCCCGCTCGCCGGTGCGACGGCGCCGCGTGATCTCCGACAGGATCAGCGCGTCGAGCCGCTGCCGCGCCCGGTGCATCCGCGCCCACGGCGTGAAGGGCCCGCGCAGGATCTGCAACGTGTAGTCGCGCGCGTAGAAGCCCAGGGCCTGCTCGAACTCCTCGGCGGCGTCCACGTCGCGGGCGCTGCGGTCGGGGTCCAGCCCGAACAGCGCGCGCATCGCGATCCGCAGGGCCAGCTCGCGCGTCCAGTGGTAGAGGTCGAGCGTCTCGCCGACCCGCACCAGCGGCAGCGCCCGCTCGGTTTCCGCCTCGATCGTCGCGTAGGACTCGCGGATGCGCTGGGTGTGGAACGCGGGCAGCATGATCTTCCGCGACCGGCGGTGGAAGTCCCCGTCGATGGTGAGCAGCCCGTCGCCCAGCAGTGGCAGCAGATCGGAGAAGTGTCCCTGCCGCCACGAGAAGTTCTTGGCGTTCGACACCAGCAGGTGGTGGTTGGCCTGCGGTCCGAGGACGAAGACGACGAGCCCGTGGAGGATCCGCAGCGTGAAGACCGGGCCGTGCCGGTCGTAGGCGTCGAGCAGGATGGGCAGCGGGTTACGGGCGAACCGCTGGGTGCGCGTGACGCTGAAGCGCGTGTCTCCCGGCGGGAAGGGGATCGCCGTCCGGGAACGCGCCTCGACGCGGAGGTCGAGGGCCATCCGCCCGTACGGCGAGCGCTCCAGCAGTGACGGGGGCGGGGGGCCGGCAAGGGACATGTCCCAAGCCTAGTGGGCGGACTGGCTACGTAGCCAGTTTCAGCTGACGAGGTCCCTTCCCATACGGTTCGCACCATGGCGCTCGACGTGACGTACAAGCTGCAGGTTCCCCATCGACCGGGTCAGCTCTCGAAGGTCGCGGGCGTGATCGCCGAGCACGGCGGCCTGATCGGCGACATCGTCACGATCCACCTCGGGCGCGAGCTCACGGACCGCGAGATCACCGTAGAGGTCCGCGACCCGCAGCACGGCTGGGAGCTCGCCGAGGATCTCGGGAAGCTCGACGGGGTGCGCCTGGTCTGGCACCACGACCGCGCGTTCCTGCGGCACGAGGGCGGCAAGCTGCGGATGCACGCCGTCACCCCGGTCGAGACACCGCAGCAGATGCGCGACGTCTACACGCCCGGCGTCGCGCGGGTCTGCTCGGCGATCGCCGAGAACCCCGCGCTCGCCTCGCGCTTCACCGCGATCGGCCGGACCGTCGCGATCTGCACGAACGGCACGCGGGTGCTCGGTCTCGGGGACATCGGGCCTGTGGCTTCGATGCCGGTGATGGAGGGCAAGGCGGTCTTCTACACCCAGTTCGCCGGGATCTCCGCCGTCCCGGTCCTCATCGACACCAAGGACGTCGACGAGTTCGTCCGGACCGTGAAGATGATCGCTCCGGGCTTCGGCGGTATCCACCTCGAGGACATCAGCGCGCCGGAGTGCTTCGAGATCGAGCGGCGGCTGATCGAGGAGCTCGGGCAGCCGGTCATGCACGACGACGTCCACGGCACGGCCGTCGTGACGGTTGCGGCGGTGCTCACCGTCTGCCGCGCGCTCGGCCGCGACCTGCACGAGGTGACCGTCGGGCAGCTCGGCCTGGGCGCCGCCGGGTCGGGTATCGCCGGCCTGGTCGGCGAAGCGGGGGCGAAGGAGGTCCTGGCCTTCGATCCCAACCCGGTGAGCCATCAGCGCGCCGTCGAGCAGGGCATCGAGGTCACGACCATGGAGGACGTGTTCGCGCGCGCGGACATCGTGGTGGCGACCACGGGGCGGCCGGGACTCATCACGCCCGCGATGGTGCGGCCCGGGCAGGCGATCCTCGCGCTCACCAACCCCGTGGCGGAGATCGACCCCGACGCGGCTCGCGCGGCGGGCGCCGCGTATGCCGCGGACGGTCGCTCGGTCAACAACGTGATCGGCTATCCGGGCATCTTCCGCGGCGCGCTGCTCTCCGGTGCGGACCGCATCACCACCCGCATGAAGCTGGCTGCCGCCCACGCGATCAGCGCCCTCGCCGAGGGCGACGACCTCGTCCCGGACGCCTTGGACCACAACGTCCACGAGCGGGTGACCGCCGCGGTGCGCGAGGCGGCGATCGACGAGGGCGTCGCGCGGCTGGACCACACTCCCAGCGGCCTGTAGGCGCGGGTGTAGGGTCGGCTGACCCATCCTGCTCGACGCCCGAGGAGCGCCACCCCATGCCCTTCATGCTCAAGATCCGCTGGGACATCAAGGACGGCCAGGAGGCCGACTTCCGCAGCAACCAGGAGACGCTCTGCGCGGTGATGCACGATCACCCCGGCGTCATCA
>NZ_JBFIGP010000098.1:0-11979 GCF_041602235.1 Paraconexibacter sp.
CCCCCCCCCCCGACTCAAGTTCCCTGCGGGAACGCCGACAACTCCAGCTGTAAGGAGCTCATGGACGAGCTCCGGGACCTGACAACTACCGGCTTCAAGGAGAAGACCGCATGTCCCTTCGCATCCAGAACAACGTCGACGCCCTCAGCGCTTGGAACAAGCTGAACCACACCACGTCGATGGCCTCGAAGAGCATGGAGCGCCTGAGCTCCGGCTACCGCATCAACCGTGCCGCCGACGACGCGGCCGGCCTCGGGATCAGCGAGAAGATGCGCGGGCAGATCCGCGGTCTCGCGCAGGCCCAGCGCAACATCCAGGACGGCGTCTCGCTGGTGCAGACGGCGGAGGGCTCCCTCAACGAGGTGCACTCCATGCTCCAGCGCGTCCGCGAGCTGGCCGTGCAGTACAAGAACGGCTCGCTGTCGGCCGCGTCGCGTGACGCCATCCAGACGGAGGTCAACCAGCTGGCTTCCGAGATCGAGCGCATCGGCAGCTCGGCGGAGTTCAACGGCATCCAGCTGCTGAACGCTTCCGGCTCCGTGACGTTCCAGGTCGGCGCCAACGACGGGCAGACCATCTCGGCGGCCACGATCAGCCTCGGCAGCACCGTCGGCACCGCGTTCTACTCGCTGACGCAGGCGGGCACCGCGGACATCTCCGAGATCGACGCGGCCATCACCGCGGTCTCCTCGGCCCGGTCCACCTTCGGCGCGGTCCAGAACCGCATGACCCACGCTCTCGGGGCGTCGGCCACGGCGGTCGAGAACCTGGTCGCCGCCGAGTCGCGGATCCGTGACGTGGACATGGCGGAGGAGATGGTGTCGTTCACCAAGAGCCAGATCCTGAGCCAGGCCGGTCAGGCGATGCTCGCCCAGGCCAACCAGGCACCCCAGGGCGTCCTGAGCTTGCTGCGGTAAGCGAGGGGGCAACCCCCGGTCCAGCTGGTCCAGCCGTATCGCAGCACCGCGACGGGCGGTCTCCTCGGAGGCCGCCCGTTCGCGCGTCCGGGCTCAACGCCCGCGGGTCGTGGCCGACTACCGTGACGATGAGCCTGGAGACCGTGATCGCTCGCATCAGCGAGCTGCAGCAGCTCACGGCTCCGCGCCCCCCGAAGCCGGCGTCGGCGACGAGCTTCGCGCAGCAGCTCACGAGCGCGCAGGGCGTGCCCGCTGCGCTGCTGGGCGGGGCGTCCGGGACCGCGACCGGATGGCAGGGATCGGTCGCCGGGCTGTCGGGCGTCGGCGGTGCGGCGGGCGTCGTCCCGGGCGCGTCGGCCGCTGGGTCCCGGCGGGTTGCGCTCGCCGTCGGCGAGCTCGGGGTGACCGAGCATCCTCCCGGGTCCAACGACGGCTCCCGGATCGCCCAGTACCGCAGCGCGATGCGCGGCGCCCCGGGCGTCGGCCCGTGGTGCGCCTACTTCACGAGCTGGGTGGCGCAGCAGGCCGGCACGCCGCTCGGCGAGTCCGGCCAGGGGTTCGCGTCGGTCGACGCGGTCTACGCGTGGGCGCAGCGCACCGGTCGCGCCGTACCCAACTCGTCGGGGGCACCGGCGACCCCGAACCCCGGGGATCTCATCGTCTGGGACGAGCACATCGGCGTGGTCGAGTCCGTGGATCCGGACGGCACCGTCCACACGATCGAGGGCAACTCCTCGGACATGGTCGCGCGACGCACGCACGCGGCCGGCAGCGCGCTCGGCTACGTGCGGCTCTGAGGTCCGGTCCCCTCGCTCCTGCGGCGGGCGTCCGCTACGGTCGGCCTCATGCTTCGGCTCATCACGCAGGGTCCGAACCTCGTGCTGCGCGCGCTCGACGACTTCCACCAGCTGGTCCGGGTGCTGCAGAAGATGGAGGACGTCGGACGCATCTCCAAGGACGTGCGCGATCTCAACCAGCGCCTGGCGTCGGTGGAGCTGGTGCTGCGCGACATCGCCGCGCCCGCGCGCACGACCGACACGATCATGCGGGCGATGCCCGGATCCAAGGTGGTGGCCGCGCGAGCCAAGGCGCAGCGGGACCGCACCCGCGCGCAGCGCAAGCCCGCGGACGACTGACGCCGCGGCCCGCCCACGCTCGAGCTCGGCGGGGGAACTCTGCTCCAGCAGGGTCCGGCTCGCCCCGTTGGGGGCGTGGCGGTGCCCAGGATCAGGTCAGCGCACGAGCGCGGGGCCGAGCCGGGCTGCCAGGCGCACGCTCGCCTCGATCTCCACCTTGCGGATCGACACCGATTCGATGCTGATGCCGAACGGCACGCCGAGGCGACGGCAGTAGGTCATCAGCTCCAGCGCGGTCGCTTCGGCATGCTCGACGGACGCGTCGAGCGGGTCGTTGGCGTGGCGCAGGTCGTTCTCGATCCAGCGCGGCACGTCGATGCCGAGCCATCGCAGGAACTCCAGGGTCTTCGTCGAGCCGCACACCGACAGGGTGAACACGAGCGGGACCGCAGCGATGCCGCGGTCGCGGCACTCGTAGGCGTAGTCCGACACCAGGTTCTTGGCGGCGTTGACGTCGTAGACGATCTGCGTGACGAAGTAGGAGCACCCGGCCTCCTGCTTGGCGAGCAGACGAAGGTGCTCGGTGCCGTTGCGCGTGTGTCGTTCGGGGATGGCCACGCCGCCCAGGAGCAGGTCCGGCTTCACCTCGGCGCGCAGCCGCTGGGCCGTGCGTAGCGTCGTCGCCACGGGCTTCGTCTGCGACGACGCGCCGACGAACACCGCCATCCGCCTGGCGGTGTCCTGGTCGCTCATCCAGTCGCGGAGCTCCTGCTCGGTGTACTTCGCCGTCGCGCGATACACGACGACCGGTGTGTGCCAGGCCCCGAGGTGTCGATGCAGGTAGTCGGCCGGGTCCATCGTCGGCAGGAACGGAAACGGTCGTTCGTCGGGGTTGCGGTCGGACTCGTCGTCGATGTCGTACAGGACCAGACCGTCCACGTTGAGAGGGCCGAGGCGCTCCAGCGTGACGTCGGCGATCTCCTGGGCCTCTTGCGAGCTGGTCGACAACCGGGGCGGGGTCAGGGCGAAGAACAGGAACTCCCCCTGGCGGGAGACGATGCGACGTTGAAGATCCACGCTCGGAAGGCTAGTTCGGAACGCCGGACCGCAGGGCTGCGGAGCCGCGACCAGCACGGTGCCGACCCCTCACCCCCGAACCCCCGCAAGTCGCTCCATCGCCTCGATCCCGTCCTCCATCACGCCCGCCATCCGACCCAGCGCGGCCCGCACCGCCGGCTCCGGCGCCCGGGCCGCCGGCACGCGCGCCGGGTTCAGCGCCACCTCGTTCACCCAGGCCTTGATGTCGGGCTCGGCGCCGAACGCCATCGCCGCACGACCGCCGATGGCCTGCATGCCGGCCCAGTCGGAAGGGGTGTTCCCCAGCGGCGAGGGCCGGCAGACGCGGTTCTTCTCGACGTCCTCGTCGCGGGTGGCTTCGACGTAGCCGATGAGCGCCGCGCCCAGGCACGGGAATCCCGCGCGGACCGGCTGGAGGGTGATCGCCCGCTCGTCCCAGATCGCTCGCAGCGGCGGATACTGCAGACCGGCCGCCGCGCAGTGCACGACGATCGCGTCCGGCGCGACCGCGACGTCACCGCGATCCAGGACGATGCGCCCGGACTCCACGGCGCGGACGTGCCCGAGTCGCACGACGCGCTCGATGCTGCGCAGCAGGTCGAGCTCCCAGCGCGCGAGGGTGGGCGCCTTCGCCATCGTGGGCACGAGCGCCTCGTCGATGCGGACCATGATCCCCGCCGCCTCGAGGCGCAGGAACAGCTCGTCGGGCGTGCTCGACGCGATCGCCGCCTCCATCGTGTCGGCGCCCATGCCGGCGAACACCGCCGGGTCGGGCTGGACGACGGCGCGGTTGAGCATCCACGGCTCCCGCGGCCGGACCCACACGATGCCCTCGGGGTCGACGCCGTGCTGCAGCAGCCAGATGCACGTGTCCGTCGCGGTCTTGCCCGCGCCCACGACGACGAACTCCGACGGTGCGGACTCCAGGCGCGGTAGCTCGTGCACCGGCACCACGCGCGCGCCGTCGGCGACCGCGAAGGGCGGCGGGGTGGTCGCGGGGATCTCCGGCGCGACGTAGCGGGCGTCCACGATCCGGCAGCCCGGACGCGCCTGCCGGCGAGCGCCCGACACCCGCGACACGAGCGCCCCGCCCCCGAGGTACTCGCACGCGGGAAGGAACTCGACACGGCCCGCGGGCAGCAGCCGCGTCTCGAGCAGCCGCTGGTAGTAGGCGCAGATCTCCGCCGCGGCCGCCCGTTCGTGCAGGCCGGCCTCCGGGCCCTCCTGCTGCACGGCGCCGGTGCCCAGCTCCGTCGAGGCGACCCCGTAGAACGCCGAGGCCTGGTGCAGCCGCACGAAGGGGTAGGCGTCGAGCCAGTGGCCCCCGGGACCGTGGCGGCGGTCGACCAGCGCCACCCGGACGTCGGCGTGCGCCGTGAGCGCATCGGCGAACGCCAGGCCCGCCGCACCGGCGCCGACGACGAGGTAGTCCGCGTCGAGCGCGCGCGACCCGTCGTGGTACGTCGAGGCCATCACGTGAGCATCCGCCTCACGCGTCCCCGCGTCAATCCGCGGGCGGCGGCCCCGCCGCCGGGGCCCGAGGGCCGGTCGAGCCGCTACCGGCCGGTGCGCTCGCGGTGCTTGCAGCCGGGCCAGCAGCAGGGCCGGCGCTTGCCCTCCTCGAGCTCCTCCTGGGTGCGGCGGATGCGCCGCTCGCGGGTCTCCTGGCGCTTGGCGTCCTGCACCCAGCAGATGAACTCGTTGCGGGCCAGCGGCGTGATGTCGACCCAGGCGTCGAGCGCCGTCGGGTTGGCGAGGAGCGCTGCCCGCAGGTCGGCGGGCAGCTCGTGGACGACTCCGCCTGGCACGCGCGCTGCACTCATGCCGTGGATGCTAGGCGGCGCGGAGCCCCTCGCGGGTCCCGGCCACGCCCAGGGACGGCACGCGCACCACGCCGCCCTCCTCGGTCACGGTGCCGATCCGGGCGGTCCCCGGGTGATGATCGAGCATGAGCCCGACCGCGTCGTCGGCGCGGTCCTCGGGGACGACGGCGACGAAGCCGCACCCCATGTTGAAGACCTCCCACATCTCGTGGGCGGGGACCCGGGCGCGCTCCTGGATCAGGCCGAACACGGGCGACACGGCCAGTGGCTGCTCGATCGAGAACCCCAGGCGGGTCCCCACGAGGCGCAGGAGGTTGGTGAGCCCGCCGCCGGTGATGTGCGCCAGGCCGCCGACCGGGACGTCGGACTCGAGCAGCTCGAGGACCGCTTTCACGTAGATGACCGTGGGCTCGAGCAGCGCGTCCGCGACGCTCGCGCCGCCCAGCTCCGCCGGGGTGGCGTCCAGGCCGAGGGCGGGGCCGCCCACGGCGTCCTCGAGCAGCGCCTTGCGGGCCAGCGTGTAGCCGTTGGAGTGGATGCCGCTGGACGGCACGCCGATGATCGCGTCCCCCGCCCGGATGTCGGCCCCCGTGACGATCCGGTCCAGGGCGACGGTGCCGATCGCGGTGCCGCACAGGTCGAAGCCGTTGGGGGACGGGTGCCCGCGGATGAGCTCGGGGATCACCGCGAGCTCGCCTCCCGGGATCTCGATGTTCGCCTGCTCGGCGCCCGTCTTGAGCCCCTCGCCGATCCGGGCCAGCGCGGAGGCATCGGCGCGCTCCACGGCGAGGTAGTCGACCATCGCGATCGGCTCCGCGCCGACGCAGATGATGTCGTTGACGTTCATCGCGATGCAGTCGATGCCGACCGTGTCGAGCCGGTCGGCCTGCTCGGCGACCACCAGCTTGGAGCCGACGCCATCGGTGCAGATCGCCACCCCGAGGTTCGGGGCGACCCGCAGGACGCTGGCGTAGTGGCCGCTGGGGAGGACCGAGGCGCTGGTGCGGTCCAGCCGGATCGTCTTCAGCACGTCGACGAGTGCTCCCACCCCCGCATCGGACTCGGTCGTGTCCACGCCTGCGGCGGCGTACTGGTTCTCCGTCGGTCCCGTCATCGGGGTCGATGCTGTCAGAGAACGCGGTCAGAGGGGTGGCGGCGCGCCCGGCGCAGCACCGCGACGGCCAGCAGCGATCGGTAGATCGCGTACGGCGCCAGGGACCGGTCCCGCTCGACCTGCCGGATGAGCCGGACGGAGGCCAGCGTGGAGAGGAAGGAGGCCAGGACGCCGACGACGAACCGGGCGGCCATGCCCGGCGGGAGTCCGCGGCGGGCCAGCCGGGTCCCCTTCAGGGCGCTGGCGCCGAGGATGATCGGCAGCGCGACGTGGCGGGAGAGCACGTTGGCGTCCTCGCGGCCGAACCCCCGTGCGCGCGCGACCGCGAGCGTCATCCCGTTGCGCGACGCGCCGGGCACGAGTGCGCAGGCCTGGCCGAGTCCCAGCAGCAGCGCGTCGAGCGCCCCGGCCTCGTCACGCGAGCGGCCCGACGGCCCGAGGCGGTCGGCGACGGCCATCGCCGCCGAGCCCACGAGCAGGCCGGCCGCGATCGTCTCGGGCGTGCCGAGCCGCCGCTCGATCGGGCGCTCGAGGACGAAGCCCGCGACCGCGGGCGGGACGAACGACCCGACCAGCAACGTGATGCGGCGGGTGTCCAGGCCCCGCGCCGCGTCCTGGACCTCGCCGCGCAGCGCCACGAGCAGCGCGAACGCCGTGCCCGCGTGCAGCGCGACCTCGAACGCCTTGCGGAGCTCGGGGTCCAGGCGCGTGGCGTACGGCCGGTCCAGGAGCCACGGCACGAGCGTCATGTGGCCCGAGGACGACACGGGCAGCAGCTCGGCCGGGCCGTGGAGCAGTCCGAGGCCGAGCGCGTCGGCGAAGGTCAATGCACCGACGTCGCCCGACCGCGGCACGATCAGGCTGGTGCGTCGGCGCGCAGGATCTCGCCCTCGCCGGTGTCGTCGCTGCGGTTGCGACGCCAGCGCACGAGCAGGTAGATGCCGCCGATCACGATCGCGGCGACGACCGCGTAGTCGATGTAGTGCAGCTTGTCCTTCCACTCCTCCCACTGTGAGGAGGCGCCGACGCCGATCGCGGTCAGGCCCGCGATCCACGGGATGCAGCCGAGCGTGGTGAGGATGGTGAAGCGCCAGAACGGCATCCGCGCGACACCGGCCGGCAGCGAGATGAAGGTGCGGATGATCGGCAGCATCCGGCTGAAGAAGATGGCGGCGTCGCCGTACTTCTCGAACCAGCGGTCCGACCACTCGAGGTGCTCCTTCTTGATGTGGAGCTTCTTGCCGTGCTTCTCGAGGATGTCGATGCGACCGTAGTAGCCGACCGCGTAGGCGATCCAGGAGCCGACGAGGTTGGCGGACACGCCGACGACCACGACGGCGAGGAACGAGTACTCGCCGCGTTCGACGTTGAAGCCGGCGAAGAGGAAGGTGGCCTCCGAGGGGATCGGGATGCAGGCGCTCTCCGCGACCATCATCGCGAAGATGCCGGGCAGGCCCGCGGTGTCGACGACGTCGACCGCGAACTCCACGATCGGGTCGGTGATGGAGGCGAGAACGAGGGAGAGAGTGGCGATCAAGGTCATGGGAAGTTCCCCAAAGTAGCGATCGAGCGCCCGCTGGTTACGCTTCGCGCTCCTCATGGCCGTCCCGCTCTTCGACCCCGGCAGCCCCCTGAAGCCCCTGCGGGCCGAGCTGCGCGCGGCCGTCGACGCCGTGCTCGACAGCGAGCACTTCATCCTCGGACCGCAGGGCGCCGCCTTCGAGTCCGAGTTCGCCGCGTACCTGGGCGTGCCCCACGCGGCGGGCGTGGCGAACGGCACCGAGGCGATCACGATCGCGCTCCGCGCGCTGGGCGTGGGGCCGGGCGACGAGGTCGTCGTCCCCTCCTTCACCTTCTACGCCAGCGCCGAGGCGATCCCGCCGACCGGCGCCGTCCCCGTGTTCTGCGACGTCGACCCGCGGACGATGTGCGTGACCGCGGAGACGGTGGCCGCCGCCCTGACGCCCCGTACGAAGGCCGTGATCGCGGTCCACCTGTTCGGCAACGTGGCGCCGGTGGGGGAGATCGCGGCCCTCGGCGTGCCCGTGGTGGAGGACAGCGCCCAGTCGGCCGGCTCGGTGGCGGCGGACGGCCGGCGGCCGGGGGCGCTGGGCACGATCGCGACGTTCTCCTTCTACCCGTCCAAGAACCTCGGCGGGTTCGGGGACGGCGGGGCGATCACGACCTCCGACGCGGACCTCGACGCGCGCGTGCGCACCCTGCGCTTCCACGGCAGCGAGGACAAGGTCACCTACAGCGAGGTCGGCTACAACTCCCGGCTGGACGAGCTGCAGGCCGCCATCCTGCGCGTGCAGCTCCCGCACCTCGACGCGTGGGCCGACCACCGGGCGCAGGTCGCGCGGTGGTACGCGGACGAGGGTCTGGCCGACGTGCTCGCGCTCCCGGTGGCCACCGACGCGGCCGAACGCGTCGCCTGGCACCTGTACGTCGTGCGGACCGAGGCGCCCGACGCGCTGGCCGAGCGCCTCGCGGCAGCGGGGATCGGGGCCCGCGGCTACTACCGGCGGCCCGTGCACCAGCAGCCGGCGGTCGAGACGCTGCTCGCCGACGGTCGCGCGCGCGTCGTCGGCGAGCTGCCCGGCACGCGCCAGGCGGCCCGTACCCACCTGGCGCTGCCCATCAGCGCTGCGACGACGCGCGAGCAGGTCGCCGAGGTGGCGGCCGCCGTGCGCGACGGGCTGAGCACGTAGCGCGGCATGCGGGTCTGGATCGACCTCACGAACTCGCCGCACGTGCTCGTGCTGCGTCCGGTCATCGCGGTCCTCCGCGAGCGCGGGGCCGAGGTGAAGGTCACGGCGCGGGACTTCGCCCAGACGGTCGCGCTGTGCGAGCGTCACGGGATCGAGGCGGAGGTCATCGGCCGGCACCGGGGCGGCCGTCTCGCGGCCAAGGGGCTGGGGCTCGTGGACCGGTCGACCGCCCTGGCGCGGTGGGCACGTCGGCAGGCGCGCTCCGGAGGCCGGTTCGACCTGGCGTTCGGCCACGGGTCCAACGACGTCACGGTGGCGGCGGCGCTCCTGCGGATCCCCCGGTCGACCATGTTCGACTACGAGTGGGCGACCGTGCAGCACACGGTCAACTGCCGGCTCGGGAACGCGGTGGTCGTGCCCGACGTGATCCCGCCCGAGCGCCTGGACCGCTACGGCGCGCGCGGCAAGATCCGCGCCTACCCGGGGCTGAAGGAGGAGTACTACCTGGCCGACCTCGAGCCCGACGCCGCGGTGCTCGACGAGCTGGGCGTGGATCCGGCGCTGCCGCTGGCGGTGGTCCGGACACCCCCCGCGGTCGCCCTCTACCACCGCTTCGAGAACGACGTCTTCGCCGAGGCGCTGCGGCGCCTGCGGGACCAGGGTCAGGTCGTCGTCCTGCCCAGGACCGCGGAGCAGCGCGCCGACCTCGCCAGGTTCGGGGGCGTGATCGTGCCGGAGCGGGCGATCGACGCACCGTCGCTGATCGCCTTCGCGGACCTCGTGGTCAGCGCCGGCGGCACGATGAACCGGGAGGCCGTCGCCCTCGGCACCCCGGTCTACACGACGTTCGAGGGGCGGCTCGGGGCGGTCGACGAGCGCCTGATCGCGGACGGCCGGCTGCGCCGGCTCCGGAGCGCCGACGAGCTGGTGCTGGAACGGGCCCCCGGCCGGGCTCCGGGCGCGCTGTCGCCCGATCGGGTCCGGCGCGACCCGGCGCTGCTGGTCGACCTGCTCTGCAGTCCTCTCACCTGAGGTGCCGCGCGCTCGAGCGGCCCGCGGGTAAAGGTGCGGGTCCCGGCGCCGATCATCCGGGTGTGGACCGTCCCCAGCCGCACGTCTACCTGATCTGCCCCGACACCGACACGCCGTCCGGCGGCGTGCGCGTCATCTACCGGGCGGTGGATCACCTCAACGCCGCGGGCATCCCGTCCTGGGTGGTGCACGATCAGCCCGGGTTCGCCTGCTCGTGGTTCGAGCACGCCACGCCGATCGCCTACGCCGCGCAGGTGTCTCCGCGGCCCGGGGTCGATCTGCTCGCGGTCCCCGAGGTGTACGGCCCGGCGCTCGGGTCCATCGCCCCCGGTGTCCGCAAGGTCGTCTTCAACCAGAACGCCTACAACACGTTCGCGGGCTACGCGCCCGTGACGCCCCCGGGCGAGACGGCCTACGACCACCCCGAGGTCAGCGGCGCGATCTGCGTCAGCGACGACAACGCCGCCTACCTGCGCCACGCCTTCCCGCGGCTCGACGTGCGCCGGATCACCTACCAGCTCGATCCCGAGCTGTGGTTCGCCCCGGAGCACCCGGGCGGACGGCCCCGGCGCCTGACCTTCATGCCGCGCAAGCACGCCGACCAGGCCAACCAGGTGCTCAACATCCTCAGCCAGCGCGGCGCGCTGCGCGACGTCGAGGTGCTCCCCCTCGACGGGATGAACGAGGCCCAGGTCGCCGCCGCCCAGCGCGACGCGCTCGTGTTCCTCAGCTTCGGCTATCCCGAGGGCTGTCCGTTCCCGCCCAAGGAGGCGATGGCGGCCGGCTGCCTGGTCGTCGGCTACCACGGGATGGGCGGTCGCGACTACTTCACGCAGGACCACGGGTACCCGGTGCCCCAGGGGGACATCGTGGCGTTCGCCCGGCAGGTGGAGGCGGTCCTCGACGCGCACCGGGCCGACCCGGTGGGGATGGAGACGCGCGCCCGCGGGATCGCGGCGACGATCGGCGCGCGGTTCTCGCCGCAGGCCGAGCGGGCCAGCGTGCTGGAGGCGTTCTGCGCCCACCTGCCGCAGTCCACCGAGCGGAACACAGGCGCTACAGCTATCGCGTTTGCCTCGTCGTAGGTCGGACCGCTTGGCATCCGCCCATCGCACTGGTACGTTCCGCGCCGCCGGGAATCCACACGCCGCGCCTGGGGGCGCAGCGCTGGCGACGGGGGACAGCATGGCTGAAGAGGTTCAGATCGCCGGTAGCGGCGAGGTCGGACTCGTTCGGAACCCGCTTGGAGTGATCGGCCTGACGCTGATCACGTTGGGGATCTACGGGATCGTCTGGTACTACAAGATCAACAAGGAGCTCGCGGCGATCGGTCAGGCGAAGGGCTCGACCGAGGCCGGTACCGACCCGATGAAGTCGGTGCTCGCCGTCACGGTCGGTCTGCTGCTGATCGTCCCGGTGTTCCTCTCCCTGTTCGGGACGTGGAAGCGCCTCAACGCCGCCGAGAAGCTCGTCGGCCTCGAGCCCGGCATGGCGGCCGTGCCCGGCTTCCTGCTGAGCCTCCTGCTCGGCCCGGTCGGGACGTACTTCCTGCAGAGCAACCTCAACAAGGCGCTCCAGGCCCAGTCCGCGTAGCGGACGCCTGGCGTCACACCCGATCCCGCGGCTGCCACCCGGCGGCCGCGGGATCGGACGATCCTCGAACCACCCGGCGGCGCGGAGGCCGCACCCATGGAAAACGACACGCACCGCGATCGCTTCGAGGCGATCATCGCGACCCTGCTCGGACTCGCCGCCATCCTGGTGGCGGTCGCCAGCTACCAGGGCTCCCTCCGGGACGGCGACTCGATCAAGTCGTTCAACGAGGGCATCCGCTCGATCAACGACGCCAACGGCTTCTTCACCGAGGCCACGCAGACCGCCGGTCGCGACCAGGCGCTCTTCCTCGAGTACGCGAAGGCCGCGCAGTCCGACAACGCGGACCTCGCGTCGTATCTCAAGGAGGCGATCATGGACGACAACCTCCGTGGCGCCGTCGACGCGTGGGAGAACGACAAGACCGACGAGATCGCAACCCCGCTCGACGCACCGGAGTACGAGGTGCCGCAGCAGAACGAGGCCGAGCGTCTCGTCAAGGTCACCGACCGTCAGTTCGCGACGGCGCGGTCGCTCGACGAGGAGGGGGACAAGTTCAACCTCGTCGGCGTCATCGTGGCGAGCTCCCTGTTCTTCCTCGGTATCGCGGGTGTCGTCCGCAGCCGCAGGACCCGC